>CALKXI010000066.1 GCA_938003965.1 uncultured Chlorobiales bacterium
GTCAGGTCAATAATCCCGGAATCTTTGCCCGAAGCATAATCACCTGTGATAAACGCCAACTTAACCGAACCTAAACGCGAAAGCACGCGCTCGATGAGCTGGTCAATGCCTAAATACTTCTTGACGAGGCTATGCAGTTCAGGAAACAGCGGGTGTTTGGGATTGGCTTGGTAGAGTTTCGTGCGCCCGTCGTCGCGTGTCGTCAGAAATCCTGCTTCAGTTAGTCGATTAAGTTCAACGCGCACGGCGTTTGTGGATTCGCCAAACTCTTCAGCAAGTCCGCGCAAATAGGCTCGCGTTTCCTGATTGAGGAAAAACTTCAAGAGCAGTTTGATGCGCGTTTTAGATGTGACCAACGAGTCTAACACGAAAGCAATGATTTAGAGTAACTGAATCAATGATATATTGAGTAACAAATTTACTCTAATTAAGTGAAATTGTCAAATGGATGTGTGATAGGCGTCACTGTTTGACAAGGCTTCGCGAAGTTTGAGCAGTTGCGTTAAGATGGGTTCAAGGTCTGAAAGGAAAATCATGTTTGCGCCGTCGCTGGGTGCGATGTCAGGGTTTTCGTGGACTTCCATGAAGAGTGCGTCACAGCCGACCGCAACTGCGGCGCGAGCCAGAATCGGTGCGTATCGGCGGTCGCCGCCTGATTTTTCGCCCAGTCCGCCTGGCATTTGAACGCTGTGCGTGGCGTCAAACACAACAGGGTAGCCTAACGCACGCATTTGTGGCAGTGAGCGAAAGTCGACGACAAGATTGTTGTAGCCGAAAGTTGTGCCGCGCTCGGTAAGCAAGATGTTCGTTGCGCCGCCCGATTCCAATTTCTTGGCGACATTCTTCATTTCGGGCGGAGAGAGAAATTGACCTTTCTTGACATTAACCGCTTTCCCCGTTGCCGCCGCCGCTAAAAGCAAATCCGTTTGCCGACACAAGAACGCCGGAATTTGAAGCACATCGACCACTTCTGCAACAGGCTTGGCTTGATAACTTTCGTGAATATCGGTCAGAACAGGCACGCCGATTTCTCTGCGAACCTTCTCTAAAATTTTCAACCCTTCGTCCATGCCGCCGCCGCGAAAGCCATTGACCGACGAGCGATTCGCCTTATCAAACGACGACTTAAAAATAAACGGCACGTGAAGCCGTGCGCAAATCGCAACAATCGATTCTGCCATTTTGAGCGTGAAGGATTCGCTTTCAATCACGCACGGACCTGCAATGAGTGCGAGCGGTTGATGGTCGCCAATCGTGAGCGTTTCGGTAATTCGTGCTTGAATCATCGTTAAAATCAATTTGAAGTGTTAAGCAAGACTGTGGCGAAGTTCGCGCATTGCAACGCCGTAGCGCAAGCCTTGTGTGCTAACGGTAAGTTGCTTTACGCCAAAGATGCGCATAAACGTCCATAAAATCATGGTGCCTGCGGTAATCACATCGGCTCTGCCGCTTTCAACGCCTGCGGCGACGATTTCATCAATAGAATGCGTTTTGAAAAAATGAAGTTGCGACTCAACGCTCGAATAAGCAAGCCGGTAGCCGTGAAGTTTTTCGTTCTCAAACTGCTTCAAACCTTGTGCTTGTGCGGCAAGCGTAACGATTGTTCCTGCGACGCCAATCACGCTCTCGCGTCCTGAAATGAAGCGCGAAAGTTCGTTTGAAAAAACATCAATCAAAAATGAATGAGCCTGCGCGAAACTTTCATCGGAAGGCGGTTGAGCATGGAAAAATCGTTCGGTCAAACGCACAGAACCGATGTCGAGGCTGACCTTGTCGCGAATCCTATTGCTGTCTCCCAAGATAAGTTCCGTTGAGCCGCCACCGATGTCAATGACCAAAAACGGCTCGAGAAGATTTTGCCAACCCGCGATTGCGCCTTGAAAAGTAAGTTCGGCTTCGGCGTCGCCTGAAAGCAGTTCAATCTCAATGCCGATTTGTGAGCGGACAAGGCGTAAAATTTCATCACGATTGAGCGCGTCGCGCACAGCACTCGTCGCCACAGCCCGAATAAGTTTAGCATCATACTGTTCAATGAGCGAGCGATAGAATCGCAAGCAGTTCAGCAGTCGCTCAATCGCATCAGGATTGATTCGGCGGTCTTTATCGACACCTTTTCCAAGCCGAATGATTTCTTGATGATTGTAAATCGTGTGAAGGGTTTGCGAAGCGAAGTCTAAATCGGCGATGAGCAAAAGCGCGGTGTTTGTGCCGATGTCAATCGTGGCAATGCGTGTCAAGGTGCGAGTGAGTTAAATTGTTTGTTTTGAGTGAGTGCGCAAATCCATTCGCCTTCTTCTGAAAGGCGAACGAGTTCAAAGTTAATGCTATCAAGCAAGTTTTTCAGCCAATCTACGTCGTATTTGAGCAAGCCCGAAAGGAGCACTTTTGAGCGCGGCGAAAGCCGTGCGAGCGTTGGAAGCAATTTTTCGTGAACAGGACGATTGATGTTGGCAAGAATGAGCGAAATGTGATGTGCCGAGAGTAGCGACTCAAGTCCATTTTGCGCGTCAAGATAAAGCACGTCGATGTTTTCAGTGCGGTTGATGGTGCAATTTTCTTTGGCGTTGAGCACTGCCCATTCGTCGTTGTCGCAAGCAATGATGAGATTTTGGTTGCCGAGTTTGCGCGCCACGATTGCCAAAACGCCTGTGCCTGTGCCAATGTCCAAGATGCGGTCGTCGGGCTGAACAAGGGTGCGCATTTGCCGAAGCATTAAGCGTGTGGTTTCGTGATAGCCTGTTCCGAACGACATTTTCGGATTGATTTCCACAACAAGTTGATTCGGCTTTGACGCTGGGAAATTGCCGTGCGGAACGATGAGAAGCCAATCGTCAATCTCAATCGGCTGTAATGACGACTCCCACTGTGCGTTCCAGTTTTGCGGTTCAATCGTTTCAGTTTTGAAGTCGAGAGATTTTCCAACAAGAGAAGAAACCAGCAAGTCAAGTTCCGAGCGTTTTTCGTTTGTCCATTCGCTTGCAGGAAGGTAGGCGAGAAGTAGGTCGCCCTCTTCGAGAAAACTCTCAAATCCGAGTTGATGAAGTAAAGCGATGGCGACCTCGAAGTGTTCTTCGCCAATCGGTAAGGAAACTTGTGTATATGGTTCGTTGGTCAAGGTTGTGATGGAGAAGATTTTTTGAGTTGAGCGAGTTCGTTGCGTAAGGCGTCGAGTTCGGCTTGTGCTTCGGAGAGCGTGAGGATTTTTTGGTTGTTGCGATAAAGGCGAATTAAGCCGTTTTCGTAGATGACTTCAGCGTTGAGCGAATGCAGGGGCAAGCGTCCGTGTTCGTTGGTGGCAATAGCGGTGTAGAGTCCGTCGTGATTCAAGCGATGGGCAAAGAGCGTGTCGGTTGGGGTGTCAAGTTGAAGATATTCTTTTGCGCCCAAGCGTTGATAGAGGACGAACTTTTCAAGTTTTTCGGGAAGGGAGTTGCTGTCGCTCCACACTTCGAGAACGAAGTCGATGGAGAGGGTTGGGTAGAGGGATTTTTCTTCCCAGAGTTTCCAGCTTTTGCGAGGGTGTTTGCCTGCGTTGCGAATGAGGTAGGCATCGGGGACGAGGCGGTCGCGGTCGTCTTGGGCGTTCCAGTAAAAGCCTGTGTCGCCACCAACTGTAACATCAGGGTCCTCTGAAAAAAGCGCGCGTAGCGCAGAAATAAACTCGGTGCAAATCCAAGTATGCGTATCGCTTTGCATGTCTTCAATCTCCGAAGGAAATGCTTGATGAGGGGGCGTGGCGAGTTTCGGCGCATCTTGAACAAGGGTTGTCGTCATGGGAATAGTCTTATTTTGATTGATTAGAGCATGGCCTCAAGGCAGATGGCTTTTTGTTCGGCTTCGTGCTTTTTGAGAAAGCCTGTTGCAGGACTTGCGGCGGCAACTCTGCCAATATAGCGCAGAATTTGTCGCGGCTGTTTGAGTTCTTCAAAAAGACGTGGTGCAATAAAACTCCACGCGCCCATATTTTTCGGCTCTTCTTGAACCCAGCAAATTTCATTGGCGGATTGATACTTTTCGAGCAAATATCGAACGCGGCGTTGCGGATATGGATAAAGTTGTTCAATGCGCAAAATGGCGACGTCTTTCACGCCCATTTCGGAACGCTGTTTGAGCAAGTCGTAAAAAATTTTTCCGCTACAAAAAAGAACGCGGCGCGGGTTTTTAATCTCCTCGACATCGTCCAAAACATTGTGAAATTTTCCTTCGACAAGTTCCGACATGGGCGAGAGCACAAGCGGGTGGCGGAGCAGACTTTTCGGCGTGAAAATCACGAGCGGCTTAATGTTGCCTGCCAGCACTTGTCGGCGCAAGAGATGAAAATACTGTGCGGGCGTGGTGCAGTTGCAGACTTGCATGTTGGTTTCAGCGCAGAGTTGGAGGAAACGCTCAATGCGGGCAGAGGAGTGCTCAGGACCTTGTCCTTCGTAGCCATGCGGAAGCAAAAGCACTAATCCCGACGGCTGTCCCCACTTGGACTCACTGGCAGCGAGAAATTGGTCGATGATGATTTGCGCGCCGTTTGCAAAGTCGCCGAACTGTGCTTCCCACATTACGAGCGCGAGCGGGTCGGCAACGCTGTATCCAAACTCAAATCCCATCACGGCGTATTCAGAAAGGAAACTGTCATAGACATAAAACGGTGCTTGCGAGGGTGCAAATTTCGGCGCGATGTGTTGAAGCATGATGTATTCTGAACCCGTTTTAACATCAACGACGCCCAAGTGCCGTTGCGAGAATGTTCCGCGTGTGGAATCTTGTCCTGAAAGTCGCACAGGATAGCCTTCAAGCAAAAGCGAGCCGAAGGCTAAGGTTTCCGCAAACGCCCAATCTACTTGGAAATTCAAGGCATTCGGCTCTAATGCGCCTTCGCGCTTTTTGAAAAATTGTTGAAGCAATTTCGGGTGAACATTGAAGCCGTCAGGGAAGGTGAAAGAGGCTTTTGCAACGGTTTGAAGCGTTGAGAGTTCGACGCGAGTATCGGGATTGCGTTGGCGGTACTTTTCAGCGATTTGGGCGTCTTCGACGGCAAGCATGAGGTCGACTTTGCCGAGCGATTGGATTTGCTCTTTGGTGACGACTTGTTTAGCGCGCTCATGGGCAAGGTCTAATTCACGCTTGAAGGCTTCAGTGAGCGCGTCGGCTTGTTCCTTAGTGATAACGTCTTCACGAATCAGTTGATTGGCATAGACTTCGCGCACGCCGGGGTGCGTTTTGATTTTCTCGTAGAGAAGCGGTTGGGTGTAACTGGGGTCGTCGCCTTCGTTGTGTCCATACTTGCGGAAGCAGAGCATATCGATAACGACGTCGGTTTTGAACGTCATGCGATAATCGAGCGCGAGTTTCGCAACGCGGATACAGGCTTCGGGGTCGTCGCCATTGACGTGGAAAATTGGGGCTTGAATCATTTTAGCGACGTCGCTGGCGTAAAGCGTCGAGCGTGCGTCTTCGGGCGTGGTGGTAAATCCGATTTGGTTGTTGATGATGAGGTGAATGGTGCCACCAGTGCCGTAGCCGCGCAGTTGCGACATGTTGAGCGTTTCGGCTACGACGCCCTGACCAGCAAACGCCGCATCGCCGTGAATCAGAATCGGCAGAATTTCCTTTTTCTCGACATCGCCCGCGCGGTCTTGCTTGGCGCGCACAATACCTTCGACGACGGGATTAACGGCTTCCAAATGGCTTGGGTTCGGTGAGAGCGAGACGCGCACCGTTTTGCCGTCGTCAGTTGTCCGCACGCCAGTTGCGCCTAAGTGATACTTCACATCGCCTGAACCTTGCGCAAGTTCACCTTCCGACATTGGCAACGGCTTGCCTTCGAACTCTGCAAAGAGCGTCTCATATGGCTTGCCAACTACGTTTGTCAGCACATTGATTCTGCCACGATGCGCCATTCCGACAACGACTTCCTTCGTGCCGTATTTCGTGGATTCCAAGACGAGGTAATCCATAATGGCGATTGCGGTTTCACCGCCTTCAACAGAAAAGCGTTTATGCCCAAGAAACTTGGTTTGCAAGTATCGCTCGAAGCCTTCGGCGCGAATGATGTTTTTGAGGATTTCAATTTTATCGGCGGGGCTGAATTGAACTTGTCGCTCTTTGTCCTCAATGTGTTGTTGAATCCATCGTTTTTGCTCAATTGATTGGATATGCATGAACTCGACGCCAATTTTTTCGCAATAAGCCGAACGGAGCAATCTGACGATTTCTCGGAGCGTCATCGTGTCCTTTTTTCCGAAACTCATCGAGAGAAACTCGCGGTCATAATCCCACATTGTAAAGCCATAAAATTCGGGGTCGAGTTCGGGGTGATATTTTGGTTCGTAGCCAAGCGGGTTAATGTTCGCAATCAGATGTCCGCGCACGCGATAGGCGTTAATCATTTGCATGACGCGAGCTTGTTTTTCAATGAGTTCTTCGGTGCGTGGCGCGCCGCCAAGCGAGAGCGGATTTTTATCAACTTGTCGGCGCCAAGGGCGATACGGGGCTTTGAGGTCGGAAAAAATCGTGTCGTAAAATGTTTCGTCTTCGGCTGTGAGCATTTTGTGAATTGCCGCCAGCATTTCGCCTGACTCTGCGCCTTGAATGATGCGGTGGTCGTAGGTAGAAGTCATTTGCATAACCTTGCTAATGCCGAGTTGCGTCAGAAGCGTTTGCGACATGGCTTGATACTCGGCAGGGTAATCAATCGCGCCTGTGGCGATAATCACGCCTTGCCCCATCATCAGGCGCGGCACAGAGGCAACCGTGCCAATCGTTCCAGGATTGGTGAGCGAAACCGTTGTGCCGATGAAATCATCGGGCGCAAGTTTGTTTTCACGCGCTTTTTTGATGAGCAAGTTGTAGGCATCAAAGAATTCTGAAAAGTTCATCGTCTCTGCCGCCTTGATGTTGGGTACAACAAGCAAGCGCGTGCCATCTTTCTTCGTGATGTCAACGGCAAGCCCAAGGTTAATGTGCTTGTGAACAATCTTGTATGATTTTCCGTCAACATAAGCATATGTGCAGTTGAGCGATGGATATTTTTTAATCGCTTGAACAATTGCCCAAGCAATGATGTGCGTAAAAGCCACTTTGCCTCTGGAAATAGCCGAAAGGTGTTGGTTAAGAATGACGCGATTTTCTTCCAACACCTTAACGGGAATCACGCGAAACGAGGTTGCTGTTGGCACAGAAAGGCTTTGCTCCATGTTTTCAGCAATGCGGAGCGGCACGCCTGAAAGCGCAATGGCTTGGTCTTCCTGCGTTAATCCTGCTGCTTCAAGCGAGGCAAAACTCGATGTGAGGCGTTGCGCCACTTGCGCCGATATGGCTTTGGTAGATTGAGCACTTGCGCTATCGGATTTTCCATTTTCTGCATGACCGTTTTCTTGTCCATTTCCAAAGAGCGATTTCTGCAAAAAGTGCGCGCTTCGTTGCTTATCGGTCTCGAGCGCAAGAAGGTTGAGTCTGTTCGATTTTAGGTCTTCAAAAAAGGCTCGCCAATTTTCTTTAACAGCGTTCGGATTCGATTCATATTCGACGAAAAGTTCTTTGACGAAAAGCGTATTTGCGCCGAAAATTTCAACAAGGCGTTGTTCAAGTTCAGTTGTCATAGTTAAGCGTGGTTTAATTGCGCAGTATGCGTTTAGAAGGCGAATGTAAACATTCTGCTGTGCTTGTTCAATGCAAAAAGCAAAAGCGATTCTGCCTGAATCGCCTTAACGAAAAAAGAGGGAATGATGTTCTAATGCTTATGGCTCTTTGTAGTATTTCCACTTGCCTTGTTCAATAAGCACGGTCTCGATGATGTCGCGCACACAGCCTTTGCCACCTTCGTAGGGCGAAAGGTATGCGACGCGATTACGCAAGTATTCAATAGCGTTGATGGGAGCACACGGAAATCCGACTCTTTCTAAGATAGGCACATCGGAAAGGTCATCTCCAATGTAGAGGCATTCTTTATCTTCAACGTTGTAGAGTACTTTGAGCTCTTGGTAGGTCTCGAACTTGTTGCGAATGCCAAGGTAAATGTCCGTTACGCCAAGTTCAATCAAGCGGCGCAGGGTGGCACGCGATGGCCGCTCTGAAATCACCGTTACCTTCAAGCCTTGTTTCATGGCTTCGCGAATCGCAAAGCCATCGCGAGCGTAAAATGTCTTGATTTCATCGCCCGATTCCGTGTATTGAATGTATCCATCGGTCAAAACGCCGTCAACATTGATGATAATAACGCGAACCTCTTTGATGGCTTCTTTATACTTTTTGCTGGTATCTTCGTTTGATGTTGGTATGCCGAAAAACTCCATATAAATCAGTATAATTGTTGGACTGTGATAAACGTAAGCAATTCAGTTGCTTCATAAAAACATCATGCAGAAACGCGCACGCCGATTTAGACGAAAAGACGCCAAGCGCGGTAATTCGCTTAAATTTGTTTCAAACAATAAACCTTAAAACAAACGCATCTCGAGCGATGAACAACACCGAACTTCGATTAGCCGAAATAGAAAAAGAACTTGCCGATTTGCGCGAAGAACAAGCACGAATCCAAGCCAAGTGGCAAAATGAAAAAGCCGTCATTACCGAAATCCGAAAGTTGAAATCCGACATTGAGCAAGCCAAAGTCGAGGCGGAGGAAGCCGAGCGGCAAGGCGATTTGGGCAAGGTGGCTGAAATTCGATACGGGCGAATTGTCGCGCTCCAAAAGCAATTGGAAGCCGCCAAGGCTAAGATGGAAGAACTTCAAAGAAATGGCGCGATGATGAAAGAAGAAATCACCGCCACAGAAATTGCCGAAGTCGTGGCGAAATGGACAGGCATTCCCGTAGCGAAGATGCTTCAATCTGAAAGGCAAAAATTGTTGGAAATGGAATCCGAACTGGGTCGGCGCGTTGTCGGTCAAACCGAAGCGGTCAAAGCCATTTCCGAAGCCGTGCGCCGTGCCAAAGCTGGGCTTTCCGATGAGCGCAAGCCGATTGGCTCGTTTATCTTTCTCGGCACCACAGGCGTTGGCAAAACCGAACTTGCGCGCAGTTTAGCCGAATATCTCTTCGATGATGAAAACGCGCTCGTGCGCATCGATATGTCCGAATACATGGAAGCCTACAGCGTCTCGCGATTGATTGGTGCGCCGCCCGGCTATGTGGGCTACGATGAAGGCGGACAACTCACCGAAGC
The DNA here is from genome assembly GCA_938003965.1 of uncultured Chlorobiales bacterium. Classification (GTDB taxonomy): domain Bacteria; phylum Bacteroidota; class Chlorobiia; order Chlorobiales; family Thermochlorobacteraceae; genus JANWWM01. The sequence continues at coordinate 9,157 of CALKXI010000066.1, forward strand.
CGTGCGTCGCCGCCCGTTCAGCGTCGTGTTGCTTGATGAAATCGAGAAAGCACACCCCGACGTCTTCAACATTCTTTTGCAAGTCTTGGACGACGGACGCCTGACCGATAGCAAAGGGCATACGGTCAATTTCAAAAATACCATCATCATCATGACCTCCAACATCGGCTCGCAACTCATTCAAGACCAAACCGCGCTGATGAACGACGAAAACCGTCAGGAAATTCTGTCACGCATGCGCATGGAACTCTTCGAACTTTTGCGCCGAAAACTCCGTCCCGAGTTTCTCAACCGCATTGACGAAGTGATTATGTTCCTGCCGCTCACGCGAGACGAAATCACCGCAATCGTTGATATTCAATTTCAACGCATTGCGAAAACGGCCGCAAAGCAAAACATCACGCTTACGCTTTCCGAAGAGGCAAAAGATTGGTTGGCGCAACTCGGCTACGACCCAACCTTCGGCGCACGTCCCTTAAAGCGCGTCATGCAACGCTACATCACCAACGCACTCGCTGAAAAAATTCTAAAGGGCGAAATTGCAGAAGGCGATACTGTGGAAGTCCAACTCGGCGCAAACCGACAAATTGAGTTTGTTAAGAAAACACAGAGCACACAGTAAAACCAGAAAGCAGTTTTTGATGGTCAAATAGTTTAACGACTAAGAGGCAAATAAACTAACCGAAAGAACGACCGTTAAGCCAATCAAATCCCTACATCGGCGAGAAACGCAGACTCTTGTAGCAGAGGCTACCTTTGTTGATGTATTTGCCAAAGGTTTGATGTAGGCTTAAATGTGAAGGCAGAAAAGTATAGTCTATGACAACCTGAAATGACAACCTGAAATGTTGATAGGAACACCTTGCAGAAATTCGCCTTGCTTTCTTTCGACTAAAAGGCTATTTTTTGAACATCGTTAGAACATTTGTATCAGTCAAGAAAAAGGAGATAAAAATGAACGAACAAAAAGGATTGGAAAATCCAAACGGCTTTTCCACAAGCGCGTTTCAAGCCGTCGTTCATGACAGTGCGGCGCATCTTGATAACCCCGCTGCCGAAACGCTGACGATTATTCCCTCAAAATCTCCTTATCGCAACGATTTGCTTCCACCTGAATCGATTCGTCCGCTCAAAATTTTGTTTATCATGCCGAAAGGCAAAAAAGAAGAAGATACAAGCCAAAAAGCGCTCTTTTCAATGGCGATTGGGGTGCTCGTGAGCATCACGCCGCCACAACACGAAATCGAGCTCGTCGATGAACTCTTCGGCGACAAAATCAACTTCGATGGCGACTACGATTTGGTTGGAATTACAGCGCGAACCATGAACGTTACACGTGCCTACGATATTGCTGATGAATTCCGACGTCGTGGCAAAAAAGTTGTCATGGGCGGCGTTCACGTCTCGTTCAACTACGACGAAGCCAAAGCGCATGCCGACGCCGTCGTCTGTGGCGAAGCCGAAAATCTTTGGGCATTCGTCTTGCAAGACCTTGCACTCGGACAACTCAAACCGCGCTACGACGCCAAAGACTTTCCGCCCGTCAAAGAAGTGCCTGTCATTGACTACGAGCGCATTTTCAAAGCCAGCAAGCGCGAGAAAGTCGATGCGCGCAAATCCATTCCGATTTACATGACGCGCGGTTGCCCCTACACCTGCACCTTTTGCGTTACACCAAACTTCACAGGACGGCTCTATCGAATTCAATCCCGCGACACCATTAAAGCGCAAATCGAAGCCGCAAAGCGCGTTTGGTTCAAGAAATCCAAATACGGAAAAGAGCCATGGTTCATGTTCACCGATGAAAACTTGGGCGTCAATAAAACCAAGATGTATGAAATTTTGGACGTGCTTGCCGAGTGCAATATCAAGTTCAGTTCGTTTATTAGCATCAACTTTTTGGAAGAAGAAGAAACGGTAAAACGCCTTGTGAAAGCAGGGTGCGTGATGGCACTCGTCGGCTTTGAATCCGTCAATCAAAAGACCGTCGACCATTACGACAAGTGGAAAATGAACAACGTCGCCAAATACGCCGAAATCATTAAACGATGCCGAAAACATGGACTTAACGTTCAAGGCAATTTCCTGACCAATCCTGCTATTGATACCTACGAAGACATGAAAGCCGTTGAGAAATTCGTCGACGAAAACCTTTTGATGATGCCGATTTATTCAATCCTCACACCTTACCCCGGAACCGTGATGTATAAAGACTACAAGCAAAAAGGCTTGATTGTCGACGAAGATTGGGACAAATACACCGCGCATAATTTGGTGATTCGATGCGACAACTACGACCCGATGGAATATCAAGTGACCTACATGAAACACTTCTTAGGCTTCTACAAATGGCGAACTATCATCAAGCGCGTTCTTCTCAATCCCAACAAAGTGATTAACTTGGTTACAAGCCTCATCTTCAAGCGTAATTTGCGCGACCAACTTAACAGCGTTTTGACAGGCAAAAAAGCACCGTTGCAACACTTGCAAAAGCAGATGCAAAAAAACACTGAATTATCACAAAAAGAATCTCTGGCAAAAGTCGAGGCGTGAAACCGTTAAGTCTGGGTTGCGTCATTCAGAGCGAAGCGAAGAATCCAGTTTAATGAGTAACGAGTAATGAGTAACGGGAAGCAGGCAATTTTTCACCACTCACTATTCATAAGAATCCATCGGTGTGTAATCTGTGTCAATCTGTTGAATCGGTTGTATCCTTGTCCCATCTCAAACAATGGTCGGAACGATAAGACATTTTGTTGCTTGACAATCAAACAATCCGATTAATCACGACGCCCGTCAGCACTTTCGGATAGAAAAAGGTCGACTTTTGTGGCATCACTTCGCCGATTTTTGAAACCGCTTCAACCTCTTGAACGCTCGTCGGATTCATCACAAACCCCAGTTGCGCCTCGCCACTTTGAACTTTCTCAAACACTTCGTCAAAATCTTTGGAGTAATTCAGATTCGTCTGCAAGGCTTGCGCTTCTTGTGAAATGCCGAGCATTTTGCCAATGATGAGATGATGAAGCAAAACCACATCGAGCGACTTTAATTCTTTTGGCATGGCGTCGGGAATGGCTTTGTCGAGGTCAGACGCTAAATGAATGCCGAAAATTTTATCCTTCGCTACAAGTCCAAACGCGCCGTGCGGATAGAGCGCGAGAAACGCTTTCAACTTCTTCTTCTCTGAAAGTTCTTGAATGCCAAAATACGCATTGAGATTCTCGAGCAAGCCGTTAAGGTTGAAGTGCTCAAGGTGATGCACAAGCCGATGCGTCGGAAAAACCACAAGCCCTTCGTCAAACATATTCGTGATGAACATCATGATGAAGTTGTAAGGCTCGTTGCCTGTGTGGTTTGGGTTTTCGGACATGCGCAAGTTTCGGTAATTGATAGCGGTTTCGTAGCG
>CALKXI010000067.1 GCA_938003965.1 uncultured Chlorobiales bacterium
GGCAAGTTCAAAATCGTTAAGACACTTTTGAGACGATTTCCTCTGTAACTGTGCTCAATCCTTGATTGCGTGCATATCGCTCGGCTTTCTTTTTGAGGTCGCGGCTAAATGAAATTTGAGAGATAAACGGCGCACGCTTGGTTCGCTCTGCAAGCAGTGCTTTAGCTTCCGCCGTCCACTCGATTGGCGTATCGCTTTCTGTAAGCTCAAGGTTGGATTTATGCGAGGGCAAGAACTGAAAGAGCGTGTCGTAAAGAATGTTGACGATTTCTTGAACAAGATAGACAGCACCCGAAAAGCCCATATACGGCGTGCCCAGAGCGCGTCGCACAAACGGACCGGGGTAGCCCGACTGAATGAAATAAGTTTTCGCACCAACTTCGTGTAGATAGATTTTGTCGACAATTCTGCCGAACATCAACTGCGGCGGATTGGATTGCAGGCGTTGGCGAATCTCGGAGTTATCGGCTGTGGCGGAGTTTTCAGCGAAAACGCACGTCATGCCGAGTTCTTCCGATAAAAGTTTTTTCAAGCCTTTGGCGTAAGTGTGAGAGGCACAAACAGCAAAACTCACCGTCGGAAACCATTCCGATTGCGGACCGCGCCACAAATCCCATATCAGTTTCAGCGTGGTTCGTTTTTCTTCGGCAATGAACGCTTGGGCTTGTTCGGTTTTATCCAACAACCTTCCTAACTCGCGAATAAAATTTTCGGTGTCATAAAGACCAAACGGCGCGTAAAGAATCGGGCGACCAAGTTTTTTCGCAAGTGAAGTTCCGAATTCTTCATACATCACCACAATCACATCGCTATGCTTGAGGTCGGAAATGTCGGCGAGTTTAGATTCCATCGGGAAGACGCGCTTCACTTTGCCGCCCACGCCTTGAATCAATCGTTTGATTTCGTGAAGGTCGGAAGGCGAGTTGAAACAGCCGTAGGTCGGTCCGATAATGCTAACCGTTCCGCGCTCGACATTGGCGGGTTTGCCGTCGTCGTAGTTATCAAAGCACCATGCTAAAACGCGGTCGCGCCCTTGCCATTCGTCTTCGATGAGAGAATTCGATGGAAAAAATTTGATGTCGGGATATTGTGCGGCGAGCATCTGCGTGTGGTCTGCCCCGACCATTTCGCTTTCGGCGGTCGACATTACGATGAGCGTTTTGCCTGTGCCGAGCAATTTTTCAATCGTTTGCTTCGTAATGCTGGTTGTGCCGCTTGACGAAATGGCTTGTTCAGTGAGGTCGGTCGGCGTGAAGTTGCGTAAGTAAGGAATGGCGTCGGTATAGTCAATGACGGCAACGCCTGCAAGGTTGTAGCAACCAATCGGTGCATCGGCGATAATGTGCACATCGGGCAATGCACCAAGCGTGTTGACCGCCGCCCAATACGCGCTGGTTGTGGATTCGTCTCGGATAATTTTCGTCATACTGCTGTGTTCATTTTGATGGAAATATACGAACTACGCCTTACGCTTTTCGATATCAAGTCAGTTTGCAATCGGTCAGTCGTTCAAATAACCTGTTGACATCGGCGTCTGTGTGATACAACCCAAAACCGAAGCGCAAGCGCGTGCCGCGACGGTCAATCACCACATCACGTTTCAAAAGTTCAGATTCAATCGCTTCCGCATTCGGAACGTCAAACGTAAGAAAGTGCCCGCGCGATTTTATCTCAACGTTCGGCACAAGGTGCTGAATCGTCAGGAAGTTTAAGTTCGCCGCAGAAAGTTTTTCCAAAAAACAGTGCTGTAAGGCTTTGACATAGGCGTGAATTTCGGCAACGGAAAGATGCATGGCGTCCAACCAATCGCCCACGGCGTTCCAACGATATAAGCCGCTGGGGTCGAAGGTTGCGCCGAAAAATCGAAACCCGTCGTCGCTGTAATTCACCTCGTTGGATTTACGATTGGCAAGACTGCCAAACTCGGCATACCAACCTGTATTCATCGGACGATATGAAACGCCCTTCGGAACGCAAAGAAAGCAAACGCCTTCGCCTGCTTGCGCATATTTGTATCCGCCCGAAAGATAAAACGCACGCGATTCAATCGGCTTCATTGAAAACGGAACGGCGCAAAAACTGTGGTAGCCATCAATCACAACAAGCGTTTCCGCCGACTTCACCGCCGAAACAATCTCTTCCAAGCGTTCAACCACAAAGCCCGAGTTGAAAAACACATGGCTGAAAAACACAAGGTCGTAATCGCCTTGCGAAACAGCATTGATGAATCGCGCTTCAAAGGTTTCAAACGGCTCAACGGGAATGCGTTGCACCACAACCTTTCCGCTTTCTTCAAGCCGCGAGACTTGGCGCGAGAAACTATAAAACTCACTATCAGTAGTGAGAATCCGAATCGGCGAGCGTTCAAGGCATGAAAGCAGGCGCACCAGAAACTCATGCGTGTTTGGCGCAAAAGCGATTTGTTCGGGAAATGAAAGGTCGATGAGCCGCGCAATGTGGCGTTGCGCTTTGGGAAGAACGTCGGAAAAAAGATATGACCATTTTTTATCGGCAAGCCGTGCGGAGTCGTCCCAGTATTGCAGGTGAGCCTCTCGCGTTGCATCAAGCCAATAGTGATGGCTATGTGCAGCGAAGTGCAGTCGCTTCGGATTGGCAGAAAGAAACTTTGAATAATGCGATTGATACATGCGGCGCAAGCGTTGAGTTGAAGAAAGATAACTTTATATTCACAACAATTATCAAGTTCAAAAATTTACGGCTATGACATACACACCAGCATCGCGCACACAGAACTACAAATACGCCATTCGCAACATCGTGGTTGAAGCGAAGAAAATTGAAGCACAAGGCAAGAAGGTAACTTATCTCAACATCGGCGACCCTGCGCTCTATGGCTTCCAACCGCCACAAGAATTGATTGAAGCCAATATCAAAGCCATGCGCGATGGATATTCAGGCTACTCGCCCTCGGCAGGAATTCAAGCCGCACGCGAAGCCGTTGCCGAAGAAGCCAAACGGCGAAATATTCCGACTACGCCCGACGATGTGATTTTCACTTACGGCGCGTCCGAAGCCGCTGACATTGTGTTCACTGCGGTGCTCGAACCCGGCGACGAAGTGCTTGCGCCAAGTCCTGGCTATCCGCTTTACACCGCCATTGCGACCAAAATCGGCGCAAAGGAAGTGAAGTATCGACAAAATCCGAACAACAACTGGCAACCTGATATTGACGAACTGAAATCGCTCATCACCTCGCGCACAAAACTTTTGGTCATTATCAACCCGAACAACCCGACAGGCGCGCTTTACACGAAAGAAACGCTTTCCGCGATGCTCGACATCGCACGGCAAAACGGCTTGATTGTCATTGCCGATGAAGTGTATCACAAGTTGATTTATGAAGGCGAGCATGTGCCGATGGGAAGTTTAGCAGGCGACGATTTGCCTGTGGTTACGATGGAATCGCTCTCTAAAAATTACCTTGCGCCCGGTTGGCGGCTGGGCTGGATGACGGTTACAAATGCCTCTTTCATGCCCGAAGTGATGGGGGCAATTCGCAAGTTAGCCGATGCGCGGCTTTGTGCGCCGATGTCGCCACAACACGCCATTCCTGCCGCGATGAACTTGCCGAAATCCTACCTCGACGCTACGATGGCTCGCTTGCGCGCACAACGCGACACGACCTACCAAATGCTCAACCAAATTGATGGCATTTCTTGCAACAAGCCCGAAGGTGCGTTTTACGCGATGGCACAAGTGAATTTGCACAACGGCGAACTTGGCACCGATGAAGACTTCGTGCTCGGGTTGCTTCGCGAAAAAGGCGTGCTGTTTGTTCATGGCTCGGGCTTCGGCACAGAGGCGAAAGATGGATTCTTCCGCATTGTCTTTTTGCCCGATGTCGAGACGCTCAAAGATGTTTATACTCGCGTTGCTGATTTTACCGCAACTTTCTTTGAACGCAAACTCTCGCTTGCCAAGTAAGTTGTTTTCTGACGCGATGCGCCTGATGCTCATTACCCATCGAGCATTAGCAAAAGGCGATTTAGAAAAAACCGTTGAAACTGCATGCCAATCTGGCGCAAGGCTTGTGCAACTGCGCGAAAAGGATTTAGACGCCAAACCGCTCTTCCACTTGGCGCAATCGCTCCGCGCAATCACAGCGCGCTACGGTGCGAAACTCCTTATCAACAGCCGATTAGATATTGCCCTTGCCGCCGAAGCCGATGGACTTCACCTCCCCGAAAATGAACTCCCTGTTCAAACCGTCAAGCGATTTTTTAGTTCTCTTGTTGGACGAAGTGTTCATAGCGTCGAAGGCGCAAAAGAAGCCGAACAAAGCGGTGCTGATTACCTCATATTCGGACACATCTTTGAGACCGCATCAAAAACGGTTGCGCCACGCGGATTAAATGCGCTTGAAGAAGTGTGTAAAGCGGTTTCAATTCCTGTTTATGCGGTTGGCGGAATCACGCCTGAACGAGTGCCCGAGTGTTTGAAAGCAGGTGCGTTTGGCGTGGCGGTCATGAACGCGGTGATGTCGGCAAGTGATGTGCGCAAGGCAGTGAAGGAGTTTCTATACGGGCTGAAATGAAAAAGCGGAAGTATTTGGCTTCCGCTTTTTGCAAGTATGAAGTTCTTTGCGATTAGTGCGCAACAGGATTTTTGATATAGTATTCGTAATAGACGATGAAGCATTCAACAAGGAAAAATCCGAGTGTGAGCACGCCGAAGATGGTAAACTTCACATCGCGTTCTTCTTTGTTGGCTTTTTTATCCAAGAACGGCACGGCTGCCCAAACAAGCATCGCAATGGTCATGGTTACAATTGCAACTGGTCCTGGAACTTGCTTCAAGTATTGGAATTGCGCCCAGAAATACCATTCAGGTTTAATGCCTTCCGGTGCAGGTTGAAGTGGGTCAGCCTTCTCTCCAATTTCCCAAGGGAAGACAACACAAAGGAAAATGAGAAGAGCGAAACCAATCATCCATCCGATAAAATCCTTCATCAAGAAGTTCGGGAAGAAGGGCTCTTCACCTTTGAGCAAACCCTTTTCTTTGTAGCCAATTGGCACAGAGGTTCCGAGCGTCTGCATCAAGATGAGGTGAGCGGAAAGCACGAGGAGTGTTAATCCCGGAAGCAGAACGACATGCAGTCCAAACATTCTGGTCAGAGTTTCACCGGTTACATCGTCGCCACCTTGTGCGATTTTAGCGATGAATGCACCGCCTGGTACGTAGTCGAGCGTGCCGATACCGATTTTTACGGCGAAGTAAGCGAGTGTATTCCAAGGAAGCAAGTAGCCTGTGAACGAAAGTCCGAGCGTTAAGAGGCAAAGCACGAAGCCTGTGAGCCACATCAGTTCGCGCGGTTTGCGGTAAGCTTTCATGAAGTATGCACTGAACATGTGAATAAACATCATCAGCACCATCAAGTTTGCCGACCAACTATGCACTTGACGAATCAACCATCCAAATGGAACTTCCTTTTGAATGAACACAAAGGATTCAAACGCTTCGGCTTCGGTGGGTTTGTAGTAGAGAAGCAACAGAAGTCCGGTGACAATTTGAATGACAAAGAAGAAAAGCGTTAATCCGCCAAAGTAATACCAAACGGATTGACGATGCACAGGCACGGTCTTTTTGCTGGCGTAATCAATCACGTAGGTAAGCGAGCCGATGCGCTCATT
>CALKXI010000068.1 GCA_938003965.1 uncultured Chlorobiales bacterium
ACTTCTTTGGGCGAATCGGTGAGATTGACGAGCGTGAAGGTTTGCGCAATGTTTGCCCCGTAGAAGCGCGTAAAGCCAATAACTTCGGAATCGCCATTGAGATGGAGTTGTGCGAATCCGCCGCAGGTAATAGCAGGATTATGAAGCACATGCGCAAGGCGTTGATAAAACCGAGCGATGTTGGGGTCGCCGTCTTCATTATAGCGGCGGATAAGTTGAACGGGAATGCGCCGTGTGTAGCCTTCAAGTTGTCCTTGATGCAAAAGCCGCATGCCGGGCATGGTGAGCACAAGAAGCAAGGCGGCGCGGTTGTTTTTTCCGAATTGCAGTGCCGCTCGTGGTTCGTCGTGGTTTTCGGTAAAGCAAACCATCTTGCGCTGAAAGTCCCAATTTGCCGATAAATGCGCTTTGACGCCGAAAATATCGCGCTTGTGCAGTCGGTCATAAAGTTTCTTATCGTAAGTGAAATCGAAGCCCATTTGTTGAAGTGTCCATTCGGTTTCCCAATAGGCTTCGGCGATAAAGAGAAAGTCGGGGTTGATGGATTTCGTTGCGCGGATGGCGTGAGTCCAAAATTCATCGGTCATTTCGCCTGCCAGCCATCGCCAAGTTTGATTGAAGACGGATTTCAGTTCGAGCATAGCCATATCGCACCGCACGCCGTCGCACCGTTTAGCAAGCGATTGTAGGATTTGAATCATCGCGTTGCGCAAGTCGGGGTTTGCGTAGTTGAGTTGAAGCGTATCGGTCCAAGCAGGGAAGTATGGGTCTTTGCCGCACGCAAAGAAGTGCTCGCCATCGGGCGAATAGAAGTCGCTACTTTGAAGCGCAAGCGATTTTGGAGCGGAAATAAAATACTCGGGGTGCTGTGAAAGCCACGCATGGTCAAGCGCAACATGGTTCGGCACAAAATCTAAAATGAGTTTCAATCCGTGTGAGGAGAGACGCTCGCGAAATTTTTGCAATCCGCTCTCGCCGCCCAACGCTTCGGAGACGGTGTAATCGGCAATGCAGTAAGGTGAGCAGACGACATCGTCTTCGGTCCAATTCGGCAAGGCGCGCTCGTAATCTTGCCATAGCCCGCGATGCGTGCGTGCAATCTCTTGTCCCTTAACGCTCGGCTTCCAAACGCCCATGAGCCATATCGCATCAAAGCGATGTTGCTGCCATTTTTGAAATTCCGTTTCAGGGACAGACGCAAGCGTAATTGGCTCACCGTGTTTGTCTGAAAGTTCGCTTAGCCACAGCCGCGTATTGAGTTCATAAACAAGTGGAAATTTGATGTCTGACATTGCTTGTGTTGAAACGTTTAATTTGTAACTTGCGAAAACTCATCGCCTATAATTCATATCTACAAATACAAAAAAGGCTTTTCTGCAAAGTAATGAAAAGAGGTAAATCTACGCCCGCTTCTTTGGAGCGGGTAAGCAAGTCCTCCCCGTCCGAAGAAACCCTTGAGACGTCAGCATTAAAATCCCATTGGCAACTCGCGTTTGAGCACTTGAATCAAGCCGTGGTGATTACAAATCAAAATCGAGAAGTCATTGAGGCAAACCCTGCATTTTATCGTTTAACGGGCGCGAAGTCGTCCGAAGTTATCGGCAGGCAATTTGAAGATGTGTTGCCGCTGAATGAAAAATCGCAGAGAAAAATGATTCAAGCCGAGTTCAACAAGCAAAAGAAAGGTGTTGCGTCAGAATATGAAGTATGTATCGGCGAAGGCGCGTCAGCGAAAACCGTGCAGGTGCAAGCCGCGCCGCTCTTCGACGAAGCCCAAACCTTTCTTGGAAGCGTGGCAATCCTATCGGAAGTCAAGAAAAGCGTGGTAACATCGGCGAGCGACGCGGAAGCCTTGCTTAGAGCTGTCTATAACTCGGCAGATATTGGCATGTGTGTTACGGACGCCGAAGGTAAGTTTGCGGAGGTGAACCCTGCCTATTGCCGAACCTACGGCTACACACGCGAAGAATTAGTTGGACAGCACTTTACCAAAGTCTTGCCGCCTGAAATTCGTGAGTGGGCAAAAAAATTACACGACGACTACATCGCCGAAGGCACCGACCAAAGCGCAGGCGAGTGGCAAGTGATGCACAAAAATGGCGACATTCGCGACGTTGCCGTAACCGCCGCACGCCTCATCTTAGACGATGGTCGTCGCTTCAAATTAACGACCGTTACTGACATCACCGAGCGCAAGTGGGTTGAACGCCAAATCCGATACCAAGCCAATCTGCTTCAACAAGTCTCCGAAGCCATTATTTCGGTTGATAACAACTTCAAAATCACGAGTTGGAACAAAGCCGCCGAAACGATGTATGGTTGGAAAGCAAATGAAGTGGTTGGAAAGCACATTCACCAAGTCTTGCCGACGAAATATCCAAACGGTACGAGCGATGAAGTTGCGCTAACAGTTCTGCAAACAACAGGCGAATGGGCAGGCGAAGTGATTCAACCGAAAAAAGATGGAACAGAGATGATTGTCCACTCGAGCGTTTCATTGCTCTACGATACAGACGGCAAGGTGATTGGAACGGTGGCAATCAATCGCGACATCACCGCGCAAAAAGCCATCGAGCGCGAGCGCACTGAACTTTATGAGCAACTCCAACAACTTCAAAAAATGGAAGCCATTGGCACGCTCTCAGGTGGCGTTGCGCACGACTTCAACAACATCTTGGCGGCGATTCTGGGCAACGCCAATCTGATTCTTGAAAAAACAGCGGACGAAAAGTTGAGACGATACGCTGAACGCATCAAGATAGCAGGGGAGCGAGGAGCGGCTCTGACCAAGCAACTCTTGGGGTTTGCGCGTAAAGGCAAGCTTGCGGTCGCGCCTGTTGACCTCCAGCAAAGCGTCAGAAACGTGGTAGAAATCTTAGAACATTCTACCGATAAGCGCATTCAAATCCGAGTAGAAACAACGGGAAAAATTCAAAATGTGTTAGGCGATAAAACTCAACTTGAACAAGTGATTCTAAACCTTGCCGTCAACGCAATCGACGCCATAATGCCAACATTAGATGAAAAGCACGAAGGGATGCTCTCTTTCATGCTCAAAATGGAAAACCCCAATGAAAATCAAAACGCACGCCAATCTTATTTGCACCTTGCTATTTCGGATTCAGGCACGGGAATCCCAAAGGAAATACGACACAAAATTTTTGAACCCTTCTTCACGACGAAAGAAGTTGGAAAAGGCACAGGGTTGGGATTGGCAATGGCTTACGGAATTGTCAAAAACCACCACGGCAAAATCGAAATCGACTCCGAAGTCGGTAGAGGAACAACGGTGCATGTGTATTTGCCTGCGGCTCGCACAAGTGATGACCGAAAAAAACAGTTAATCGAAGAAAAACAACGCATGCAGCTCTCCTCAAACAAAAAAATTCTCATTGTCGATGACGAGGAGATGCTTCGCGAGTTGCTTGTTGAGCAATTAGTTGAAGCGGGATACGCGGTCTATGAAGCGGCAGACGGGCTTGAAGCAATAGAGATGCTCAAACACTTAGAAGCAGAACAAATACGCATAGATGCAGTTGTGCTGGATATGAACATGCCAAAGATGAATGGCGCGAAAGCCTTTGCGGAAATCCGCGTGATGCTCCCTAAAATGCCGATTCTGATTGCGACTGGCTTCGCGCAAGATGAAGTGGTGCAGAAGTTGTTGGAAAGCGGCGCAAATGGCGTGCTCTCAAAGCCTTACAATGTGAAAGAACTGCTCGGGAAACTCGACGAGATACTCAAAGCGTGAAAACTGAAAAGTTAAAGGTTAAGCAAAAGTGTTGGCTCGGCTTATGTATTGCTATTGCGCTGTCGTCAGTTGCAGTTGCGCAAACAGATTCGCTCTTGCAGGAGAAGCCAAGCGTTAAAGCAACGGTGTTCAAACAAAAGCGGCTCTCGCCTTCGCAAGTTACGCTGTATTCAACTGTGATTCCCACATTCGGACAATTTTACAATCGTTCTTATTGGAAAGTCCCCATCTTTCTCGGTCTTGGCGGCTGGTGCGCCTACAATTTCATTCGGCAGAATACCCTTTATGCAACTTATCGCGACCGCTATCAAAATGCTTTGGCGCAAACGCCCGTGCCGCCAAATGCTGATTTCAATCGACGATTGCGCGATTTCCATCGTGGTCAGCGCGATGAATTTGCCGTCTATCTTGTGCTCGTCTACGCGCTTTCCATTCTCGATGCCTATATTGACGCGCATTTATTTGACTTCGACACGAGCGATGTGCTGACGGTCGCGCCAACGATTCAGAACAAACCGACCGTAACCTTGCTTCAACTCAACATTGAATTTTAAAACAATCAAATCCAACAAGAATGCTAACCATCGCGCTATTGGGCTACGGCAAAATGGGCAAAGCCATTGACGCCATCGCAAGCGAAAACGATTGCACCGTATCGCTTCGCCTTACTTCTACAAGCGCATTGACGCCTGAGGTATTTGAAAAAGTTGACGCGATTATCGATTTCACAACGCGCGACGCTTTTCTTTACAACTTGCCTGCCCTTTTAGAAGCAAGAAAGCCGATTGTGGTCGGAACAACAGGCTGGCACGGCGAATTGGAGAAAGTCAAACGCAAGGTTTATGAATCCAACGGCGCAATGATTTACGCCTCGAATTTTTCGCTCGGCGTTCAACTCTTCTTTCGTGCAGTGCGTGCGGTCGCAAAACTTTACGCGCCCTTTCCTGATTTTGATATTGCCGTCTCTGAAATCCATCACACGGCGAAATTAGATTCGCCAAGCGGCACGGCACTGACGATTGCCAATGAGATTCTGGCGAATGTGCCGCGTAAAACAACGATTCAGACCGACACGCATCAAAAGCCACTTTCAAATGAACTGCAAATTGCCTCAATGCGCTTAGGCAAAGTGTATGGCACGCACGGCGTTCATATCGATTCCGAATTTGATTCCATTACGCTCGAGCATAACGCCAAAAACCGTTATGGATTCGCCAAAGGTGCGCTTGAAGCAGCAAAGTGGATTCAAAGCAGAACGGGCGTTTATTCGATTGACGATTTTTTAGATGAAAAATTGGGGATAAAACCATGAGCGAAACACAACCGTCGCCGCCTCGTTATTGGCGGTCGGTGATATATGGGGCACTTATCAACAATATCATCAGTGTGGTGCCGTTCTTGAATCTTGTCAATGCGCTTGGCGGCGTCGGTTTAATGCTGGCAGGTGGGGTTGCGGCGTATCACTACGTTCGCACTAACGAAGTTTATCCGACGCTCGGTATTTGCTTTCAGATTGGCGCATTTGCAGGGCTTTTTGGCTGTGCGCTTTGGCTGATGCGCTTCCTTCTGTTTGGCGGCATGGTGGTTGAACTCTTTCAAATCATTTTTGCCGCCGTCGTTATTAGCGGACTTTCGGGCGTGATTTCAGGCTCGGTGATTCGCCGAAAATACATCTCGCGCAAGTCGGAAGAATAAAGTATTGATTTATCATTTTGAGCACTTCAAATCAAGACGGTGCGATGAACCCATTCGGCTAATACCTTGCGCATCAGGTGCAGTTTGCCCGTGAAAAAGTGGTCGGCATCGTCGATGATTTCAACAACTTTCGGCTCAGCGATGTCTTCAATGACGCTTGAAATTTTCTCCATTGGATTGAATTCATCTTTATCGCCCCAAATGATGAGTTTCGGCGTGTGCAAGGTTTTGAGGTAGGGCGCGTCGAAGAGCCGTAGCGGCAAGCCAAGTCCAACAAGAAATTTCACGCGACTGTCTTTTGAGCCGTATTTCATGCCGACCCACGCGCCGAAAGAAAATCCGCACACAAGCAGTGGCGCGTTGGATTGCGCATATTCGTTCAAAAGAAATTCGCAAGCGGTTCGCACATCTTCTTCTTCGCCTTCGCCGTTGTCATACTTTCCCTCGCTTTCCATCACGCCGCGAAAGTTGAAGCGAATCACCGCGCCACCTAATTCCCACAGTGTATTTGCCGCGCCGACAATTACCTTATTGTGCATCGTGCCCTGATAAAGCGGGTGCGGGTGGCAACAGACTGCCAAAAACTTCGGCGCGGGTTGTGGATTATAGAGCGATTCCAATTTGCCTGCCGTGCCTTGCAGGAAAAGCGATTGTGTGAGTTTCATATTGAAGATGATATGCCGCTTTGAAAGCGATACCCAAATCCGTGAATGGTGAAAATGTGCTTGGGGTTATCGGCGTCGTCGCCGATTTTTTTGCGAAGTTTTCGAATGTGTTCATCAATCGTGCGCGTGGTTACTTCGGTCGAGACGCCCCAGACTTTATCGAGCAAATCATATCGCGAAATGGCGTCGCCGTCGTGTTCTAAAAAGAATCGGAGCATTTCAAATTCCTTCGGAAGCAGTTCGAGCGGCGTTTGGTTGTAGTATGCTTGGCGCGTTTTGAGGTTGAGCGAAAACAATCCGCGTTTGATTTCATCGGCGGAATGCGTGAGGTTATTTGGTGTGGCGCGGCGAAGTAAGGCTTTTATGCGTGCCAAAAGTTCGCGCAGGCTGAACGGCTTGGTGAGGTAATCATCGGCACCGAACTCCAATCCCAACACTTTATCGGCTTCGTCAGATTTGCTCGTGAGCATTAAGATAGGGGCGCGAAAGCCTTGTGCGCGAAGGTCTTTGCAAATCTCGATGCCGTTTTTATTTGGCAACATCCAATCAAGCAAGAGCAAATCAGGCGATTGAGCAAGGGTTGCATCGAAGCCTTTTTTGCCGTCCGCGAAATGTGCGACGTCGTAATGCTCGGCTTTAAGCGCGTCGTGAAGGGCGAGGGCAATCGCTAAATCATCTTCGATGAGAAAAACTTTTTTCATGGAACATTATTCGGTGAGCGACTCGTCAAGCGGGAAGATAAAAAACTTGCTCACACAAATGAGCGGCTCTGTAGGGAGCGGCTTCGGGGAAATCATCGTGAGCGTAACGCCTTCAAGGCGAATGGTGTGCTCAAAAAACGCACCCTTGAAATAACTCGCAAGCACTTCGGCTCTGAAAGTGTTTTTGCCAAATGCGCTGACCGTTTCAAGATGTTCGGGACGAATGACGACGTTGAAATATCGCCCTTGCAAAGTTTCGCGATGCGCTAAAACTAAGCCTGACTCTGTTTTCAAATGATACTTATCGAGCGCTTGAACGCGAATCACGTTGGCATTGCCCAAAAAGCGCGCCCCGTAAAGCGTTTTCGGGCGATGATAAATTTCTTCGGGTGAGCCAAACTCGAGAGCCATGCCGTTATGTAAAATCAAAATTTTGTCGGAAAGGGTGAGGGCTTCTTCTTGGTCGTGCGTGATGTAAATGAACGTGCGTCCTGTTTTGCGCTGAATGGCTTTGAGTTCTTTCTGCATCGTGCGTCGGAGTTCAGCGTCAAGATTTGAAAGCGGTTCATCGAGAAGCGTAATCGGAGAGTCAACGGCTAAGGCGCGCGCAATGGCAACACGTTGCTGTTCGCCGCCAGAAAGTTCGGCAGGCAGGCGATACATTTTGTCGTCGATGGAAAGCAGTTTCAGTGTTTCCAAAACGATGGCACGAATTTCGGATTCAGGCTTTTTTTGTTCGCGCAAGCCAAAGGCAACGTTTTCAAGCACGGAGAGGTGCGGAAAGAGCGCGTAGTTTTGAAACACCAGCGGAATGCGCCGCGCATGGGCAGGCAAGGCAGTGATGTCAGTTCCGTTTAGAAAGAGTTTTCCGCTGTCGCTCTGCTCGAGCCCTGCAATAATGCGGATGAGCGTCGTTTTTCCGCTTCCTGATTTGCCGAGAATCGAGAAGAATTCCCCATGTGCGCATGCAAACGAAACGTTGCGCAGGACGGATGTATTGCCGTAAGATTTAGTTAGGCGTTCAGCACGCAGCGACATGCGTTCAAACGTCGCTTGATGAAAGAAGCAACTCGACTAAATTTTCAAGTCCGGCTTTGTCTTCGTCGTCAAAGCGGCTTAATTGCGGACTGTCAATATCCAAAACGCCAATCAATTTGCCTTGCTTAATCATCGGCACTACGATTTCTGAATTTGATGCGCTGTCGCAAGCAATGTGTCCTGGAAATTCATGCACGTTTTTCACGACAACGGTTTTCATTTTTTCCGCCGCCGTGCCGCAAACGCCCTTGCCAATCGCAATGCGCACGCACGCCGGCTTGCCTTGAAACGGACCTAACACCAATCCGCCGCTTTTGTAAAAGTAAAAGCCAACCCAATTCACATCGGGCA
This sequence comes from uncultured Chlorobiales bacterium, assembly GCA_938003965.1. Taxonomy (GTDB): domain Bacteria; phylum Bacteroidota; class Chlorobiia; order Chlorobiales; family Thermochlorobacteraceae; genus JANWWM01. The sequence goes on from CALKXI010000068.1 coordinate 8,202, forward strand.
TGGTGTTGAAAAGCAGAGCGGAAAAATTTGCCGTGTTGGCGAGAAAATCGCGCTCGCCCTCGAGCAAGTGATAAAGTTGTGTGGTGAGCGACTTGTAGAAGTCAGTTTTAGATTGAGCAGAAATTTCGGTGAGTTCAAACATAGTGCTAGATTCAGAGCTTTGAAGTAAAAACCAGTTACGACCATTTTCCTTGTAGAACAGCGCGCATGTTTTTTGTGAACTCGAAGCGCGCCATTACTGACGAACAACCAAGCGCAACGGCTTTTTGTTTCAATTCTTCATTGACATGCGGCAAAAACGCAAGGGTTTTAATTTGTGAGAACTTCTCGCGAAATTTTTTGAGGTTATCCAAATTAGTCGGTTCGCTTAAATCGAAGATAGCAAAGGTGTTCTTGCCAGTTTCTTGCACTTCGTCGACGGACTTGACGAACTTGCCTTTGAGGTCAAGATTGCGCAGTTCGTTCTCGACGCGGCTTTGGAAAATCATATCGTTGATGAACAGGTAAATCATAGTGGTGATGTATTAGGTTTGTAGTAGATGGTTGTATCAATCACTTTTGAGGGTGAATGTGCTGTAAGTCATACTCGTTGATTTTTCGGTAAAGTGTGCGCTCTGTAATGCCGAGAAGTTTTGCGGCTTTGCGGCGACTACCGCCAACGCGCTTCAAGGTTTGCTCAATCGCGTATCGCTCCAATTCTTGAAGTGAGGGCGGATTTTCCGCATCGGCGCGGCGGTCGTAAAACGATTGCAGCAACTCGCGCAAACTTTCTTCGCGGGGTTTCTCTGGTTCAGGCAAGAGGAGTGGCGTGTTTTGTTTGGTTTCAACAGCGTCTTGGCGCTCGGAAAGTTTGAGCAAGAGCGATTTGACATCGTTCATATCGGCTTGCAGTTGAAGCAAGGCGCGATAAATGAGCTCTTGTTGAATGAGGTTCTCGGCAGATTTCTGAACCGGTTGCGAAATTGGAACAAGCGATGGCGAAAGCCTTTCGGTCGGAGACGGTTGCAAATACTTCATGAGCGTTGTGGCATCAATTTTTTCGCCACGTTCTAACACAATGAGCGATTCAATCACATTGCGAAGTTCGCGCACATTGCCAAACCATTCATAGTTGAGCAAAAGTTCGGTTGCATCAGATGTAAAGCCGACAAATTTGAGGCGATGTTTTTTCTCGAAGTCGCGAATAAATTTTTCGGCAAGCAGTAAAATATCTTGTTTGCGCTCGCGCAGTGGTGGAAGTTTGAGTTCAACCGTTCTAAGCCGAAAATAAAGGTCTTCACGAAAGTGCTTTCGCTGTACTTCTTCATCTAATCGGCGATTCGTAGCGGCGATAATGCGCACATTCGTATGTCGAGTTTCCGAAGAGCCGACGCGGAGAAATTCGCCTGTCTCCAACACGCGAAGCAACTTCACTTGGGTCTCGAGCGGCATTTCGCCGATTTCATCGAGAAAAATCGTGCCACCATCAGCGCTTTCAAAGTAGCCTTTGCGCTGTGAGACGGCGCCTGTAAATGAGCCTTTCTCGTGCCCAAAGAGTTCCGATTCTAACACGCCTTGCGGCAATGCCCCACAGTTGATTGGAATGAACTTCTCAGAAGCGCGCAGGCTTTTTTCGTGAATAAAGCGTGCGAAAACTTCTTTGCCTGTCCCGCTTTCGCCTGTGAGAAGCACACTGACATCCGTTTTTGCGACTTGTTCGGCAAAGGCAATGGCTTCAAGAATTTGCGGCGATGTGCCAATTATGACGGTTTCATGTTTCATAGTGAGTTCTGCTTCCTATTCGGCGACGACATAAAAATCGAGATTTAATTTCTTCGCCGCCTCAGTGGCTTCAGACTTTGAGTTGTAAAATGATTCAGAGCGAACTTTATACGCCGTTCTGCCTGAATCGTCGCTGAGTTCAACGATGCGCGTCGTTACTTTTGAACGCAACTGCTTTTGCATCGTTTCCGCTTGTGTGCGCGAAAAAAAACTTCCGAATTGAATTGTAAATCGAATCAAGCCCGAACTCGCCGGTTTGTTCGGAACAGGCTTGGGCAAGACATCAGAAAGTTGCGTTTCACTCGGTCGTGGTTCCGATGCTTTCAGCTCGGCGGGTTTCGGCGCAGTTGGTTTGGGTTCAATCGTTTTGGGTTCAGGAACGGCGAGCACAGGTGCAGTTGAAGCGTATCCGCCGCCGACGGCAAGGTTATATTCGCGCAAGCGTGAATCGGCAAGGCGAACGAACGGCGACGAGGGATTTTTCACAATCAAGGATTGATACTTACGCGCTGCCACGGCGCCGTCAATTTCCAAAAGTGCATCAATCATGAGTTTTTCTTCGTCGTTCAAACTTTGTGAGCGCAGTGCCTCTAAGGCGCGACGGTTGCCGTCGTTGGCATATTGCAAAATTTCTTTCGTGAAAGATTGCGCCGAAAGTGATACTGTCGACATCAAATACAATCCCAAAAGCGTTGTTTTTACCATTGCGGTTTCTCCTTATTTAGAAATGCGCCGATGCCTTTTTTCAAGTCGTCGGTTGTGCGCGAGAGCGCATTGAGCGATATCGCAAATTCTATCGCATCGTCAAGGCTCATGGTTTCAGCGGCGACCAGCAGTTTTTTGGTGAGTTCAACCGATGTAGTGCTAACGGAGTTCAAGAGTTCTTTGGCTAAATCGAGGGTAAATGGATTCAACTCGTTTGAAGGAACGCTGTAATTGATAAGCCCAAGTCGCAAGGCTTCATCGGCGGAAATAAGATTGGCGCGGAGCAAGAGTTCGCGCACGCCGGCATGGCGCGTTTTGCGAAGAATCAAGACGGCAACGATGGCAGGCACAAAGCCAATGCGCGTTTCTGTGTAGCCAAAGCGCGCATGCTCGGAATCGGCAACAACGATGTCGGCACAAGTGGCAAGTCCGCAACCGCCTGCAACTGCCACGCCTTGAACTTTGGCAATCGTGAGTTTTTTATTGGTGTAAATTTTCTTGAAAAGTCGCGCAATGGCTTCTGAGTCGTAAAGGTTCTCGATGGTGCTTTGTTGCGCTAGCGTGCCCAGCATCTCCAAATCCAATCCTGCGCAAAAAGCTTTCCCAGCTCCTTGCAGCAAAATAAGTTTGACCGAAGGGTCTCGCTCGGCTTGTTCAAGTGCATCTGTAAGTTCAGCGATAAGCGTTGGCGTAAGCGCGTTACGCTTTTCAGGGCGGTTGAGCGTCAAATATGCAATGCGGTCTTGAACGTTGTAAATCAATTCGCAGTAAGACATTCGCAGTAGAGGTTAATAAGGTCGATATAGCGACTTACATCAAATTTTTCAACATAAGAGCGGTTATAAGGTTTTTTCAGTTTTTCGTATTTTGTGGTTCGTTTGAAGTTGATAACATCAAACTGTCGTCATCAAGCGAAAATAAATCCCATTTCCGTTGTTTCGCTAAAATAAAATTCCTTGCAAGAGAGCCAATAACTTCTCAATTAAGTGTAACACTCGTGAAACGCACACCACTGTATCGTCTTCATCAGCAGAGAGGCGCAAAGTTGATTGAATTTGGAGGCTACGAAATGCCTGTTCAATACGAGGGGGTTCTTTCTGAACACAAAGCCGTGCGCGAGTCAGTTGGCGTCTTTGATGTTTCGCACATGGGCGAAGTAGAAATCAAAGGCACAAATGCCGAGAAGTTTTTGCAGAAAGTAACAACGAACGACATTGCACAACTTGCAGATGGCAAATCGCAATACAGCGCGATGCTCTACGAAGGCGATAGCACGTATCCTGACGGCGGCACGGTCGACGATTTAATTGTGAGCCGACTCTCGCCAACGCACTACTTTCTGGTCATCAATGCAAGCAACATCGAGAAAGACCTGCAATGGCTTCATCGAAACAAGATAGACGGCGTGGAAATCATCAATCGTTCGGATGAACTTTCGCTGCTTGCGGTGCAAGGCAAAAACGCAGAAGCGGTTCTGCAAGCCTTGACAAATGTGAATCTTGCCGAGATTCGATACTATCATTTTGTGTATGGCAAATTAGCGGAGGTGGAAATGATGATTTCGCGCACAGGATATACTGGCGAAGACGGTTTCGAGCTATGTTTTCCAAACGAATTCGCCGAACAAGTTTGGCTGGCAATTTTTGACGCAGGAAAGCCGTTCAACATCAAGCCGATTGGATTAGGCGCGCGCGATACCCTTCGCTTAGAAATGGGGTACGCACTTTACGGGCACGAACTCGACGAACAAACCAATCCGATTGAAGCAGGTTTAGGCTGGATGGTCAAACTCTCGAAAGGTGAGTTTAATGGCAAAACCGCATGCTTGAAAGCAAAGGAAAATCCACAAAAAAAATTGATTGGCTTTGTGCTTCAAGGAAAAGCGATTGCAAGACAAGGCTTCGAGATAACCAACAAGGATGGGCAAGCGATTGGGCTCGTCTGTAGTGGCACGCTTTCACCGTCGCTTGAAAAGCCGATTGGCACAGGATTTGTGCAACCAAGTCATGCAATCATCGGCGCAACGTGCTTCGTGAAGATTCGCAATGAACGGTGTGAGGCAGAAATCGTCAAACCGCCTTTTGTGAAGAAAAAAACGTTTAACAAAGACAACCCAAACCAACTACCACAGAACATTTTTGTCACACTGAAGAATGAAAATTGATGTTTTTCTTACGCCCGCAGGCGTTGAAGAGGCGATATTCAACGATAAAGTTGTAGTGGTTATCGATGTGCTTCGTGCCAGCACCACGATGATTACAGCACTCGAGAACGGCGCAAAGGAAATTATTCCCGTCGCTGAAGTCGAGGACGCATTGATGGTGGCGTCAAGTTTATTTTCCGAGCGCCCGCTTCTTTCGGGAGAGCGGCAAGGGAAAATCATTCAAGGATTTGATTTAGGCAATTCGCCTGAAGAGTTTTCAGCGTCGGTCGTCAGCGAAAAATCGCTGGTCTTTTGCAGCACAAATGGCACGCGCGCAATTCTCAAAGCCAAATCCGCAAAAGTCCTTGTCGTATGCGGATTTCTGAATATCTCTACCGTGAAAGAGTTTATTCTCAAAGCCGAAAACCTTGAATACAATTTGTCAATTGTTTGTGCAGGGAAAGAAAATCGATTTTCACTCGAAGACACGATTTGCGCAGGTCTGCTCGTCGATAAACTCTTGACCGATAAAAAAGGACAAGCCTTCACGCTTTCCGATAGCGCTATGGCGGCGCGCATTCTCTACGAAAAGTTCAGAGGCAACGAACTCGCTGCCCTGCGTGAAAGCGAACATGGCAGATACCTTACCCAAATCGGCTTTGGAAAAGATATTGAAACTGCTGCTCGCATCGATACTTCGCAAGCCTTACCTATTCTTGAAGACTCGGCAATACGACTGCAAAAAGTCGAGAAGCGAAAATTCAAGCGTGTAGACTAACAAGCTAATGACCAAAGAAGAACTCATCGCACAACTTTACGAAAAAATCGACGGACTTTATTTTCCAAGTGAATCGGATTTTCCGTTTGAAGTTATCGTTTGGGAAAATTTTGCCGACGATTTGTTGAACACCGAAAAGTGGCTTGCCCATGTTGGCTTTCCGACCGATTCGCCGATTGAGAACACTTCGATTGACTACCTTTTTCGCAACCTTTCCGTCGAGCAAGCGTGGCACGATGAGGTTCAAAAAGAACAAACCGCACAATTCAAAGCCCTTCAAGAATTTCTGCAAGCCAACCTCACCGACCTGACGGTCTATCGTGTTGGACGAATCGAGATTACGATTTTCATCATCGGCAAATTTGGCAACGATGTGGTCGGTCTAAAAACCCAAGCCGTTGAAACCTAAGGCATTCCCGCCGCCTTTCCATAATTGCGCGTTGAAAAAAGTGTATATTTTTGCTTTCTATTGAATCCAAAACTTTGAAGTAAAAGATGAAAAAAATTACCGCTCTTCTAATCACTGCTGTTGTTCTGTCGTTTCGCGTTTCGGCGCAGTATTCACTGGTCGATGCCTATCCAAATCTTCCAAATTTTGCGAATGCAGTTGAAATCGTGAAAGCCAACGACGGAACGAATCGGTTGTTTGTCGTTCAGCAACGTGGATTGATTTTTGTGTTTGAAGATTCGCCGACGGTCAGCACGCGAAAAGTCTTTGTCGACTTGAGCAATGTGGTGTCTCAGACTGGGAGCGAAACGGGATTGCTTGGACTAGCCTTTCACCCGAACTACGCGCAGAATCGCAAGTTCTTTGTCCATTACACCACAGGCTCGCCATTGAGAACCGAAGTTGCAAGTCTTCAAACCAGCGCTCAAAATCCTGATTCAGCAATTGCCAGTAGCCGTCAAGTGATTTTCACTGAAATGCAACCGTTCAGCAACCATAATGGTGGGAAGATTGCCTTCGGTCCTGACGGTTATCTCTACATTTCACTCGGAGACGGCGGCAGCGCAGGCGACCCCGGAAACCGTGCGCAAAATCGCAATACGACGCTTGGCAAGTTGCTCAGAATCGATGTGGATGTTGTGCAAAGTCCGCTGAACTATGGCATTCCGCCGACGAATCCATTTGTCGGTCAGCCGAATGTGCGTGAAGAAATTTTTGCATGGGGCTTGCGCAACATGTGGAAGTTCAGTTTTGACGAGCAAGGACGAATTTGGGGCGCTGATGTCGGTCAAAATGCGTGGGAAGAAATTAACATCATTGTAAGCGGCGGTAATTACGGATGGCGCAAATTTGAAGGCAATGCCGTCTATAACACCAGCGATCCCACGCCACCGAATGCAATTTTTCCAATCTGGGTGTATCCGCACAGCGCTGGAGACGCTTCAATCACGGGCGGGTATGTTTATCGAGGCTCGCGAATTCCTGCGCTTTACGGAAAATACATTTACGGCGACTATGTCTCGCGCCGCATTTGGGCATTGACGTATGACTTCGTTAATCCTGCGACCAACCAGTTCTTGTTTCAAGGCTCGCAACTGATTTCATCGTTCGGAGAAGATTTCAACAACGAAATTTTAGTTGTCGGCTACAACTCAACCGCAGGACGCCTTTGGCGGTTAGTTTCCTCAGCACCTGCGCCGATTTTAGATGTGATAAAAACCTTGCGAAACTTCGGTCTTGTGCCTGCACAACAGCAAAAGACCGATACGCTCATCTTGCGTAACACAGGCACTGCACCGCTGGTCATTTCTTCGATTAGCACGCAAACAAGCGCGTTTAGCGTCTCGAAGACTTCAACAACGATTGCCGCAGGCGCAAGCGATACACTGTTCATCACCTTTGCGCCGCCTGCACCGGGCAACTATGCCGATACGCTTCAACTCAGCAGCAATGCCGCGCCGCCAGTGGTTCGCATTCCGCTTTCAGGAGTAGGGGATAATCCGCTGTCGGTGGAGTGGTTGTCGTTCAGTGCTGTTCCGAGCGTAAACGGTGTGAAACTATTTTGGGAAACGTGTTGTGAAGTCAATAAAGCAGGATTTGAAATTGAGCGCAAACAGCCGTCGACCGAGTGGCAGACGATTGGCTTCGTGCAAGGTCGCGGAACGACTTCCGAAGTCCAACGCTACACGTTCAACGATAATGCCGCGCCAACAGGCACGGTCCTCTATCGCTTAAAGCAAGTCGACTTTGATGGCGTCTTGTCATACAGCCCGATTGTGGAGATTGCGATAGGCACGCCCACAACCTTCGCACTCAATCAAAACTATCCGAATCCGTTCAACCCTGAAACACGCATTGGCTATCGCTTGCCGATTGCGTCCGATGTCAAACTTGAACTCTTTGATGTGCTCGGCAGAAAACTGGCAACGCTGGTCAATGCGCGACAAGAAGCAGGCGCTTACCTTATTGCGCTCAATGCACAAACGCTCAAGCTTGCCAGCGGCATCTATTTTTACCGATTACAAGCAGGAAACTTTGTTGAAACGAGAAAAATGATATTAACGAAGTAAATTGAAGCAAAGCGAATTAACCAGAGTGCAAAGTGGAACAATTCATTTTGCACTTTTTTAATTTTGAGAAAAAACAAAGATGATGAAACAACTGTGTTGGCTATTTGGTCTGCTCTGTGCCCTAACGCGTGCAAGCGCACAAGTGATAAACCTCACCGAAAGCACCGACTATGCAACCTTCAAAGCCGATTCAGGCAAGGTGCGAATTGAATTCTTCATTGCCTTTCAAAAAGCAAAACTGCCCTATCAAGTTCAAAACGACACGGCGCGAGTAGAACTTGACCTTTCACTTACAGCAACAGAGAAAAACGGTGCAGAGCAGAGAGAGACGATAAAAGTGATCTCGTCTGAAAAGCTCTCAAACCGCAACGAGGGCTTGCTGATTGCACGACTGCCGATGATTCTTCCGCCCAGCACATACGATTTCACATTGTCGGCACAAGCAAGCAACGGCGAACAAATTGGCAAAGGCGACTTCAAACGCATCAAACTCAAGTCCTTTGATTCCGATAGCCTGCGCGCAAGCGACATTGAGTTAGCCTTTAAGATCTTTGAGAGCGAGAACAAAAACTCGCCCTTCTACAAAAATTCATTAGAAGTAATTCCGAATCCGACTGCGATTTACGGCAATAGCGTTTCTACTGTGTCGGTTTATTTAGAGATTTACAATTTAGTGCGAAATTTGCGCCTCAATTCCGATTCGCTTTACACGCGCACCTACCTTTCGCGCAACGACCTTGTGCTGGAAGAAACCGAGCGTCGCAAAGTGCGCCGACGAACAGCCGACGCAATCGTCTATGTCGAGAAAATCCCTATTGATAGCCTGCTCAGCGGCAAATACGAATATCACTTTGAATTGTCGGATTCGTCGTTCAAGCCGATTATTCGCCGTTCAAAATCCATTTTCATTTACAATCCCGACATCAAACCTGAAATGGTTGCTGAACGCAACATAGACGCCTTGGCAATGGAATTTGCCAGTCTTTCCGAAGAGCAGATCGACGAGGCGCGCCAGCAAGTAGAATACATCATCACGGGCGATGAAAGAGAGATATACAAAAGGACAAAAACGCTTGAAGAGAAGCGGAAATTTTTTGAACGCTTTTGGGCAGCGCGTGGTGGAATAACAGCACGACGCGCTTACATGAACAAAATCGAAGAAGCCAACCGTCGCTTCTCACAAGGCTCAACACCAGGCTACAAAATGGATAGAGGGCGCGTCTTTATCAAATATGGCGAACCGCAAAACATCGAGCGTGAGAATGCTTCAAGCAATCAAAAGCCTTACGAAATCTGGCAATATGAAAACCTACAAGCTCAAGGCAACGTGATTTTTGTGTTTGCTGATAGAATGGGATTCGGTCGATATGAACTCATTCACTCGACGGCAATTGGCGAAGTGTATAATCAAAACTGGCAACAAGTCGTCAATCAAAACAACAATCGCGCAAATCGCGACGGCTTTTAAGCCATCAAGTAGAATGCGCCACATTGATAATCCGATAAGCAACGAGAACAATCAAATATGAAACTTTCCCTTGCGTGGCTCAAAACCTTTGCGCCCAACCTTTCAAGCGACATAAGCACGATTGCCTCACGCCTGACCGCACTCGGCATTGAAGTTGAAGGCATCGAGCAACTTGGCGGCACATTTACGAATGTTGTGATTGGAAAAGTCATCGAGTGCCGAAAGCACCCAAACGCCGATAAACTCTCACTATGCAAAGTCGATGTGGGCAAGGCGAATCCGTCAGGCGAACTGCTCTCAATCGTCTGTGGTGCACCAAATGTAGCGGCAGGACAAACCGTGCCTGTGGCGTTGGTCGGCGCAGAGTTGACGATGAAATCGGGTGAGACGCTGAAAATCAAAAAGTCTAAAATTCGCGGCGAAGTCTCCGAAGGCATGATTTGCGCTGAAGATGAACTCGGACTTTCCGACAATCACGACGGTATCATGGTGCTTTCAGATGAATATGCTATTGGTGAACCGTTTGAAACCTACCTTCAGCGCGATACCGTCTTCGAGATTGCCATCACGCCGAACCGTCCTGATTGGCTCTCGCATCAAGGCGTGGCGCGCGAACTTATCGGCGAGCGCAATCTCAAACGCATAGAGGCACCAAGTCTGAATTTTTCAACCTCAACAAGCCGCATTACGATTGAAGACACCGTTGGCTGTTCGCATTATGTTGCAGTCGTCATTGAGGGCGTGAAAGTTTCCCCGTCGCCAGAGTGGCTTCAAGGCTTGCTTCGTGCGGTTGGCTTGCGACCGATTAACAACATTGTCGACATCACAAACTATGTGCTCCACTCGATTGGTCAGCCACTTCATGCCTTTGATTTGGACATGCTCAAAGAACAGCGAATTGTGGTGCGAAGCAACTGTTCAGGCAAGTTCAAAACCTTAGACGGCAAAGAGCGCGAATTGAAAGAAGGCATGACGATGATTTGCGATGCAGAAAAGCCAGTCGCGATTGGTGGCGTGATGGGCGGTTTGGAGTCGGAAATTTCATTACAAACAACGCGCGTGCTGTTGGAATCGGCGTATTTCAATCCGTCTAAAATCCGAAAGACGGCGAAAGCATTAGGCATTTCAACGGATGCGTCGTATCGCTTCGAGCGCGGTGTCGACCGAGCGCAAATTCGCTACGCGGCGGAATTAGCCACAAAGTTGATTTTAGAAATGGCAGGCGGAAAAGTCATAGAAGCCTGCGAAGTCGAGCTTGAAAAACCAAAGACGATTGAAATTGCATTGAATCCAAAACGAGCCAAAGCCTTGATTGGTGCGGAAATTTCCGATGAGACCATGACGGCAATGCTCGAGCATATCGGCATTCGCGAAGTGAGAGCGGAAGGCGAAAAGAAAATGTTTGCCGTGCCGAGTTTCCGCGTCGATATGTCAGAGGAAGCAGATTTAGTGGAAGAAATCGTGCGCGTTTATGGCTACGACAACATTCCACCGTCCGAAAAAATGAACGCCACATATCCGCAAAGCTACGACCGACTGTCGAGCTTCGACGACCAACTGCGCGAAATGATGATAGGGTTCGGCTTTCGCGAAATTCTCACCAATCCGCTCTTGCCGCTTGACGAAGCGAAAGCATTTATCGAGAATCCAATTCGCACGCTGAACCCAGTGAGCGAAGAAATGGACGCGCTTCGTCCGTCGCTCTTGCCCTCGTTTCTCAAAGTGGTAGCCCACAACCTTAATCGAGGCAATAAAGATATGCGGCTGTTTGAAGTCGGGCATACCTTCGCGCCTGACGAGAACGGCACCTACATTGAAGGATTCGGCGAGTATCATCGATTCGGCATCTTGATGACGGGAAAGCGTTACCCGACGAGTTGGAACTTGCCAAAAGAAGACTCAGATTTTTTTGATTTGAAAGGCGCGGTTGAATTACTCTTAAAACGATTAGGATGCTTTGATAAATCGAAGTTTGTTGCTTATACTCATAACCGCTTGCACCTTGAAATTCAAGCAGTTTCACAAGAGAAAGTTGTATCTAAAACGAGTTCCAATGGTGCAAGGGGCAATGCTTCTGAACGCATAGCAGGAATATTGGAAATCGTGCCGAAAAACATTTTAAGACGATATGAAATTCAACAGCCTGTCTTTTATGCAGAATTTGATGTGGATGTGCTCAAACGCGCGGTAAATTCAACGATACGATACCAAGAACCTTCAAAATTTCCTGCTGTTTTGCGTGATCTTGCCTTTTTCGTTCCGACTCACGTGAAAGCGTCAGAGATGATAGACGAAATGTTGAGGGTTGATAAAACAATTAAAAGCGTTACGATTTTTGATGTTTATGAACCGAAAAAAGCGTCGCAAACAGCAGAAGCGAGACGGAGCATTGCATTTTCACTAAAGCTCGTTAGTTATGAGCGAACAATGACCGATGAGGAAATTGCGCGCATTACAGCGAGCGTCGCTGAACGGATAAGTTCAAAATTTGGTGCGGAGTTGCGTCAGGCGTGATAAACAGCCTCAGCAACAGCGTTGAACTTGCCCGAACAGCGAACTGAACCAAGCGTAAGTCATTGCCAATCTCAGAAATTATTCATAGTTAGACCGATGAAATCGTCTCGATAAAATGCTGAAAGGTTATGAAAGAGATTGATGAAGAGATTGGAAGACTGAACATAAGCGTTGAGCAACTTGTTGACCGTCTTCAACTTCTTCAAGAAGAAAATTGCACGTTGAAGCAGAAAGTAGCAACTCTGATAAAGCAACTGAAGAAACTTTATGCAGAACTTGGCGAAGCCAGAGAAACCATAAAGTCGTTGCAAGAAGACATAGAGATGATGCGAAATAAAAGCGAAGAAGAGAACAACAATCCATTTGCACCGATGAAAATTTCTTACGAAGAAAAGTTGCTTATCAGGCATCAGTTGGAGCATTTGTTGGAGCAGGTCAATTTAGAGTTGCAGCGGCTGTCCTGAAAATCATTTAGGGCGCGCTGAAAGTAAGCGCGAGCAGTGTTGAGCGCAAATTGTGAAGGCTGAATCGTCTGTAGGGGAAAAATATCAAAATGCAATCGCTGAAAGTTCGAATTTTAAGTGAAGAATATGCATTCCGAACTGAAACCCCGGAACTGACGCGTGCTGCGGTTGAAGAAGTCAATCGATTGATTGGAGAGTATCGTCAAAAAATTGCCGACCACTCGCCAGTTCGACTAGCTGTTTTAGCAGCAGCAACGCTTGCCGAAAAAGTGCTCGAGCATGAGCAGCGTCTCAACGCAATTCAGAAAGAATTAGAGCGATTGAATCTCTATATTACGACTGCAATGGAAGTCAGCAACTCAGAAAGCCGAAAACAAGATGAACAACATCGACTCGCTGAATCAGAGGCAGACTTGGCAAGCACAATTCACAGCACTCAACCAGACGGTACCGCTAATCTGACAACGCAAGTGTAATAACGCGCAAAAAAGTTCTTTGAAAACAAAGGCTATCCAGTTTAAGTCCGCACCAATAGCCCGATTGCGATTACGCTATTAAAGAATCGATAATAAATATAATAGGGGGCTTGTCTCTTGGCGTTGAACGCAGGCCTCGCTCCGCTTCGGTGGAATGGTAATCTGTTCACTTCTTCTTGAACAGCACACCACAGTGGAAGCATGAGACGCGAAGGCAGCACCCACCGTAATCACATGGATTCTTTAATCCTATGTCAATCGGCTTATTGCTCTGCGGGCTTTTGTTTTTCTGTTCACTAAACCGCCCCGAATGGTCGGGACATAACTTTTTGAGAATCACTATCATAAACCACTATGGACATTGCGATTAACTTTGTACTTCTCATCATCGCAAGCGTGCTCTTTTTTATCGTTGGCTTTTTCGTTGGACGTTTCCTACTCGATCGAGTCGGCACAACGAAACTGCTTGAAGCTGAAGAGCGCGCGGTGCAAATTATCCAAGAAGCCCAACGTGAAGCCGAAGCCCAAAAAGCGGCAAAACTTGAAGAGCTCAACGAAGAGTGGAAGCGCAAGAAACGCGAGTTCGAGCAGGAGGTAAGCGTTAAAAACGACAAACTCGCGCAAATTCAAAAGCAAATTAAAGTCAAAGAAGATACCTTGATGCGTCGCATTGAGCAAACGCAAAAACGCGAAAAGTCGCTCGATGAGCTCAAAAAAGAACTCAACCAAAAGCAGAATCAACTTGCGCAACGCGCTGCTGAATTAGACCAACTGATTGCAGCACAAAACAGCCGCCTCGAGGCACTGAGCGGCATGAACGCCGAAGATGCCAAAGCCATGCTTATGGAAAATATGCTTACCCAAGCCAAGATAGAAGCCGCCGCACAACTCGAGGCGATTGAAAACGAAACCAGAGAAAAAGCCCAACGGGTTGCCGAGCGTATCATACTCTCCGCCATTGAGCGCACCTCGCTCGACCAAGCCGCCGAAAATGCTATTACGACCATTCACTTACAAAGCGATGAACTCAAAGGGCGAATCATTGGACGCGAAGGGCGAAACATCAAAGCCTTCGAAAACATCACCGGCGTTGACATCATCGTTGACGATACGCCCGAAGTCGTCATTCTCTCCTGCTTCGACCCCATTCGTCGCGAACTGGCAAAAATGACCTTGCAACGCTTGCTCGTCGACGGCATCATTCACCCAGGCGCGATTGAAAAATCATATCAACTCGCCGAAAAAGAACTGGAAGAAGTTATTCTTAGCACAGGCGAAGACACCGTCGTCCAACTCGGTATTCCGAACCTTCACCCCGATATTATGCGCCTCATTGGCAAGATGAAGTTCCGCTCAAACTACGGACAAAACCTGCTCAAACACTCCAAAGAAGTCGCAATGCTTGCAGGCTTAATGGCAGCAGAACTCAAACTCGACACCAAACTTGCCAAGCGTGCCGGCTTGCTACACGACATCGGCAAAATGCTCGACCAACCTGAAAGCTCACATGCCATTTCAGGAGCAGAGTTTTTGAAGAAATACAAAGAGCACCCCGTTGTAATCAATGCCATTTTAGCGCACCACGGCGAAGTGCCAAAAGAAAATCCGATTGCAGATTTAGTCGATGCTGCCAATGTAATTTCTGGCGCACGCCCCGGCGCACGCGGCGCAGTTACACCCGAAGGCTATATCAAGCGACTTGAAAGTTTGGAAGAAATTGCAAAGCAGTTTCCCGGCGTCGCAAAAACCTACGCAATGCAAGCAGGCAGAGAAATTCGCGTCATCGTCGAGGGCGAAAAAGTCAGCGACGGACAGGCGGAAATCTTGGCACGCGACATTGCCAAAAAAATTAACGAATCGGTCCAGTATCCAGGGCAAATTAAAATCACCGTCGTGCGTGAAACGCGCGCCGTCGCTTACGCACGGTAGGCACACAGTTGAAAGCAAAATGCAAAAGGGGCATCAAGCCCCTTTTTGTTATCAAACGAAATAGTGGAGATGGCGGGAGTCGAACCCGCGTCCAGAATGCTGTTGAAACCAGTTCCCACGCTCATCTTCGGCTTTTGGAGTTCGCTTCCGACGACGCAGCCGACGGCGTTTCGGAAACTATCTCAACTTTGTATTCGCCAAGTCCGTTGAGAACAAACTTTGCGAAGCCTACGTGCGAGCTAAGCTCAAGCACACTTTTATGACGCAGGTCGAGCGTTCGTGTAGGCGTCGAACTGCCCGACGGCGTGGCTGGGCTAATTAACTTGTGCTAATTAGGCAGCCATTGCGTAAGAATAATCTTCCGCATTTACTGTTTGCACAGACTTCTTTAACGAGTCCATCCGTGCGGAAACTCGGAGCGCAACTGATTCCGCCAGTCATCCTGTCGAAACCTGTCATCCCCATTTTATCAAAGAACATCAGGCAAATCGAGGACACAAATATACGCAAAATTTCTTTGTGAGATTCACTCACAGCGACCTGAATCGTAAGAAAATCAAAACACGGCTCTCACTTCGGCGCGTGCCGTGTGAATGGTGCGCCCCATCGGCAAGGCTCTGCCGTCGTAGCCGCCTGAAGCCGTGATGTAGTTGCTAATGCGGTAATCGGCATCGATGCGCCAAATGATGCTGGTGCCAATCGCATTGCCTCCAGTAAGTTCAAAGACGGCGTTGAAAAAATCGGCGTCGCGCAAGGTAGTTTGAAGCCGCTCAATTTGTCCGTTCAAGCGTCCCTTGCCGCGAAAGGAGTAGGTCGTGCGAAGTTGTTGCGAATTGATGTTGGCTTTCGCACTCACGCCACCGAGCATTTGAGCAGGGCGTTCATCAATGCGCTGTTCGAAAAGTGCACGAAATCCAAATTCTAAATCTTGAAACGGACGATAAGAAATATCAGGCGAAACGCTCACGCTGTTAATTTCAAATTGCCGCCCCGTCTCCACAAACGACGCACCTTCAAGCCCCGCCGCACGCGAGCGATTGTAAGTGGAAATTAAATTGAGCTCGAATCCGAGTTCGTAGCCAATGCGCGTAACCAACCGCACACTGCGTTCAGCAAAGAGCCGCTTCTCGACCCCCAAACTAAATTGATTTTGAGAGACGCGCTGTTGAAATCGAAATCGAACGTTCGTGATGTCGTTCTCGAAAAGAAACACATCTTGTTGCACGGTAAAATTGCCTGCAAGCGTGGTTTGGTCGTTCAAAAATTTGGAGAAGTTCAAAAGGTAAATTGAGCGCAAGTCGGTTTCGGTGCTTCGCTCTTCAACGCGCAAAAGCGTTTCGCTCGAGAGTGCCGCGATAACGCTTCGAGCAAAGGTTGTTTTTTCGCGAATGATGCGCGAGGGGCGTATACGCAAGCGAAAACTTGTCCGTAAATCAATCGTGGGGAAAAGTTCGTCAGAAGGAAAGGTGCGCAAAATGTATTGAAGTGTATCATCGCCAACGTCGCCCAGAAAAGCAATTGGAACAAATTCGTCAAATTCTTTGAAGCCGTTGCCGTTGCGGTCGCGCCAGATGTAGTTGCCTGCGCCGTTGGGCACAACGAAAAATTGCCGTTCCGTTCGCGAGGCTTTTTCAGTTTGAACATCGTAAAACCACTCGGCTTCAATGGCGGCGCGAAACGGCGTGTATCGCACTTGAAAGCGCAAAAGAAAAGTTTCGGCATCGAGGTTGCCTTTCTCTTTGAATCGGTCTGAAAAAGTGCGCAGACGGTTGGTGAAATTGGCTTGTGCAGTCCATTCTTCAAGCGGCAAGAGTCGCCAATCGAGCATCAGGGTTCGCGCAATCGAGGCAGGAATGAGTTGCGCGTCG
Source organism: uncultured Chlorobiales bacterium (assembly GCA_938003965.1). Lineage (GTDB taxonomy): Bacteria > Bacteroidota > Chlorobiia > Chlorobiales > Thermochlorobacteraceae > JANWWM01. The sequence goes on from CALKXI010000068.1 coordinate 24,825, forward strand.
CCGAAAAACCGTGAGTCGAAGAGTTGGTCGGTGCGGTAGCCGAGCGAGAGATTTAATGTTTGTCCGAAAAATGTTGGAAGGCGTATGCCGCTGGTGAGGTCGAGAATTTCGTGGCTATCAGGTCGAAGCGTATCGGCGGAAATCGAGCGCGTTTGTTTAGAACTGCGTTCAAGATTGAGGAAAGGAATGAGCGTTAGAGATGTTGTTGGAAAAAATTGCAGTTCAAATTGGGCTTGTTGTCGAAGCCACTTGGCGCGTTCGTTGGTTTGCGCGTTTCGGCTGTCGGTGTAAGCGGCGTTGTAGCCAATTCTGCCGAGCGAATCTTTTCGCGCTTGCACATCGAGGGTTTGGCGCGTTGAGGAAAACAGCGTATCGCGGGCTACATCGCCGAAGCCATAGCGCAGTTCTACGGCTGAACTTGGCGCGTAAAAGAGCGAGGCGTTGCGAAGCCGTTCCGAAGTTTGCACCGTAAAGAGCGGGCGACCGTCGAAGTCAATCAAGTTAAAATCGCGCTCGAACTCAACGGGCAAGGTTCTATCGATAAAGGCAAATTGGCGGTCGGTAAAGCGTTGCGAAGCGTTAAGTTCGATCCGACCATAGTTCTTGCCGAAGAGCGTGAGCGTTTTCGGCGCGAATCGAAAGCCGAATTTATAGGCAGTGCCGCGTCGCAATTCGTCATCAAGCGTAGAGAGTTTGTTCAAATCGTTATCGGAAACGGCACCTTCAGCGTCAATCGAGAGCGATTCAAAAGGTGAGGCTTTCACGCCGAAGTCAATCACATTTTGTGCGGTCGGAATTGGAAGCAGTCGGAACGGCACATAGTTGCCTTGCCCTTCGCCGACGAACTCGAAAATGCCAAACGACACACGCCGATAACTGCCTTGCCCGTCGCTCACCAAACTAAACGACGGACTCCACACTGCGCCCGCAACGCCTTGTCCTACAAAGCGAAAAATCTGAACTGGTTGACCATTGACAACCGTATCAACCCGCACATAACTGCCGCGCGGCACGCCTGCGTCGTTTATGCCGACAAAGGCAGAGGTGTCGTTGGCTAAAAAGCGATTCGCGCCTGCATCAGCGATTTTCCTGCGCTGTTCTTCGGTGAGGTTAAAATCAATCGGCGCGTTTTCATCGTCCGATTCGGAGAGATAAGACGTGCGAAGCGAGAGTTTGCCGCCGAACCAATCCGTTTTGATTTTTGAAGCAAGAAAGTTTCGCGGAAAAATGCGCTCGGTGAATTGAAAGTCGACGACGATGCGGCTTTGTGCGGTGATGAGCCGTCGTGGCTGAAAGAAAATTTCGCCTGTGCCGTATTCAATGATGTAGTCGTTGTTTTGTCCGCGCGTTTGGAGGACGCCGTCGACATAAACGCGCTCTGAGCCAGCCAGCACCACAATAAACGCTCTGCCTTCGGGCGAGGTGAGGCGATAGGGACCTTGCACGCCGTCGAGTCCGTTGAAATTGTTAATGGCGAAGCGTCCGCGCGAAACGGCAAAGCCGAGCAAGGCTTCGGTATTGACAACGCCGAAGTCGTAGCGTCCTTCTACTTTTCCGCCCTGCAAGCGACGTGAAAGGTTTGCAAATTCGGTTTCCGCAAGGTCGAGGTTGAAATCGCCGAGCGTCGCTGTTGCATTTTTGGAGCGCACTTCTACGAAAACGCGGTCAAATTCTTGAATCGTTTGTGTGTTGCCTTCGGGCTGAATCGGCGTGTTTTCATCGGTGAGTGCGGCGGAAACTTCGACGCCATCAGCAAGTTCGCCTTCAAGTTGCAAGCGAAATCCTGAATTGACATTGAGGTCTTGATTCGAGCCGACCGTTACGCCGCGCACAATGCTTCCCGACTTGCGCAGTTTTGTGCCTTCGAAAATATCGTCGACTTGCGAGCGTTTTGTTGTAACCACAACGGTTGTTGCCGTATCGGGCGCAAGCGAATCGATTGGCGCAATAAGTTCGCGACGCGCATATTCCGACCTGAACTGAAACGGCAAGGTTCGATATCGAACTTCAATCGTGTGTGGCTGTTCGTCCAGAAAGAGGTATCGCAAATAGATGATGCCGTTTTGATGGTCGATGCGAAATCGTGTGGAATCGAGTTGAAGATTATCGAAGAAAATTTTGACTGTACCGCGATAGAGCGACTCGTCGGGCAATTTGAGCGAATCGATAAAGGTAGTGCGAAGTTTGACGACCGTTTCGCCGCTCAATGTTTTTTGAACGGAGAGCGTATCGGAAACACGACTGCTATCGAGCGATTGCGCCGAAGCCGAAGCAAGCGAAAAGAAAACTATCGCGATGTGAAGCGCAAGTCGCCGCAAAGTGATAGCCGATTGTTGATGAGTTGAGCGTTTGTTATCCCTCAACGTAGCAAATGCTCAAAATGATTATCAAGACCTTTTGTGCAGACTGTCGTGAGAAGCCACATTCTGAAGTTCGGCATCAATCTTTTGGGGGTTCGAAAAAGGCGCGATGGCGTGCTTCGTAGATGTTGGTGTGTCCAATCAGCACGAGTTGGTCGCTTTCGGTGAGGCGTTGAGTGCGCGTGGCGGGCAAGCCTGACTTCATGCACACGGCTTGCGTTTTGAGCACTTCGTCGGCAATGGCTAAAAGAAACGGCATTGCGCCAAACGGCTTACCGCGATAATCCAAATCCAAGCCTGCAACAATCACGCGCTTGCCGTCGTTGGCTAAGGCTTCGCAAACATCGACGATGCCGTTATCAAAAAACTGTGCTTCATCAATTCCGACGACTTCAGCATGCTGCGATTTCTCCAAAATCTCGCTCGAGTGCGAAACGACCTTTGAAGCAATTTTCAGCGCGCTATGCGAAACGATTTCTTCTTTGCTGTATCGGTCGTCAATGACAGGCTTGAAGATGGCAACTTTTTGTTGAGCGATTTTTGCGCGGCGCAATCGGCGAATGAGTTCTTCGGATTTGCCGCTGAACATACAGCCGGCAATCACTTCAATTCTTCCTGTGAGGGCTTTTGGATTGACGGGCTTTGCGCGAAGTTTTTGCACAATCATGTGGTCTAAGATAGTCAAGATTTTTTTGGGAAAAGGATTCAGGAAGCAGGTCAGCAATCGAGTAAGATTTGAACTGCCCATTTTTATCGGCAAGATAGACCGTCAGCGACGGCGCAAAATCCATCAGCACCTGCCTGCACGCGCCGCACGGCGGACAAAAGTCGCCCGAACTCGCCGTAATTAAAATCGAGTCAAATTCGCGCTCGCCTTCGCTCAATGCTTTGAAAAGCGCGACACGCTCGGCGCACATCGTCAGAGAATACGATGAGACCTCGATATTATGACCGCGATAAATAATTCCGCTCTTCGTCTTCAACGCCGCTCCAACTTGGAAGTGTGAATACGGCGCAATTGCCTGCGACATCGCCTCTTGGGCGGCGGCATGCAAGGCTTCAAGCAGAAGATTGGATTTGCGACGAGGTGATTGTTTCAAGCGTTCATTCAAAAATGTGTATTTTGTATGTCCTAATTTTTTAACGCGGCTATCATTTGCATTTTAGATGCAAGCAAATAAAACCTTAACAAGAACAATGGAAAGCGAATTTAGAATTTTAATTGTCGAAGACAACCCTGCCGACGAACAACTTTTCAAAGCCACGCTTTCACAACTTTCTTTGAGCATCGATGTTGCGCGAGATGGAAAAGAAGCCCTGCAAAAAGTAAGAACTGCCGTGTATGATTTGATGATTCTCGATATGATTTTACCAAACGCGAGCGGAATCGAAATCTTGAAAAAAATCAACAGAGAAAAAATAACATTGCCTATAACGATTGTCTATAGCGCGCTTTCCGCAGAAAATCAAGTGATGGAATGTTTGAAATTAGGTGCAAGCAGTTATCTCATTAAGCCCGTTTCCCCATTGAACCTCCTCAACAGCATTTCAGATTGTCTTGCACTTTCAACAAGGAGAAAAAGTATACCTGAAAACATATCTTTGTCTCTAAGCAATAAGCCTCTTACGCTCACCAAAGCAATGGCAGAAGTAACCTCTGGACGACGAACAGGGCAAATTTTGGTTGAAACCCACGATGGCATCGGGGTTCTCGAATACACATCAGGAAAATTAACGGCGGCACGATTCAAAGGATTGAGTGGAGTGTTTGCAATTGAAGCACTTCGCACGCTTCCACACCGTTCAGTAACGGTTCAATTAGTTGGCTAAATAGGGTTGGCTAAATAGAATTAGCCGTTTAAGCAAAAAGCATTAACTTTCAAGGTAGTAAAGAAGTAAAGCCAAGCCCAGCATGACCGAGACACCAACATATCACCTACTCGCGGTCGACGACGAAATTGCGAACATCAATTTTTACAAAGTTGCACTCTCGCGTTTGCCCATCAGCGTTGATACTGCTACAAGCGGCGGCGAGGCGTTTGAACTCCTGAAAACAAAGCAATATGATTTAGTTCTGCTCGACCTCTTAATGCCGGGCGTTACGGGGATTGGATTGCTTCAAAAAGCGGAGCGCGAAGGGCTCATGTTGCCGATTGTGCTCGTGTGCAGTAGTGTAAGCGATAAAAGCGTCATCTCGCAAGCCCTTACGCTCGGCGCGGGCGGCTACCTCACCAAACCATTCACCTATCAGCAACTTGTTCAAGCCGTATGCGATTATCTGAATCTGCCGCATCCGCAATCTGGCGCGAAGGTTTCAAGTCCAGTTCAAGTTCCCGCTCAACCGGTGCCAAGAGCAGTCGGTGATTTGGCGGGGCAAAGCGGATTCAACGCGCTTTCATCTAACAGGGAGCAAAAACCCTTTGAAACCGGAAAAGTGGAATCACTTACGCGCGCTATGTCGTCAATGGTTTTTCACAAAAAAACAGGCAAAGTAGAGGTTCACACGGCAAGCGGCATGGGCGTGTTGGAGTATGAAAAAGGTCGGCTGAAAAGCGTTAGTTACAATGGCAAAACAAGCATCGACGCACTTGAAGCGTTGCGTATTGTGCCGCATCGCACGGTTTATGTTGAATTAAAGAATTGAGCATGCGCTTGCATTGTATCGATTCGTTTTGCATATTCGGTCAAATCAAAATTAAATCATGACTTTCAACCGCAACAACATCGTCCTCCTTCACAGCGACACGGCGACGCAATGCGGTTCTTTTGCTTCCTCCAAATTCTATTTTACTTCGTTTTACTTTACCCCATTTTATTTCGCCGGTTGGCGAAGCTAATCTTTTTCACATTCCGCTTTGCGGCTCAATTTGCCGCCCCGTTCAGCCGAACAGACGTCTCGAGTTTCAAATTCACAACATCATAACATCATCAACTGCAAAGGAGAACCAAATATGCTTATCGTTATGGATTCACACGCCAATCAAGAACAAATTGACCTTGTGTGCGCGCGTGTTCGCGAAATGGGATTCAAGCCGCACGTAATTGCAGGCGAAGACCGCGTCGCGATTGGCATTACAGGCAACAAAGGCGCGTTGGATAAAGAGCCGTTCCTTTCAATGAGCGGCGTCATTGATGCGGTCAGGGTTACAAAGCCCTATAAACTCGTCAGCCGCGAAGTCAAGCCCGACGACACGATTATCAAAATCAAAAATTCAAACGGCGTGGAAATCAAAATCGGCGGCGATGAACTGCACTTGATGGCGGGTCCGTGTTCGGTCGAGAGCGAAACGCAAATCAACGAAATTGCGCATCTGCTTAAAGCCAGCGGCGTGAAAATCATGCGCGGCGGCGCGTTCAAACCGCGAACCTCGCCTTACGCCTTTCAAGGATTAAAACAAAAAGGATTAGAACTCCTCAAAGAGGCGGCAGAGAAAACCGGCTTGCTCGTGGTTACCGAAGTGAAAGATACGGAAAGCCTGCCTGCCGTTGCCGAGCACTCCGACATCTTGCAAATCGGCGCGCGCAACATGCAGAACTTTTCACTCCTCGAAGCCGTCGCCCACTACAACAAGCCCGTCTTGCTCAAGCGCGGACTTGCGGCGACAATGGAAGAATTTTTAATGGCGGCAGAATACATCGTCTCTAATGGCAACCCGAACGTGATTTTCTGTGAGCGCGGCATTCGCACCTACGAAACTTACACGCGCAATACGCTCGATTTAAGTTGTGTGCCTGTGATTCAGCACCTTTCGCATTTGCCAATTATCGTCGACCCCTCGCACGGCGTTGGCATGTGGGAGTATGTCGCGCCGATGGCAAAGGCGGCGGTGGCATGCGGCGCACACGGGCTGATGATTGAAGTTCACCCGAATCCTGCCGAAGCCTTGTCGGACGGACCGCAGTCGCTCAAACCGAAAAAATTTATCTCGCTCTTGCGCGACTTGAAACCCATTGCCGAAGCCGTTGGCAAACGCTTGAACGTCAATGTCTTGAACGAAACAAAGTCGCTTGAACTGTGCGCGTAAGTTATCTCAAATTAAGCCTGCTGATTGTTGCGTGTCTGTTAAGCGCACTGACGGCATCGGCGCAAAAGCGCATCGTGATTGATAAGAGTGATTTTACCTTAACGCTCTACGACGGCAAAGAAGTGGTGAAGGTTTATCCTGTTGCGGTTGGAAAAAATGCCGGCGATAAAGAGAAGGTCGGCGATATGCGCACGCCCATCGGCAAATTCCGCATTGTGAATATCCACAATTCAAGCGCGTGGACGCACGACTTCAAAGATGGTAAAGGCGAAATCAAAGGGGCTTACGGACCATGGTTCTTGCGCCTTTACACAGGCAAAGATGCAACCCTTTCGGGCAAGGCGTGGAAAGGCACTGGCATTCACGGCACGCACGCGCCTGAATCTATCGGCACTTGCGCGACCGAGGGTTGCATTCGCCTCAAAAATGAAGACATCGCCGACCTCAAAGCGCGCATCAAAATCGGAACGCCCGTCGAGATAAGAGAGTAAGGTTAAGGCTTTGCCAAATGCGTCGCTAAAAACTGCTCCATCTTCTCGTAAAATTCAATCCGATTTTCTTCGTTCTGGAAGCCGTGCCCTTCGTTTTCTTTGACGATGTATTCAACCGCGACGCCTCGTTTCTGCAAGGCTTCGACGATTTGATTGGACTCATCAATTTTAACGCGCGGGTCTTTTGCGCCTTGTGCGACCAGCAACGGCACTTTGATTTTATCGACATGAAAAATCGGTGAGCGCGCCGTGAGCAAGTCTTTTTCCGTTTCGGGATTGCCGACCATTTCATACATCATCTCAAGCATCGGCTTCCAATACGGCGGAATGGATTGCAAAAAGGTGAAAAGGTTAGAGACGCCGCAAAAGTCAATGCCGCACGCATAAAGGTCGGGCGTGAAAGTTAAACCAGCCAAGACGGCGTAGCCACCATAACTGCCGCCGAAAATCGCGATTCGGTCTTTATCAGCAATGCCTTGATTGATGAGCCAATGAACGCCGTCGGTGATGTCGTCTTGCATCTTGCCGCCCCATTCTTTGAACGAACACTCCCAAAATTTTTTCCCATATCCAATTGAACCTCTGAAATTCATTTGCAAAACAGCATAGCCACGATTCGCGAGAAATTGCACGTGTGGCTGAAAGCCCCAAGTATCGCGCCACCAAGGTCCGCCGTGCGGATTGACAACAACAGGCAAGTTTTTCGGTTCAACATCTTTCGGCAGAGTCAAATAGCCGTGAAGCCTTAAGCCGTCGCGCGAGGTGTAGTGAATCGGTTTCATTTCGCAAAGGTCGTCGGGGTTGAGCCATGGCGCATGGTCGGCAAGTTTTTCGAGCCGATTGGTCTTCGTGTCGTAAAGATAACTTGTGCTCGGAGAACGGTCGGAGCGGGTTTCCACAATCCATATCGATTCGTCTCTTGTGTGTGATGGAATCGAGAACTCGACATTCGGAAGTTGTGCCGAAAGTTGTTCAATGATGGCTTTGGTTTCATTATCTAAGAAATGCCGTTCCGATTTCCAAAGCGTGTAGCTGACGGCGGTCAGAACCTTGCGACGGCGCGAATAAGAGACGCCACTTGCATCGACCTCATGATGTTCAAACAAAACCTCTTCTTCCTGTTGGGTTTCGGGATTGAATCGCACGAGCGCGAGTTTATCGCGTCCAATGTTTGAGAGTGCATACAAGGCTTTGTTATCGAAGGTAAAGCACTGTGGTGTAAATGAATCTTTGAACGACGTGGAAACGATTGGAGTGAAGTTATCGCGTTCCGACGCGCGATAAAGCACGTGTTTATTAACGCCATCGGTTTGAATGCCAATGCGGAGCTTGCCATCGTGGTCGGTCAGCCAACCAATCACGCCACCGGGATTTTCGGCAATGAGCGTGTGTTCGCCTGTTGCAAGGTTAAGCCGATAGACATCGAAGAGTTGCGCATTGCGTTGGTTCATGGAGAAAATGATGTGCGTGTCGTCGTCTTCTAAATCATCAATAACTGATGCTTGAACATTTGGGAAGGGCGTTAAATCCTTTTCGGAACTGCCGTCGAGGTGAGCCAGAAAAATGTGATAGTTTTCGTCGCCGCCGAAGTCGCGCACGTAGAGGAGTTTATCGTTGCCTTTCCAAAAAAAGCCTGCGATGTCGCGGTCAGTTACGCTCGTGAGGCGTTTGGCAGTTGTTGAGCCATGCGCTTGAACAAAGATGTTTTTGCGATTTTCAAATGGCGCAAGAAAAGCGATGTGCTTGCCGTCGGGCGAAATTCGGAAATGTGATTTTTCAGGATTTCGGAAGAAATCGCGAAGCGGAACAGCGGTCATCATGTGAAGTTTTAAGGTTACAATTGAGTAAAAGAACCAGCACAGCGATTTGCAATGAGAAAAGGAATCGAGATACAGATTGAAACGGTTGAAATGATTCGAGACAAGGCATTGGTGCAAAATTGAAAAACGTAAAGTTATGAAATTGGTGTTGAAGTCACACGCTCAGCCGATATGAACGCGTCTTTTGCAAGAAAAAGCTTTTGCAAGAAAAATGAAAAGATTGTAGATTACAAAAGATAAGTCAGCCCAACTGCCATGGGCTGACTTTTATTTTCAAACTTGTCCTTCGTTGTAAGGGCAATTTTTTTTCCAATTCTGAAAAAATCTTCAAGAACTCAAACGGAAAGGAATTATGTCTAACACGGTTTACTTGACACTCGACGGTTACAAGCGTCTTAAAGAGGAACTGGAATATCTGAAAAGCGTGGAGCGAAACAGAGTTTTGGATAAAGTTGCTGAAGCACGCTCTCATGGCGATCTTTCCGAAAACGCTGAATATGAAGCTGCAAAAGAAGAACAAGGACAATTAGAAGCGCGCATCGCAAACTTGGAGCGTACGCTTTCAAACGCATCAATTTTAGATGAGAAAAAAATCAAGACCGATAAAATCTACATTCTCACAACCGCAGTCCTCAAAAATTTGGCAGATGGAAAAAAAGTGGAATACACACTCGTTTCCGCACAGGAAGCCGATTTGGAGCAAGGAAAAATTTCTGTCCAATCGCCGATTGGAAAAAGTCTTTTAGGAAAAAGTGTCGGGGAAACAGTGATTGTGAAAACGCCAGGCGGAGAAAAACGGTTTGAAGTCCTTGAAATCAAAGTGAAGTAACGTTCGTTCAAGTTTCCAATTCAAAACCTTCAAACAGACACAGACGCAATGGGCAAACGACAAATCATCATCAAAGGTACTGATGTGAAACCGTCTCACATCGGAGAAGAAGTCAACATCGAAGATAAAAACCTCAAAATTTGGCACGGCTACATTACAGATGTGTCAGGCGATTCGCTCACGTTTCGTGATGCACGCATGAAAAATCACACGATTAAACTCGCCGACATTAAGCGCGTGTTCATTGATCGCGTAACGGCTTACTGAGTATGAGAAAGGCGACATAAAGCAAGTGTGCCTTCACCGCTTTACGCATACTCTTGCGTTGTGATTGTCTGCTCTTGGAATCCGCCTCAAAAAAATTCCGTATCTTTGTGTGTCTGAAAAAGATAATTCTAACACACAAAGCAATGAAGTCAAAGCAGTTCTCAAAAAAAACCCCCAAAAACACATCTTCCAACAACAAAACTCACAAAATTAAAAAGGTCGGTATTCTCACCAGCGGCGGCGATTGTTCGGGCTTAAATGCGACACTTCGCGCTTGCGTCAAAACGCTGATTCACGACTACGGTGTCAAAGTCATTGGTTACCGTGATGGCTTTCGCGGCATGATTGAAAACGACTATCAAGAACTCACGTTCAAAGATGTGTCGGGAATCCTTTCTATAGGTGGCACGATTCTCGGCACGTCTAATAAAGCCAATCCGTTTCGGCAGTTTCAACCGAAAACAGGTGAGTTCAAAGATGTCTCAAAAAAGGTCGTCGCTGACGCAAAGAAACTTGGCATTGACGCGCTGATTGCGATTGGCGGCGACGGCACCATGTCGATGGCGGCGCGATTTACCGAAATGGGACTGCCGACCGTTGGCATTCCGAAAACGATTGATAACGACCTCATGGCGACCGACCTCACCTTCGGCTTCTACACTGCCGTTGAAATCGTCAAAGAATCCATTGACCGCATCAATACTACCGCTATGTCGCACCATCGCGTTATGGTGATTGAAGTCATGGGGCGTTACGCGGGTTGGATTGCGCTTTACGGCGGCGTGTCAGGCGGCGCAGACGTGATTTTAATTCCTGAAATTCCTTACGACATTGACGCTGTTGCCGAAGTCTGTTCAAGCCGAAACAAGCAAGGCAAAGGCTTCACCATCATCGTGATTGCCGAAGGCGCGAAGCCAATCGGTGGCGACCTTACCGTTCAAAAAATCGTCAAAGAAAGCTTCGACACGCTTCGCTTGGGCGGCGTGGGGCACGTGCTCGCGCATCAACTCGAGGAAAAACTACCAAGACTTGAAATCCGCGTAACGATTCTCGGACATCTCCAACGCGGCGGCTCGCCGACTGCCTTCGACCGAATCCTTTCCACACGGTTCGGGCACTATGCGGCAAACATGGTCATGCGTGGCGAATTTGCACAAATGGCGGCACTGCGCGGCAGTCAAATCGTCTCTGTGCCGATTTCCGAAGTGGCAGGCAAAAATAAATTCGTGCCACCCGACCACGACTTAATCCTTGCCGCAAAATCGCTTGGCACTTCATTCGGCGAAAAACAGTAGAAAAACGCGCAAAACATCTTAAAAAAGGCTTCTCATCGGAAGCCTTTTTTGTTGCCAAAAATAATTTTAAAAAATGCTTTGTTATTAAAATAAATTTTAATAAAATGGCGTCATTGTTTATTAAATTAAAATTTAATAATAAACTAAAATAAAATATGAAAAAGACGCTTTCTGTTTTCGCGCTTGCGTTTTTCGCGACAACGCTTTCTGCGCAAACGCGCAATCCTATCACTCCCGACCAAGCCATTGAGCGACTGAAAGCAGGTAACAAGCGCTTCGTGGAAGGCAAAACGATTCACCCACGCCAAAGTCCTGAGCGCATTCGTGAAGTTGCTAAAGGACAAAAACCTTATGCCATT
>CALKXI010000069.1 GCA_938003965.1 uncultured Chlorobiales bacterium
CAGAAGGCGACATAAGGGAAAGTGAATAATGAATAATGAATAGTGAATAGTGAATAGTGAGTAGTGAGTGGTGAAGAATGAAGAGTGAATGATGAATAGTGAAGAATGACTTGCTTCCCGTTACTCGCTTCTCACTACTCACTACTCATTCCTCGTTAGCCTGTCATTCCAAACGCAGTGAGGAATCCACAAATAATGAATCGTGAGTAGTGAAGAATGAAGAATGGCTCATTTCCCGTTCCTCACTACTCATTCCTCATGAGTCTGTCATTCCGAACGCAGTGAGGAATCCACAAATAATGAATCGTGAGTCGTGAAAGATTGGAACACGGCTTGAACAGATGAAACGGGTTTGCACGGATTGTGGATTCTTCGCTTCGCTCAGAATGACGAGTTAATGAAGAGTGAAGAATGAAGAGTGAAGAATGGCTCGCTTCCCGTTCATCATTACGCACTACTCGTTACTCACTACTCGTTACTCATTATTCATTCCTCATGAGTCTGTCATTCCGAACGCAGTGAGGAATCCACAAATAATGAATCGTGAGTAGTGAAGAATGGAGAATGGCTCGCTTCTCGTTCCTCACTACTCACTACTCATTAGAACTGGATTCTTCGCTTCTCTCAGAATGACGAGTTAATGAAGAATGAAGAGTGAAGAATGGCTCGCTTCCCGTTCATCATTACGCACTACTCATTCCTCACTACTCATTACTCGTTACCTTGAAACATCATTCATAACTGCACGCCGAGCGTGAGATAAACGCTTCGCCCATCGGAAGGAATAATGCCCGGACCAGGATACGACTCCGCACGGCGCGTGAAGTAAAAATTATCGGTCAGATTATTTACCCCTGTCTCAATTTGAAATGCGCTGAATTGATAGCGTGCGGAAATATCCATTACCCAATACGCAGGAATAATGCCATTGACGGCAGTTGCGGTGCGCACGGCATTCGTCGCGTCGGTGAAATGCTCGCCGATATACGAAAATTGAAATGTCGTTTGAAAACGCTCGCGCCGCACGCTCAGACCAGCGCGCACGGTAATCGGCGGCACGAGTTCCACTTTGCGATTGCGAATCGACGGCTCATCGGTGTTGATGTAACGCGCATCTAAAACGGCGATGTTAGAAAAAAGCGAAACGCTCGTGCGAGGCGTGTAGCCGAAAAGAAGTCCGTAGAGGTCGGCTTCAATCATGGTTTCAACGCCGTAGGTGCGCGAATCGGCAATGTTGGTGCGGAAGCGATATGGCACAAAGAGCGGCGGTTGGTCGCTTTTGAGAAGCAATCCGATTTGATTGTTGTAGCGCAAGTAAAAGAGCGTGAAGTCGTAGTAAATCAGTCCTTTGTAGTTGCCGCGCAGTCCGAAATCGGCGTTGTAGCCGCGCTCGTCTTGAATGTTGGGGTCGACAACGAAATTCGGATTCACAATGCGCAAATCGCTGAACGTGATAGAGCGATAATTTTGCGAGAGATTCGCGTAAAGTTCGGCGCTTTGCGTGGGCGTATAACTTGCGCCAATGCCGAAGAAAACGAAAGCGCGATTGCGTGTGCGCCGTTCATCTTCGCGCAACCTGCCCACGACGTTGCCCGCGCCGTCGTAAGAAATCTGTTGAAAAAATCCTTCCGATGACGTTTGAATGTTCTCGTAGCGCACGCCGGGCGTGAGCGTAAAGTTTGGCGTTATGACGAAAATGTTTTCAAGAAAGGCGGAGTAATTGCGGTTCGGAAATCGGAAGTCGGAATTATCGGGCAAGTTCGGGTTGAGGAATTGGAAAGTGGGATTGCGAGTGCTATCGGCGTCGCCTTGTCGTTGGGTGGTGGTGCCGTGAAAGGCGCGCAGTCCAACGAGCACGGTGGATGGGTTGCCCAGAAACTTGTATCGATGAATCAATCGAGTTTCGTTGGCAAGGTTTCTGAACGTGGCTTGAATGAGCGTGCGGTTGCGTGTGCCATCGAGGCGCGGCGTTAGGTCGGCGCGGGTAATCGGCTCTAAATTGCCAAGCGATTCGCGGCTCGAGGCAAGCGCGTAAAAACGGCTGTTGAGTTGTGTTGTTGGAGAAAAGAAGTAATCCGCTGTAAGCGATGCCACATTCCAATCGACGCGAAACCAATTGCGCGAGCGCAAGGATTGCCGCGCATTTAAGGCAAACTGTGCATCGGTCAAGCCGCCGGGCTGACGCGCCAAGTAGTGCATAAAGGTATAGTCCGCCGTGAGCGTGAGTTTTTTGCCGAAAGCATAGCGCGAGGAAATGTAGGCAGTGTGTTGGTCGAATTCCGAGTTTGGTCGCCAGCCGTCGGCGCGCTTGAATTGGTAAAAGCCGTAGTAGTTAAGGTTTTGAACTGTTCCGCCGATGCTGTTGAAGGAGTTGAAAAGTCCAAACGAGCCGCCGGTTTGTCGCGAGAAAAATTCAAATGGTTTATCGGGATTGCCACGCTTGAAGACGAAGTTGAGCATACCGCCGAACTGCGTGCCGTATTGGAGCGACGCCGCACCGCGCACCACTTCAATGCGTTCCAACGCTTCAAACGGCGGCGTGTAGTAACTTTCAGGATAGCCGAGCGGGTCAGCGGAAATGTCGTAGCCATTTTGCCGAACATTGAAGTTCGACGTGCGATTCGGGCTCAAGCCTCTGCCGCCAATGCCAAGTTGAATGCCGCCACCGTCCGACTCCCAAATGTTCAACCCTGAAACTTTGGCAAAGGTCTGTCGCGCTTGATTAACCGCCAAATTTGCCGTTACATCTTTCAGCGTAATGACTTCCGTTTTCTTTGCCTCGTAAATGGCTGTGCCTTCAACCGACCCTAATTTTGAAATGCCAAACCGATTCCCGCTTTCGCCTTGCACCAAAATTTCGCGCGATTGATAAACACGCCGCTTTAAGCGAATGTCGAAGCGCGCGCCGCTTGCCTCGATTTGACAAGCCAAAGCGGTGCGTTCAAATTCCACAGCCGAAACGACCAGCGAATCAAATCCGACGCGCTTCGCACGAAACGAAAATTCGCCGCTTTCATTGGTAAAACCGCCAACGCCCTGCGCTTTGAGCATAACCGACGCACCTACAATCGCTTCGCCTGTTTGTGCATCGCGAATCGTTCCTGAAACGATTGGCTCTTGGGCTTTAACTGAAATTCCAACAAGAAGTGTAACAAGCAAAATCAACGGTTTCATTTTTTCGCATTTGAAAATGTGGGTTGCTCGTTAAACGGCAGAATCCAGTCTTTATGGCTGAATCCCTCTTGCAAGTCGGCAAGGTTCACGGTTGGGTCGATGAGCAATTTGCCCAAGCGTCCGTTCATCGTGGCATAAACTTCGGCGCGCACTTCGGGGTTATGCACGCCTTTTGCGGCGTAGTGGCGTTTGAGAAAATGCGCAAATTCCAAAATCATATCGGGCTGAAACGACATCTGCTTTTCCTGCGTGGGATTAAGGAACTCGCGATTATCAACCACGCCTTCGCGTCCTGTTTGAGTGTCTTTCACGTAAAAAATTGCCGTGCCTGCTTTTTCAACCAGCATCACGCGCCACGAAAAGCGATAGCCCTGCTCGTTCCAAAAAAACTCGGTTGGATTCCACCACTCGTTTTGCGGATAAAGGAGAAATCGGAACGGAATCAAGAGTTGAAGCACAAAGTGAATCAGAAGCACACTGAGCAAAATCGGCTGAAAGCGCGTGGTGTAAAGTTTCGGCGTTGAAGTTGCAAGTGGTTTCGGGAAAATTTTGCCAAAGGCTGAACGCAAAAGGTCAATCGTTTTTTTGTGAAAATTTTCGGAAAAGAAAATCGTCGTTGCGCCAATCATCACAATCGGAAACACGCCAATCGGAAACATCATGCCCGTGATAACGTGAAAGCCAATAACGGCAAGGTAAGCGAGTGCGCGCGTCGGTTTCCACATTAAGAAGAAAACAATCGTGCAATCGTAAAGCATGCCCGCCCAACTGAACAGGTATGCCGTGAGGTCATAAGGCATTGCCCAGCCGATAAGTGGGAGCGCGTCTTGTGCGCGAAGCCACAAGCGAAGCGGCATGGCGTTGAGAAGCCACTCGGAGTTGATTTTCGCAATGCCCGCAAAAATGTAGACAATCGCAAGTTGAAGTTTGAAGAGGTCGATCGTCCAGCGCGGCACTTCGGTGCATTCGATTTGGGGATTGCGCCACACGTCAATGGAGAAATATCGGTGCGCGGGAACAAGCGTCAAAAGAAACGCCGTGATGCTAACGAAGTAATAATGGTTGAGGTAATAGGCTTTGTCGAGCAGTTCAACGTAAGTGAAAGCGAGAAAAAAAACGATTGCTGAAAGGCGATAAAACGCACCCAGCATGATGCCCAGCGCGCTGATGCCCATCACTAAAAAGATGAGATACATGCCCACAGCGTTGAGCGGCTCAACCCATTCAAAGCCGTAATACTTGAAGTGAAAAACTGGTGTGATGTATTGGTCTTCAATCCAGCCTAAAAGCCAAAAGCGCACCGTGCTAATGAGCATCACAAGTCCGAACACAATGCGGAACATCGCAAGCGGCGCGCTATGCACAGGCGTTTCAAGAAATCGAAGCAGGCGTTTCATGGTGCGTATTCAAGCGTTAATCGCCGTCGCCACTGCTGAATGTGATGGAGAGCGAAAGGAGCGACGCCATTTCACTTTTGAAAAAGCGCGTGTGTCGTTGCAGTTCGGTATGGAGCGCATCGACTTGCGCGAAGTTCGTTACGATGAGTTCGGAGAGACGCGCATCAACAGGAAGCGCGTTCATGCGTTGCTTGACGACCGCAAGTTGCGCTTCGGTTTGTGCGATGAGTTCATTTCCGCTGGGCACGCTACGCAGATACTCAACAAAGCCAACGCCATCAACGCCGTTGCGTCCAATCCCGTAGTAAAGTTCTTCAACGGCTTTGAGATGCTCGCGCATAAAGCGAATCGATTTGCCGCTGTAAAAGGCTTCGACGCGTGCGGGTTCAGGTTGCGTTTGACCCGGACGGCGTCCGAGCGGCACACCAAGTTTGAAGTTCTTGATGCTCTCGAAGTTCATCACAAATTCGTTGAAGAGAATCGAGGTTGAACTGCCGATGTCTGTTCCCACATTCGCGACAAACTCTGCACGATAAGATTGCCAGCCACTCACAACGGCATCAACTGTCGATTTAAGTTCGGCAGTAATGGTGAGCAAGTAATCGCGTCGGTTTTGGTTGCTAAATTTTCCGAGCACTTCGCTAACGCTGACGGCGTCGTAGAGCAGATACTCAATGGCGTTGAAGCCGCGTGTGTCGCGCGAAAGGTCGTTGTTGAAGGTGCGGCTTGCGATGAAGTTCTCAATTTGCGAGGCGTTCACAGGAAAGACGCCCGCACGTTGAAAGAGTGTGCCGATTGAAGTTTGCGCCGGTCCGAAGTTGAAGCCGTTGGCATATTGCCACGAAAGGTAAGCCTCTTCCCACGCGGCGCGTGCGCTTTGCAGAGTGGTTTCGTTTGGCACTTGCACAAACGCACTGACGGCACTATTCAGCGCATTGACTTTGGTTTGCAGTTCGGCAAAACTTGGAATGATGATGTTATCGGCAACATTCTCGAGCATGGCTTTGCGGTTGAAGGTGTTGCTCGGCGTGTCCGTCAGAGTATCTTTACAGTTAAAAGAAACAAAGGCAAGCGCGAGGCACGCCGCTAAGACCGTCAATTTCAAGGGTAGTCGTTTCATTGAACAAAAAGAGATTTGAGTTACTGAAAAAATCAAGTGCAAATATAAGTCTTATTTAGACTTTTTCTAAATAAATAAACAAAAAAATGATACAAAAGTCTATTGGGCGTGATTACGAAAGTGAAAGATTTTGTGGCATCTTTTTGTTTATTTCGCACTTCATCAAAACTGCAACATGAGCGACCTTCAACTGTCAGAAACACTGCGGCTTAAATTGGAAAGTCTGCCGACCACGCCCGGCGTCTATCAATTCAAAGACAAAACGGGGAATGTGATTTATGTTGGCAAAGCGAAGAACCTGCGTGCGCGGGTGCAATCATACTTTCGCAATCTTTCCGACCACAGCGAAAAAACGCGCTTGCTCGTCAGCAAAATTAGCGACCTTGAACTTATCCTCACCAGTTCTGAAGTCGAAGCCCTCATTTTGGAAAACAATCTCATCAAGCAACTCAAGCCCAAATACAACATCAATTTGCGCGACGATAAATCGTATCCTTACATCGTCGTAACGAATGAACCTTTTCCGCGCGTCTTTCCCACAAGAACCGTGCGGCGCGATGGCTCAAAGTATTTTGGTCCTTACACTGAATCCAAGCAAATGCGCTTTTTGCTCGATGCGATTGGTGAAATTTTTCAAGTGAGAAGTTGCTCGCTAAAAATGACGCCCGAAACGATTGCGCAAAAAAAGTTCAAAGTCTGTCTGGATTATCACATCAAGAAGTGCCAAGGACCGTGCGAAGGCTTTCAAAGCATGGAAGATTATCGCGCAATGATTGACGAAGTCAAGCGACTCTTGTCAGGAAAAACGAAGGAAGTTTCGCGCTCGATTGAAGCCCGCATGAAGCAGTATGCCAAAGAGATGAAATTCGAGCAAGCCGCCATGCTCAAAAAGCAACTTGAGGCACTCGAGCGATATTCGTCCAAGCAAAAGGTGCTCACAACTGACGACATCGACCGTGATATTTTTGCCGTTGCGTCGCGTCAAAACGAGGCGTGCGGTGTGGTTTTCAAAGTGCGAGACGGAAAACTGCTTGGCTCACAGCATTTTTATTTTTCAAATGTGAATGATGAATCGGAATCGGCGATGGTCTCGCGCTTGATGGAAAAGTATTACTTGGAAACAACCGATGTGATGCCTGATGAAATTTTCGTGCCGTGCGAAGTGGAATCGCGCGAGGCGATTGAATTGCTCATTGCAAAGCGCGTTCAAGAAACAGGCGAAGCGAAATCGGTGCATATTCACGTGCCGCAAATTGGCGACAAGGCGAAACTCGTTGCCATGTGCCGCGCCAACGCCGAGCATCTTTTGAGCGAATATCTCATTCAAAAACAAAAACGCGGCGAAGCCTTATCCATTCCGAACAGCGTTTATTCGCTCGAGCGCGACTTGCGACTGCCCAAACTCCCGCGCCGAATCGAGTGCTTCGATAACTCTCACTTTCAAGGTGCGGAAACCGTTTCGGCGATGGTCTGTTTCGTTGATGGCAAACCGAAGAAATCGGATTATCGCAAGTTCAAAATTCGCACCGTCGAAGGCATTGACGACTTTGCCTCAATGGCGGAAGTGATTGAACGGCGTTATAGCGGCTCGCTCTCGACCGAACTACCCTTGCCTGATTTAATCGTCATTGATGGCGGCAAGGGACAACTTTCTGCCGCGTTTGAGGTATTGCAAAAGCTCGGCTTGAACATTCCTGTTATCGGTTTAGCAAAGCGGCTCGAGGAAGTCTTTTTTCCGAACGAATCGCTTCCGTTCAATTTGCCGAAAACGTCGTCGTCGCTCAAACTTTTGCAACAAGTGCGCGACGAGGCGCATCGCTTTGCGATTACCTTTCATCGTGAGTTGCGCGATAAACGCACGCTCTCAACTGAACTTTTGGAAATTGACGGCGTCGGAAAAGCCAAAGCCGAAAAGTTGCTGAAAATTTTCGGCTCGGTAGCGCAAGTAGAATTGGCGTCGTTTGAGCAGTTAGAGCAAGCCGTCGGCAAACGCACCGCTGAAACCTTACGACGCTACTTCGACCAAAAGCGCAACAAGGAACAAGATGTGGTGAGTCATGAAGAGTGAAGAGTTGCTTTCTTCCTGTTACTCGCTACTCATTATTCGTTACTCATTAAATCAATATGTGCCGACGCGCGCGAGTTTTTCATTAACACGACGAATCACATCGGAGAGGTGGAATGTCTGAACTTTGGGCGAGTCGCCATTGAAAATGCGTTTGTGCTCGATGTTGCGTGCAACGGTCTCGATGGTGGTCGGGTTGTTATACTGTTCAACGGCGGCGCGTAGCGTGTCTTTCAAAATTTGGCGTGTGAAGGGTTTAACCAAGTAGCGGAAAATTCTGCCCTCGTTA
>CALKXI010000070.1 GCA_938003965.1 uncultured Chlorobiales bacterium
GCTACCTGTCATTCGCTTTACGGTGCGCGACGAAGGGCAGGGGCTAACCGAAGACGATATGAAGAAACTATTCGGACGCTTTCAACGCCTTTCAGCAAAGCCCACCGGCGGCGAATCCTCAACAGGGCTGGGACTTTCTATCGCCAAACAACTGATTGAACTGCACAACGGAAAATTATGGGCAGAGTCGGAGGGAAAAGATAAGGGGGCAACTTTTATCATCGAGTTGCCCATCTTGCCGAAAAGCACATCTGAATCCGAATGATCGTTTATCGCATTTTCTCAAAAGGGATTATACTTCTCAGTTTGCTCGCGTTGTTTTCATGCGGAGAGCCAGACGCCGAAGACGACCCAATCGAAAACTTCACGCGCACCAATCAAAGCGGACAAATTTTAAGCGAAGACCCGAACGATTGGCGCATCGCGACACGCTTTGCGGGCGAAGTGCAAATTTCCCAAGTCGCGTTTCCAAATCCAACGCGCAATGGACAAGTGCAACTGACCATGCAATTTTCCTCGACGGTCGGCTTCCCGCGAATTGATTTTCTCGGCATCACGCGCGATGGCTTCCCTGTCAATTATCCCGTGATTCTCGAGACCGATGTGAAGGTGCCGAACTTCGGTGCGAAAAATTACCTGATTGACCTCGTGAAAATCTCCCCGAACCGCAACCTCGCCGACCTGCGCGGACGGCTCTTCCGCGTGCGCGTGATTGACCTTGCTGGGAACATCATCACCTACGGCGACGTGTTCATCGAGTAACTGATGCTTCATTCGCCAGTTGTATCTCCTCGTCATTCCTCACTTTGTTCATGATGATGGAAAGAAACGTTCGGAACGACAGGCAAGTCACGCTGTCATTCTGAGCGAAGCGAAGAATCCATACCCATGCAAAACCGTTCGGTCCGAGTTCCATCTTAAAATGTGGATTCCTCACTTTGTTCGGAATGACAAGGTGTTCTTGGCATTCAATATTCGTGGTTGAATATCTCTCTCAAAAAGCGGTAACTTCGACTAAGCAATCTCAAACAAACACTTGCCGTGTCAGAACCTCAATCGTCATTTATTGCCAAGCGAAAGCCACTTCTTGCGCCAGCGGAGTATGTGGAGGGCATTTTGAAGGGTAATCGCACTGTGCTCTCACGAGCGATTACGCTTGTAGAGAGCCATCGTGCTGAGCATCAAGCGATTGCTGAAGAAGTTGTTGGAGCGTGTTTGAAACATAGCGGTAAGTCAATTCGCATTGGCATTACAGGTGTGCCGGGCGTGGGCAAGAGCACGTTCATTGAAGCCTTTGGACTGTCGCTGATTGAAGCAGGGCGTCGAGTTGCGGTGTTAGCCATCGACCCAACAAGCGAAAAATCGCGCGGAAGCATTTTGGGCGACAAAACTCGAATGGAAAAACTCTCAACGCATGAGCGAGCCTTTATTCGTCCGTCGCCATCGTCAGGCTCGCTGGGGGGCACTGCACCTAAAACGCGCGAAGCGATGCTCCTGTGCGAAGCGGCAGGCTACGATGCAGTGATTATTGAAACGGTCGGCGTTGGTCAATCCGAAATTGCTGTTCATTCCATGACCGATTTTTTCCTCTTGCTCATGCTTGCAGGTGCAGGTGACGAATTGCAAGGCATTAAGCGCGGCATTATGGAAATGGCAGATTTAATTGCCATTAACAAAGCCGATGGCGCAAACCTCACCAAAGCCAAACTCGCCCAACAAGAATACCAACAAGCCCTGCATCTTTTTCCGCCGAATGCAAATGGTTGGGTTCCGAAAGTGCTGACCTGCTCGGCATTAACAGGCGATGGCATTTTGGAAGTGCGCGACCTTATTTTTGACTTTGAAAAGAAAATGCTGGAAAATGGGTGGATTGAGCGAAAGCGCCAAACGCAAGCGGCGTATTGGCTTCGTCAGACGCTGGAATATGAACTGCTCTCACGCTTTTACAACTCTGAACAGATTAAAGCGAGATTGCAGGAGTTAGAAAGCGCCGTGCGCAAAGGCGACCTAAGCCCGTTTCGCGCCGCCAAAGAGTTGCTAAAAACTTTTTACTCACAATCGTTGGCGTCTGACGAGTGAAACAGAAAAGGCAATGTGAGTGATGCACATTGCCTTGTGATTTCTTGTGGCTGTTGCGGTTAGTTGACGACTTCTTCGCTCATCATCGTGTCAGAAATGCGCTTGGGTTCAGGCGTGATTTTCAAAGTCGAGGTAAGGTAAGCAAACAGTTTTTCTCGCATGGCGCGCTCAACGACATAGTTCTGCATCTCTTCTTTGAGATAGGCTTGAAGCACTTGGTCGGGGTTGTCGATGCCCATTTCTTTGGCGTCGGCTTCGGCAAGGTCGCGTATGCTTTGCTCGTCGACTTTAATGCCGATAACTTCGGCCAGTTTGTAGCGAATGAGCGCCCACTGGGCTTGGCGTTTTGCATTCGGGCTGATTTCACGTCGGAAGGCTTGCACATCAAAACCTTTCGGGAATTTTCCGCCGAGTTGCCGTGCCGCATTTTCAATCATCATATCTTCAAAGGAGCGAATCATGGTTTGTGGCACTTCAATAGGATTGTCCTCAATAAATTTTTTCGCAATCTCTTCGAGCAAATCCTCTTCGGCTTTGCGTTTGAAAGTGGCTTTAAGGCGCGACTCAATATCGGCACGAAGTTCTGCTGCAGTTTGCAGATGCCCTTGGGTGAGTTCTTTGGCAAGGTCGTCGGTAAGTTCGGGCAGATCTAATTGCTTGACTTCTTTGATGTAGAATTTGTATTGTTTAGACACATTTGGCTGATTGGCGTCGTTGGATTTGAGTTCAACAATGCGTTCGTCTCCGGCTTTCACGCCTATTAGTGCTGCACGCAAGGGTGATTCCTTGCGAATCATTCTCAGCACAATCTCTTGATTTTCAAACCGTTTTCCGATAACCGGCATACCGCTTGCGTCTAACTCTTGCGAATCAGCAACGACTAAATCTTCTTCCGTCGCTTCGCCGTCTTTGCTCATCCACACACCTTGTTCTCTCAAAATGCTTTTCACTTCGCGCTCAATGTCTTCGGGTGTGATTTCATACTCTGCCTTCTTGAATGTGTAGTCTTTGTACGGCGCGAGTTCAAATTCGGGTTGGACTTCATACATCAAGTAGATGTTCAGCAGTTTATCGTCAGTGAATTCGAAGTGACGAATGCGCGCGCGTCCGACCAGTTTCAACTTTTGCTCTGATGCAATTTTTGAGAACATCTCGCTCGCCAAGGCTTCAACGGTTTCGGACTCAATTTCTTTGCCAACAAGGCGTTTAACCATGTTCATCGGCACTTTGCCTTTGCGAAAACCTCTGACTTGAATGTTGGCTTGTGCGAGTTTGTAGTTTTCGTCAAGCTTCGGTTGATACTCTGGCGGCTCAAGCGTGAGCGTCATTTCTTGCTCCGTAGCGCTCAACTGTTTAATTACGTGTGTCAATGCAGTAAGAAGTTAAAGGTTGTAAAAGTAACTTTGAACGGAGATGCTAATTGTCTCGCTCTGTGTCTTCTCGTCCTTTTAGGATTAACGACGCATGCGAATCGCTAAAAGGTCGCAATTGCTTCATCAACCGTGTTGAACGTGTCAAAGACCTTAACAAGGTTGGTGATGACAAAGACGTTTTTGATGTTTTTTTCAATGTTGCAAATTTTGAACTTTCCGCCTGCTTGCGCTACCGTTGTCATGCCTGAAATCAACATGCCGATGCCTGATGAATTGACATACGTTACGTCGCTCATGTCGATGAGAATGTTCTTCTTGCCCGCATCGAGGAGCGATTTCAATTTTTCTTTGAACTCGGCAATATCGCTGCCGCCAAGCAAGTCACCTTTAAGGTGCAAAATTACAACGCCGTTTTTTTCCGACTCGGTGTATTTCATTGATAATGAGATGATTAAGTGTTTGAAACTTCTTTTGAGAGTTCGGTGCCGAGTTTAATCATTAAACTATGAATTTTGGCGGGCAAAACGATGCGCGACACGCCGACAAGATACAGTTTTTCGCCGATTGAACGAATGGCGACGACACCCTCGCTGTATTCTTTAATCACGCTGAGCAGACCGTTCAAATTTGCCGCCTCTCCTTGTTCAGTAACGGCAAAAATTTCGTCGCCGACAGTCGCGGAAAGTTTTTCCAACTCGTGTGGCTTCGACGACGCATGAACTAAAATGGTTCCACCTTCGCTCATCAAAATCGCATGCTCTAACCCTTCCGTCTCGATCATTCTGCCCAAGTGCTCTCTATACTTCTGAAATTTTTGGCGCATTTCGTCGGGAATCACTTCGGGCACGCGCTCACGACGCACAAGCGGTGCTTCTTCTACAAATGCAGGTTCGCTTACATCGGGCACGGGCTCTGAAAGAGCAGGCGCGACTTCAGAAGGCTTGAAACTCTGACGCAATTCCGGTCGCTCATTGAGCAATGAAACGATGAGCGGACGAATCGCCAGCATAATTTCGGAAATGCGCGTAACAGCGCACTTTGGATTGATGCGCACGCACATAGAAATCGTGCAATAACCTTCAGGCTCTTTGCATCGAGCGCGCTGTTGATATTTTGCTGTTGGCTCTAAGCACGCGAGAATGTCGCCTCGCGAAATGGGCTTTTTCGTCGATTGCGATTCCTCAATTAAAAAATCCCAATACTGTTTTTGAATCTCCTTGAGCTGCTTTGCGTTAAGACGGCTCAGGACCGACTTGTATTCCGCCTCGTTTTCCACGCTATCCAAAAGTGCTTGCTTAGCGAATTGGACGGCATAGAGGGTATCGCTCATGTTTCAAAAGAGTTCGTTTGTTAACATTGGCTACAAATGTAACGATTTAGGCGATATTCGTCGGGGCTTTGTTTCAAAATCACGCTCATGCTTTGGTGAGCAAGTCGGAAACCGCGCGAAGTGCTCTGCCGCGATGACTCAGTGCATTTTTTTCGTCGAGCGAAAGTTCGGCGAATGTTTTCTGCGCATCGGTTGAAAAGAACACGGGGTCGTATCCAAATCCGCCCGTCCCACAAGGCTCGGTAAGAATCTCGCCTTCGGCAACGCCTTCCACTGTTTTTTCAAGGAACGAGCCGTTCCAAGTTCCAACAAGCGCAATCACGGTTCGAAATCGTGCGGCGCGATTCGCCTTGCCTGAAAGGTCGCGAAGCAGTTTCTCGACATTTTCCGAATAGGTTGGCTTTCTGCCTAATTCCGATTCGGCGTAGCGTGCGGAATAGACGCCGGGCGCGCCGTTCAGCGCGTCGACTTCCAAACCTGTATCATCAGCAAGCACCAAAACGTGCTCAAACTTTGCTTGTGCGTAACGATAAATCTCACGCGCTTTTTTGAGTGCATTGCCTTCAAGCGTGGGCGCGTCTTCGATGACTTCGGGCAAGTCGGGCAAATCGTCAAGCGAATAAATCTGAATGTTCGAGAGTTGATTCAAGGCGTGGGCAATTTCTTTGACTTTATCGCGGTTATGCGTGGCTAAAACGATGACAGACATGTGAAGTCAATATGGCTTTTTAGTGGTTGATTGTTGCCAAGCGCGAAAGGCGGCAAGGGCTTCGTCGCGCAGGAGTTGGCGTGTGGGAATTTTGCGAGCGGAAAGGTCGCGCAGAATTTCGTCGTAAATGAATGCGTCGTCGAAGCCAATGTCGGCGGCATCGGTGCGGGTGTTGCCGAAGTAAATGCGCTCGAGCCGCGCCCAATAAATCGCGCCCAAGCACATCGGGCATGGCTCACAAGTGGTGTAGAGGTCGCACCCACGAAGTTCAAAAGTTTGAAGCACACGGCAGGCGTTGCGAATGGCGGTAACTTCGGCGTGGGCAGTCGGGTCGTTCAAGGTGGTTACTTGATTTGTGCCTGTGGCAACAATTTCTCCGTTGCGTGCGACGAGCGCGGCAAACGGTCCGCCGATTCCATTTTTGACATTTTCAAGCGAGAGCCGAATCGCTTCGCGCATCAAGGCTTCGTGGGTCATAACGAGATTCAATTTGATTGAACTTCAAATATGCCAAACTTTTTTCATAAACTTTATTCTTGTCCAAAGCCCGACGCACATCGTATATTTGCAATCACTTCAAAAAATTACCGCTCATGAGTGCCTTGAACCACATCGCCGAAGAATACATTTTGCTCTCTCACCGATTAGATAAACATCATCACGGGTTAGTCGACGCGCATTATGGCAAGTCTTCTGAACTCAAAATCGCGGTCGATGCTGAGCCTGTGCGTCCACTTGATGCGCTACACACAGATACCGAACGACTCCTGAACGCGCTCAATGGCGACGAGTCGGAACGCGCCAACTACCTTCGCAAACAATTAGTCGCACTCAAAACCATCATTGAAAAGAAACAACATAAACCAATTTCCTACCGCGAAGAAGCACGGCTTTGCTACGGCATTTCAACGATTGACTACGCCAATGAGTGCGAGTTCACGGAACTCATCACGGAAATCGATGAACGCCTTCGTGCGGAGCGTTTGGGCAACGGAAGTCTTCCTGAACGATTTACGCAATGGCGTGAGCAGTTCGAACTCAAAGGCGATGAACTGATGAACTTCATTCAAGCCTCAATGATGTTTGCAAAAGCGAAGACACAATCGCTCTTTCCGCTTCCTGAAAATTCAGTTGAGGTTAGCCTCGTGCGCGAAAAGCCTTGGGCGGGCTACCATTGGTATCGAGGCAATTATCAATCGCTCTACGAACTCAACATTGACGTGCCGACCACCATTTGGGGCGTCTTGCATACTACCACGCACGAAGCCTTTTGCGGACATCATACCGAAGCCATCGTCAAAGAATCGGAACTCGTCCGCAAGCAAGGACTGATTGAGTTCAGCATGAACCTGCTTGGCGCGCCGTGTAGCACCGTTTCCGAAGGACTTGCCGAAGCGGCAAACTACATCATCTTCGGCGAAACCCCCGCTGTTATCGAGTGGCTGCGAGCGCATGAAGCATTGCATCAACGCAAAATTTCTGACAACGACGCACGCCTGATTGAACTGATTGAAGAACTCGGACGCAAGCCCGTCGTCAATGCCGCACTCTTGATGTATGACGAAAACGAAACCGATGACGCGGTTTTCGCCTATTTGCGCCAATACCTTCCAAGCGAAGACGCACTGATTCGCCGAACGGTTTCTCGCCTACGCGATGACGACTTCCGTGCCTACATGCTCACCTATCCTATCGGCAAGGCAATGATTATGGACGAACTCTACCGCTCCGATAATCCTGCTCAAACTTTTTACAACATTCTCAAATCGGTCGACTATCACTTCAATGCCGTTGAAAATTAGATTGCTGGCTTGCGCGTTAATCTTGCTCCTCTCATCTTGTTCGCGCCGTGAAGGTGGCTTGTATGTGATTTCTGAAAATCGCCAATACGGCTATATGGATAAAACGGGCAAAGTGATGATTACGCCACAATACGACGCCGCTATGCCGTTCTCGGAAGGTTTGGCGATTGTTGGTCAGAAAGGCAACTTTGGCGTGATGAACGAAAAAGGCTCGCTCCTCACACAAATTCAATACAGCGATATTCGCCCTTACTCCGAAGGCTTTGCGGTGGTGCGTATCGGCAAAACGTTTGGCTACTTCGATGCCGAAGGCTCGCTTGCCATTAAGCCTGAGTTCCGAAATGCGATGCGATTCAGCGAGGGACTTGCCGCTGTTGAAACAATCGATTCCGCCAAGTGGGGATTTATCAATAAAGAAGGACGCAAAGTGATTCCGCCGCAGTATGACTTAGCCTCGCGCTTTTCGCAAGGGCGGGCAATGGTGATGATAAACGGCAAATGCGGGTTTATTGACAAACAAGGCACGCTCGTCATTAAGCCGCAGTTCGACGATGCGCGCGATTTCTCGGATAGCCTCTGTGCCGTCCGCATTGGAAACTTGTGGGGATATGTCAATTTTGGTGCGAAGCCTGTTATCGAGTTGAAATTTGAAAACGCGCTCTCGTTCAGCGAAGGGCTTGCCGCCGTGCAAGACACGGCTTCACACCTTTGGGGGTTTATCAACAAGCAAGGCACAATGGTCATTGCGCCGCAATTTGAAAGTGTGGTTGAGTCGTTCAATAGCGGCTATGCGTCGGTTCGGCAAAACGGCAAAGTCGGCATCATTGACACAAGCGGCAAGTGGATTATTGAGCCGAAATATGACTTTGTCGGAAAGTTCGTTGATGGCTTAGCGCAAGTGCTGAATGAAGGGGCTATCGGATATGTCGATACTGCGGGAAATTTGGTGCGCCCGCCCATCGAGTGATGCGAATCACCTCTTTAATCCGTTCAATCTCTGTTCTCGCTTTCACAGAGCCGTCCATATCAACTGCACTCCTGAGAGGATGAGCAGTGCTTCAACAAGCAGAATAAATTTTTCTCGGCTCAATTTTTCAATGATTTTCCTTCCCGTCCAACTCCCCAAAATCATCGCTCCGCCAATAAAGAGTCCGTAGTAAAGTTCAGTCCAGTTGATAAGAGCGAAGGCATTGTAGATGATGGTTTTTGTGAGATGAATGACCAAAGCCGTGAAGGCTTCGCTGGCGATATAGGCTTTGGCAGTGAGGTCGAGCCCGAGAAAGAAAGCCGCGCCAAGCGGTCCCGCACTGCCAGCAATGCCCGAGATAAACCCTGTTAGCCCGCCGCCAAGCAAGAGCCCTTTTTCGCCAAGCGCAATTTTTTTAATGTTCGTTCTGCGATAAAGGACTAAAAGAATGAGAAAGATACCAATGCCAATTTTGACCTTGTTGCGGTCAATCTCGCCAAAGAGGTAACTGCCAAGAATGGTTAAGGGAACGGCGGTCAGTAGAAAGAAGAGAATGGGTTTCCATTGTAAATCATCTCTGCCGAACCACACTCTTGACGCATTTCCAAAAATCTGCCCGATGGTGAGAATTGGAACAGCGGCACTGATTCCCACAAGGTTGGTCAGAGCAGGGAGCAAGACAAGCGCGCCGCCAAATCCCGCCGCGCCTGAAAGCGTTGCGGCAAGATAGCCGAGAGCGAAGAGCAAGAGCAGTTCAAGCATGACTTGTTTCTAATGTTACGCGCTTGTGAACATGGCTTGTAGACAGGGCTTGCGGC
This sequence comes from uncultured Chlorobiales bacterium, assembly GCA_938003965.1. GTDB lineage: Bacteria > Bacteroidota > Chlorobiia > Chlorobiales > Thermochlorobacteraceae > JANWWM01. The sequence continues at coordinate 9,079 of CALKXI010000070.1, forward strand.
ATGCTCGAGTGAGCACGCCCCCGAGTAAGTCGAGCCGAGATTAAATCAATCTGAAATTCTGAAATTAAATCGAGTCGAAATAAAAAGGGCGACCGAAGTCGCCCCGCAGTCGACAAGTGTCCCCCACATCACTTGCCATAGTAGGCAGGGTGCCTACTACTTTACTGCTACCCAAATAAATAGCGGACTTGGTCCGCTATGCAACTAGCAGGTGTCCCCCACATCACCTGCCACAATGGACAGGGCGCCCATTGCTTTGTTGCCACTGCAAAAATACAACTTTTTGACAGTTTGTCAAGAGCATTTCGAAAAAAAAGTTAACATTTTTTTGTGCTCTATTAGAACACGCAATTTTACGCAAGTAGACCATGTAACATGGAATAACAAAGAACGCGAGCAAGCGTTGTTTCGATATTGCCATTTTTCTGTAACGGCTTTCCGAAAGCATGAACATACCGTATTTTTGCCGACTATCAACAGCGTGTCTTAAAACCAAATCCAACTATGCACGAACAGCACGAGATTCCGCTTGTTCTTCTCATACCGTTTGCACTGCTTTTAGCCTCAATCGCTGTAATGCCACTGACATTTGCGCACTTTTGGGAAAGCAACCGCAATAAACTCATTGTGGCATTAGTGTGTAGCATGCCTGTATTGGGATTTTTAATTTACAACGCCATGTGGGGCGAACTCAAACACGCACTTCTCTTCGACTATGTGCCATTCCTCATTTTGCTCAGCGCGCTCTTTGTGATTACAGGTGGAATCAACATCACGGGCGATATTGAAGCGAAGCCGATTATCAACACAACATTCATGGCAATCGGTGCAGTGCTTGCTTCGCTGATGGGCACGACAGGCGCGGCAATGCTCCTCATTCGTCCGCTCTTGGAAACTAACGCTGAGCGACAGTTCAAAGTCCACACCGTGCTCTTTTTCATTGGCGTGGTGGCGAATTGCGGTGGATTGGTAACGCCGCTTGGAGACCCGCCGCTTTTCGTCCTCTATTTGCGCGGCGTGCCGTTTGAATGGTTTTTGAACCTTCTGCCCGTGTGGCTCTTTGCGAACATTATTTTGCTTGCAACCTACTTCGGCGTGGATTCTTATTACTACTATCAAAAAGAAAGCCCTGCCGCATTGAAGCGCGATATTGAAGAAATTCGACCCATAAAACTTACAGGTAACATAAACTTCGTGTTGCTTCTGGGCGTGGTCATTTCGGTAGCGTTTCTCAATGAGCAATACATTCCGCTCTTCAAGCAAAATGAATATGCGAAGTTCTTGCGCGAACTTGTGATTTTAATTTTGCTCGGATTGTCGCTTTGGCTAACGAAAAAGGAAGTGCGCGAGGCGAATAAATTCTCATGGCATCCGATTGAAGAAGTCGCTTATCTCTTCTTGGGAATTTTCATCACGATGATTCCTTGCTTGCTCTTCCTGGAAGCCAATGCGCCAACGCTGGGCGTATCGAGTCCTGTGCAGTTTTTCTACGCGACAGGTGTTTTGAGTGGCGTTTTAGATAACACGCCGACTGCCGTTACCTTTTACTCGTTGGCGTTGGGCTTAGCGCAACAAGCCGATGTCATGATTGCAGGTATTCCCGAAATGACGCTCAAAGCGATTTGCATTGGTGCAGTCTTTTTTGGAGCGATGACTTACATCGGCAACGCGCCGAATTTTATGGTCAAAGCCGTCTCCGAAGAGCAAAATGTAGAGATGCCGAGTTTTGGCGGATATATGGCGAAGTTTTCGCTTGTGGTGCTCTTGCCGCTCTTTGTATTGGTGCAGTTGATTTTCTTTTAAGCGGATTGCGTTTGTGCCGATTGCGTCGCTTCTTCGGCAAGTTGCAGAGATGCGTTGTGCGGCGGTGTGCGTTTCCATCGGTTGTGAAGCCAGAACCATTGGTCGGGATAGCGTCGAATGTAGGATTCAATCGCACGGGTATATCGCTCGGCTAACACCTTGACATTATCGGCTGAAAAAGTGAGGTCATCGGTTTTGATTTCGGTGAGTTCTAAGCGGTGGCGACCAACGCCGATGCGCCTTGGCATTGAAAGAATAACAGGTAATCGCGTGCGAAGCGCGAAGACGGCGGCACCGAGAAAAATAGCGGCATCGCGTCCGAGAAACGTGGTGAAGTAATCGTCGCTGTGTGCGGCTTGGTCGCTGAGCAGGGCAAGCAGTTTGCCTTCGCGCAGTCGCTTTAAGCCGAGTTTCGGCGCGTCGCTCATCGAGATAAATTCATTACCGCCCAGCGTGCGCCACTCGAGCATTTTCTTGTCAAGAAACTTGTTGGAGAAGGGTTTATAGACAATCGCGCATGGCTTCGCCAAAAATGCCCAGCACATGGCTTTGAGTTCCCAATTTCCGAAATGCGCCGATACAACAATCGCGCCCTTGCCTTCTGCGTAGCACTTTTCAACAAGGTGTAAATTCTCGACTTCAAAAATTTTCTCCGCATCAGCCCTCGATCGAATCAGCGGCGCACGCATGATTTCAAAAAGCGATTGCGCTTGCTCGATATAAACCTGCCGTGCAATTTTTGAACGCTCGGCTTCAGATTTTTCAGGGAAACATAGTCGAAGATTGGTCTCGACCAATTTGCGGCGCAATTTTACCCGTTCATAAAGCCAGTTTCCAACAACTTCGCCAAGTCGATAAACGCGCTCAATCGTGAGCCGACGCACGATTGCACCAATCAGCATAAAGATGCCGTAGACCAACGCATCAACAAGGGTTTTGAAAAGACGCTTCATAAAAAACACATTGAATTTTCTTGACGAAAGAAGGCGCGCGATTTCGTATCTTCACGCACCTCGTCCGCGCACAGAAATTAAACAAAAAATAATGGCAACTGCACTTTCACTTGATAATGAAAAACCGCTTTTAACGCTTGAAGAAGCCAAATCCTTTGTCCGATTTCATCAACAGCAAGGGCGGACGGTGGTTTTTACGAACGGGTGTTTCGATATTTTGCACGCAGGGCATGTGCAGTATTTGAACAAAGCCAAAGCCCTTGGCGATGTGCTCGTTGTTGCCATCAACAGCGATGCGTCCGTCAAGCGATTGAAGGGTGAAAAACGCCCCATCAACACGCAAGAAGATAGAGCGTATCTTCTCAAAAATCTTAAAGCCGTCGATGCCGTTCTGCTCTTTGAAGACGACACGCCGCTTTCAGTGATTGAAACGCTCTTGCCCGATGTGTTGGTCAAAGGAGCGGATTGGGCGGTTGAAAATATCGTCGGTAAGGACGTTGTTGAAGCACACGGCGGAAGCGTTCAAACGATTTCGTTTTTAGATGGACGCTCAACCACTGGCACGATTGAAAAAATTCTGAACGCTTACACTTAAAGAGCCTTCTCGATACGATGATTATTCCGCGCATATTTAAGTTCTTACGACGCACGCTCTACACGCTCATCATAACGGTGTTCGTTGCCATCATTGGGCTGTATATTTTCTTGAACACCGAATTTGGCGAGCGGTTTCTGAAATCGCTTGCTGAAAAACAATTCGCACAACTCTTCAACGGACGGCTCACGATTGAGCGCGCCGAACTCGGATTTCCAACATCGCTCTCACTTCACCAAGTTAAAGTTTTTGTTGCGGACGACACGACCGAAAGCCTTTCGCTCGAGCAAATTTCACTGAGCATTGTTGGCATTTCGCTTCATCGAAACATCGAGGAAGGATTCATCAAAGACCTTCACATCGGCAGAATTTCACTGCAAACGCCGAAAGCCATAATTGTGCAAGAAGAAGACAGCACGCTCCGACTCATGCGGCTCTTCAAGCCCGATTCAACCGCAACGGTTGACACAAGCGAAAGCAAACCGATTAAATTTCTGGTCGACGAACTCTCGATTCGCAACGGTGATTTTTGGTGGATTAATCGCGCCGCGCCGCCCATAGATGCCGAAACACGTGCCGCACTCGATTCACTTCGCACACAAAAGATTACGCCCGTCAATTTTGATAGCCTGCACCTTGCGAATGTGAATTTCCTGCTCAAAGGCGAACTCAACGGAGACTTCATCACGGCAACGCTTCAAGAACTTGCGTTCGACATTCCTGAGGCTGACTTTTCCGTTGCAGAAACGAATCTTTACTTCTCGCTCGCGCCGCAACGCATTGAGGTAACAGGGCTTACGCTTAAAACGTCGCGCTCGTCGATTCAACTGACAGGCGCGCTTCACTGCTACGACATCTTCGCGCCGTATTCAGAGGATTCGCTCAAACAATCGGGATTTGATTTCAATCTCGACATTCAGAAACTTGCTTTTGACGATGTCAAACGCCTTGTGCCAACGCTTTATGGGTTGAACGGCACGCTTCGCGCAAAAGCCATTGCACGTGGCACGCCCGATTCGTTCAAGATTGAAGAACTTGTGCTCGAAGCCGAGCGAAGCCGAATCGGCATTTCAGGGTCGGTCAAGCAAGCCTTCACGCCTGAGTTATCGGAATTAAATCTCTCACTGCAAAACACATATCTGAACCTTTCTGATGCGGCGAAAATAATGCCGTCGCTATCTCTGCCTGATTTGAGCGACGCGGGTCGGGTGGATTTCAAAGGCGGATTCAATGGCAGACTCAACCGCTTTCGGGCACGGCTTGCCGCCGCGTCTCAATTCGGGACGGTCGATGCCGATGTTGAAATCGCATTGCCAAAAAATCGCTTGCCTGAATATGCTGGCGTGTTCACCCTCGAGCATCTCAACATGGGCAAAGCTTTGAAAAACCCTGCGCTGACCAGCGATTTGAACCTTTCTGCCAAACTTGAAGGAAGTGGCAATTCGCTTGAAAACATAAGCGCGAAGTTTGTAGCAACAATGAAGAAATCGCGCTTCGATGAATATACCATCACGGATTTTGTGGCAAATGCAGGCGTTTCCCAAAAGCGATTCACGGGCGAGTTGTTTATTGAGATGGGCGAGCAATTTGCAGAGTTTTTAGGTATGATTGACCTCTCCAAAGAAATTCCGACTTATCAAGGCGAAGGACGATTAGGAAATTTTGATATTGCCACTTTCACCAAAGACGACAGCCTCAGAAGCAACCTCAACTTGAGCTACACACTCAACGGAAGTGGCTTTGCGCTTGGCGACATCACGCTTGACTTCAAATTGGAACTTGATTCCTCGACAATCGGAAAACTTCCGATTCGCAAAGGCACCAGAGCACAGGCGACACTCGTGCAGGATAAAATCGATTCGTCAGCGACTTTCGTCTTTCACAGCGATTTGCTCGACATCGAGGTCGAGGGCAAGTATGATTTAGGGCAACTTGTTAAGCTTGTGCAGTTGGAATCGGGCGTCATCGAGCGCGAGATTTACAAGAACAACATTTTCCGCACCCAAGCACAAGAAGCGCGGTTTCAAGAAGTCAGCAAAAAGGTAAAGACCTTGGAAAAATCCGTCAAGAAAAAAGCAGAGACGGCGAAAGTTGTGTTGCCAACGCTGAATGTGAATTTCAGCATCTCGCTCAAAAGCCTTGCGGCAGCCTCGCTCATTGCAAAGGCGGGTTACTTCAACGCCAAAGCCCAAATGCGTGGAAAAATTACAAGCCAACCAACGCAATGCTCGATAACAGCGATTGTAGATATTGACTCGACGACTTACAGCGACGTGTTTTTTACGCAAAACTTCAAAGCAACCTTTGGATATGTCGATGATGTGGTCGACGAAAAGGAGCATCAACTTCGCGCAAAACTCAATCTTTCTGCGTTCCGATTAAAGACGGGCGACCAGCGATTTGTGGACACAAAGTTCGAGATGCGCTACGACAAACAAGCCATGCAGGTCGAAGTTCGCTCTTCTCACGTCAATACGCGCGGCAGGTTGGAAATGGATATGCTTGCGGGCGTTTTTGACCAGCAATACATCATTCTGCTTGAAAACTTCAAGTTCGCCACAAGCGAATTTAGTTGGGAAGCAAACGCAAACTCGGAATTTCAAATCAGCCCGCAGAATGTTCGTTTCAGCAATGTCGCCTTTCGCAATAAAGACCAAGAACTCTCGCTCAAAGGCTTCCTCGAGTTTGATGGCGACGGCCATGTAAATATCGCGCTGAAAAATCTCAATCTTGCTGACTTCCGAAAATGGGTTCTACCAGAACCCTCCAATGTGCCCTTTGGCGGTAGGGTAGATATGACGCTCGATGTCGGCGGGAACTTACAGCGTCCTGAAATCAAGTTCGAGTTGAATGTTCACAATTTGATTTACAGCGCGGTGCGTGGCGGAAATCTCACACTTCAAGCCGATTATGCCAACAAGGCGATGAATGTTGTGCTTGCCGCTAATCTCGACAGCACCAAGAAGTCGCGCGTCTTTGGGCAAGGCAACATCGTTAATCGCATTTCGGGGCGCGGGCGCATTCCGATTAACTTGGATAGCGACGGCACGCCGTTTGGCTTCATCAAGACCGAAGACGTCTTCGCCGAAGTTCGCTCCGACGACATCGACGCCGCCGCACTTGAAGCCTTTGTGCCTTTGGAACGCACGACGGGATTTGTCAAACTGCTTGCAACCGTTCGCGGACGATTTCCTTCGCCCGATATTCGCATCAGCCTGTTGATTGACAAGGTGAAAACCACGCCCATCGCAACGCAAGTTGAATACACGCTCAACGGCGAAATCGTCGCCACGCCGAGCGGCGCACGGTGGAGCGGACTGACCTTCAACGACCGCTTCGGCGGCGAAGGCTCAACCAGCGGCTCAATTAAAATGAATAACTTTGCTGTTGAATTTTTGGACATCAACATTGCCTTCAATCGACTTCACCTCATGCGCAAGCCTGAAGGCAAAGACGGCTTACCGTTCGGCACGCTTATCGCCTCTACCGACAACTTGCGCTATTTCGGCACGCTCGACGCCCCAAAATTGACAGGACGACTCACCATCAACGACGGCGATATCAGTTCCTTCGCCAAAAATGCCAACAACGCCACGCAATTTGCCGAAGCGGCAAAGTTCATCACCATGCGCCCACGCGAAGACACTACGCTCTCAATCGAGGAGCGCAACCGCATCAAGAAAGAGCGTCGACTCAACGAAGAATTTTCAATGGATGAAACGCGCACGCGCTTGCAAGTCTATCAAATCACGCCTTACGACCTGATGACGATGGATTTGCGCGTCAAGACTCAACGCCGAATGCTTTACACTATCATTTTCAATAAGTATCTCGGCGAGCAAATGAAAGTGAGTATTGAAGATGTGGATATTCGCGTGCGCAAACGAGGCATCAACCTCGAAGCCTTTGGCAGTGCATCGATTGCAGGTGGCAGTTACACGGCATTCACAAAAAACTTTGAAGTCAAACCAGGCGGAAAAATTTCTTGGAACGAAGAAGATATTTTGAACGCAACCATCAATGTAACGGCAGAAACGCGCACACGTGCCGAAAATCCCGACCCGCGCCGCGCAGGTGTTCAAGCCGAAGTGTTTTTGATTGTGAAAATCACAGGCACGGCTCTTGCGCCGAACATGGCAATGGGCTATCGCTTTGAAGAAATGGAGTTCAAAATGCCGAACACCGATTTGCCCGGCTTCGAGGACCCAAACGCCGTGCTGAACTTTGCCTTGCTCCTCTCTGCTGGGCAATGGTATGCGCCGCCCGTTGAACTCGGCGGAAATGTCGGTGGATTGGGTGCTGGCACCGTCGCAAGCGCAGGGCTTGGTGCAGGGGCAGGATTGCTCTCCTCGCAACTTTCGCGCGTGGCAGGAACGATTGCCGGCGTGCAGTCCGTCAATATCGGTCTGGCGCGCGATGCAGGCGGCGGATTTTCAGGCGTTGATTTAGCCGTCGCTTACGCCGTTCCCGGCACCGACGGCAGATTAGTCGTGATTGGCTCGGGCTCATTTGCCAACAACGACTCCGCCGCCGTGCGCGGAGGCAATACCAATTCGCAAAAATTGGAATACCGCGTCAGCGATAAAGTCGTTCTCGAAGCCTTCCGCGTTTTCGGACAAAACAACTTCACCATCTTCAACCAAGAAATGCAAGAACTTTGGGGCTTCGGCGTGGCGTATCGCGATAACTTCCACACTTGGAGCGAACTCTCCGACCGCATTTTCCGGCGTAAAAAATCACCAAGTTTAACACCGGTTCAAAAGAAAAAAATCGAGCAACAGCCCCCTGACGAAACTGAACAAGCCACACGACAATCTGAAACGGAATCCGCTTCAAACAAATGACTGACCTCTCGGGAAAGCACATTCTACTCGGCGTGAGCGGCGGCATTGCCGCTTACAAAATTCCAAACCTTGTGCGCTTGTTCAAAAAATCAGGCGCAGAGGTGCAAGTCGTCATGACGCAATCGGCGGCGCAGTTCGTCTCGCCGCTTACACTTGCAACGCTTTCAGGGCGAAGTGCGCTCACTGAAATTTTTCCTGATGCAACCAATACGCAAAGCGCTTGGACGACTCACATTCATTTGGGCGAATGGGCGGATTGCTTCGTGCTTGCGCCTGCGACTGCCAGCACGATTGCTAAACTTGCCAATGGCTACTCCGACGACATGCTCTCGGTGTGCTTTCTTACGATGCGTCCGAATAAGCCGAAATTGATTTTTCCTTCAATGGACGGCGAGATGTTCGACGCGCCCGCCGTGCAACGCAATTTGAAAACGCTTGAACAAGATGGCTGTGTAATTGTTGAGCCTGAAATCGGCGAACTCGCGTCAGGCTTAATCGGCAAAGGACGATTGCCTGAACCTGAAAAAATTTTTGAGCGTGTTGTCGAGGCACTTTTGCCAAAAGAAAAAACGCTTGCAGGCAAGCAGGTTGTGGTTACAGCAGGCGCAACGCGTGAAAAAATTGATAGTGTGCGCTTTATCTCGAACTATTCGTCGGGCAAAATGGGGTTCGCGCTTGCCGCAGTCGCCGCTGAACTTGGCGCAGAGGTGATTTTGATTACCGGCAAAACGCATCTTCAAACGCCGCCGAACGTGCATCGCATTGAGGTTGAAAGCGCAGAAGAGATGTTTCGCGAAACACAGCGATATTTTCCGACCTTAGACCTCTTCGTTGCCGCCGCTGCGGTCGCCGATTATCGCCCTGCCGAAGTCTATGCAGGCAAACTCAAAAAATCGTCGGAGTCGCTCCCGCTGCATCTCGTCAAAAATCCTGACATCTTGCTGGAATTTGGCAAGCAAAAAAAGCCCCATCAAGTCTCGATTGGATTTGCATTGGAAATTCAAGACGCGCTTGAAAATGCAAAAGCCAAACTCGTGCTCAAGAATTGCGACATAATTGCGCTCAATCTTGCCCAAGAAGCAGGTGCAGGATTTGAGGTCGACACCAACCGACTGACGCTTATTTTCAGAGATGGCACTATCGAACAACTTCCCTTACAAACCAAGCGCGCAGCAGCAAAAATGATTTTCAAAAAAGCAAATTTTTTCTTTCAAAAAAGTTCTTTAACATCGCTCTGACAATGACGCAAGCGTAGCATTTAGAGCGTAGCATTTAGTCACATCTTACGCGATACGCCAGACTGCAAAACCTCTTTGCAGTTTTTTGTCTCTAACATTTTTTGAAACACACAAGCGAAAATGCAAGGCGGATTATTCGATGAGCCGTCAGAGTTTCTTCCTTCTCAGGAGGAAGACTTACAGCGCTACAAAACGCTCACCGAACTTTACGAAGCCACAAAGACGTGCAAGAAGTGCCGCTTAGGCGAGACGCGGAAAAATTACGTCTTTGGCGACGGCAACGAGCATGCTAAAGTCGTGCTCGTCGGTGAGGCTCCAGGCGCTGACGAAGACGAACAAGGTTTGCCCTTCGTCGGTCGGTCGGGGCAACTGCTCAATAACATCCTAGCGGCTATCAAGTTCGAGCGACGCGACGTTTATATCTGCAACATTATCAAGTCGCGTCCGCCAAACAATCGCAACCCTGAACCTGACGAGATTGCAGCATGCTTGCCGTATTTACATCGGCAGTTAGAGTTGATTCGTCCGAAAATCATCTTAGCGTTGGGAAAGGTCGCGGCAAACACGCTCTTGGAGAACAACCTCGCCATGCAAGCCATGCGCGGCAAAGTGCATAAGTGGCGCGGCATTGACCTTGTCGTAACCTATCACCCCGCCGCGCTCTTGCGCAATCCGAACTGGAAACGATTTTGTTGGGAAGATGTGCAACTGCTCCGACGCATTTACGACGAGAAATATGCTGACTGACTCAAACACAGAGCGAACCTTTAACGGCAACTTTTCCAAGAACCATTCAATTAACGATGAGCGGATTCATTGAACGAAGTCAAGAAATGAGCGGCAGTTATCCCTTGCAAAAACTCACTGGAGTTCGCAGAGGCTTTCGCGAAGAAATTGAGATTAAAGATGGTCGTATGTTGCCCAACGCCGTTCAAGTCGAGCAAGAAGTGCTGGGCGGGATATTGATTTCTATTGATGCCATTGAGCGCGTCATTTCGGTGTTCGGCGAAGAATCTGATACGATTTTTTATGACCACAAGCACCGCCTCATCTACAAAGCCATGCTACGCCTTTATCAACGCCGAGAAGCAATTGACCTTGTTACGCTCACCGATGAACTCAAACGCTCCGAAGAACTCGAAGCAGCAGGCGGCTATCACTACATTGCTGAACTGACCAACAAGGTTGCTACTGCTGCCAATGTAGAATATCACGCGATTATTGTCAAAGAAAAATATCTCTATCGTCGGCTCATTCACATTGCAACCCAAGTGTCGCACGCAGCATACGACCAATCCTTTGATGTTTTCGAACTCATCGAGCGCGCATCGCAAGAGGTGTTCAAAATTTCGCAAGCAGGGATTAAGAAAAAAGCATCAGATGTTAAAACCCTTCTCAAGCAGGCAACGAAACTCATTGAAGTCTTGCAGAGCAAGAAAAGCGCAGTAACAGGTGTGCCGTCAGGCTTTGCAGATTTGGATAGAATTACAGCAGGTTTTCAACCGTCAGATATGATTATCATTGCTGCACGTCCCTCAACAGGAAAAACCGCTCTCGCACTCTCGTTTGCACGCAATGCCGCCGTCGAAGCCAAAGTCCCTGTCTTGTTCTTCAGCCTTGAAATGTCAGAAATTCAATTAGCCATGCGTTTGCTCTGCGCCGAAGCCCACGCCGATTCAAACGCTGTGAGGACAGGGCGCATCTCGCCCCAAGAAATGACGCGCATCATGGGACAATTAGACCCGCTCTCCAACTCCGAAATTTACATCGACGACACGCCCAGCATTTCTATTATTGAACTTAGCGCGAAAGCACGGCGCATGAAGCAGGAGAAAAACATCGGCTTAATCATCGTCGACTACCTTCAACTCATTACGCCCGTGCGCGATGGCAAATCGAACCGCGAACAAGAAATCGCGCAAATTTCACGTGCGCTCAAAGCCCTTGCCAAAGAACTCAACGTGCCAATTATCGCCCTTGCTCAGCTCAATCGCTCTATCGAACAGCGCGGTGCCGACCGCAAGCCGCAACTTTCCGACCTGCGCGAATCGGGCTCCATCGAGCAAGATGCCGACGTCGTCATGTTTCTCTCTCGTCCCGAACGCTACGGCGTGCAAAATTTCCCCGATGGCTCTTCAACAAAGGGCGTGATTGTGGTGGATATTGGCAAACAGCGCAACGGTCCTGTGGGCGAAGTCAAACTTCGCTTCTTGGAGCAATACGGACGATTTGAATCGCTCTCGACGGTCTACACGAGTGCAGATTTGCCGCCAAGCGATGAATATCGTGCCAACAAAGCCGCCGACGACATCGCGCAAAGCCAACTGCCGCCGCCCGAGCCGCCGCTCAACCCCGACGACGCACCATTTTGATTCTCATAGATTGGCAATCCCAAGAGCGCAGACCATCATGCCTGCAACCAAAAAGTTTTGTGCAATCGCATTATACCACACATCATACTTGCGCGGCGCGGAAATAAAGCGAACTTGCAAAGCGATTTGCGGGAGAATAAACAACAACGCAAGCCAAGCATTAACATCTTGACCAAGCCAAAAGAGATAAAGCGAAGCGAATATCTGACCAAGATTGATGAGCAATGCGGCAATGATGGCGGCATTGCGCTCACCGAAAGCAACCGGAAGCGTGCGAATCCCGACGCGAATATCACCCTCAATCGATTTGAAATCGTTGACCGTCATGGTGCCAGTGCTGGCAAAGGCATAACAAAATGCAATCACGACGGAGTGAACCGTAATTTCCCCGCGATACGCCACTTCGCCTGAAAGCCAAGGGTAAAGCAAATATGAAAACGCAACAATGATATTTCCCCACCAAAGCCGCTTTTTAAGTTTAATCGGATTCGCGCTGTAAAGATGTGCATTCACAATGCCCAAAATCACATGCGCCAAAACGAAAGGGTGAATGAGCCACGCAATCAGCACAGTAAGCACCGACCAAATGGAGATGAGAATCGTTGCATGGCGCAGGGAAATCGCGCCGCTCGGAATGGGGCGGGTCGGCTCGTTGATAGCATCAATTTCGCGGTCGAAGTAATCATTGAGCATCTGACAAACGCCCGTCGCCATTGGACCTGTGAGTAAAACGCCCAACCAAAAAAGTCCATCGCCCAAGTTGCTCCACCCAAACACGCCGCTCGCTACCGCGCCGCAAACAAAACTCCAAATAACAGGAATCCATGTAATCGGTTTGAGAAACGAAAGTAGCGTCTCTGCAAATGACGCCGAGTGCCCAGCAGGGCGCGTGTTACGAATGCCCGATGTCGAGGCAAGGCGTTCAAACTGTGTTTGCTCTGCAGATGGCTTTGATTTGTTGGGTGAAACATTACTCACTGCAAAACCCTCTTTTCTCCTTTTTCTCGTTACTGCGATTGCTCGCTTAATATAGCCAAACTCTCATGCTTTGTGAATGAATTGCCTTGCGAAATAAAAAAGCGTCCCGCCGTTTCCCGCAAGGACGCTTTCACCTAAGAGACAACAAAGAACAATAGCCAGCGAGAAACTCTTTAATGAGTAGTGAGTAGTGAGTAATGAGTAATGATGAACGAGAGGCAAGCCGTTCTTCACTCTTCA
>CALKXI010000071.1 GCA_938003965.1 uncultured Chlorobiales bacterium
CTGTAAGCCGAATGAAATGGAACATTCTAACCCGCGCCGACCTTGATGGCATTGTTTGCGCGGTGCTTCTTAAAAACACCGAAGATATTGGTCAAATCCGATTCGCTGAACCCAAATTTGTTCAGGATGGCGAAGTAGAAGTTTTCCCAAATGATATTATCACCAATCTTCCCTACGACAAGCGTTGCGGCATGTGGTTCGACCATCACATCGCCAATGTCAAACCGAAAGATTTCAAAGGCGCGTTCAAAGTTGCGCCCTCTGCCGCTCGCGTCGTTTATGACTATTACCTTCCAAACTTCCCATCTCTTTCCAAATACGATGAGTTAATGCAAGCGACCGATAAAATCGATGCTGCACAACTCACCTACAACGAAGTGCTCGAACCCGAAGGCTACCTCCTGCTCTCAATGACCATTGACGGCAAATACCACGAAGATGAACCCTACTGGCAACACCTCGTCAATTTGCTCAAAGACAAAACCCTCCCCGAGATTATGAACGACCCAATGGTCAAAGAAAAAGTTGCCAAGTTCAAAGAACAAGATTTTCTCTTCCGACAAGCCGTTCAAGATTACTCGCGCGTAGAAAAAAATGTGCTGATTACCGACCTGCGAAACTACGGCGACCTTCCCAACGGCAACCGCTATTATGTTTATGCCTTTCAAGCCGCAACGAATCTCTCGATGCGCATTACCAACGACCGTGAGCGTCCGGGCTATGTTTCCATCGGCGTTGGCTATAACATCTTCAACAAAACGGCAAACATCAACATCGGCGAGTTGATGAAAAAATATGGCGGCGGCGGTCATAAATCTGTCGGAAGCACGAAAGTCAAAGCTGAAGACGCCGACCGCGTCGTGAAGGAAATACTTAGCTACTTAACGCGCTAACCTCAATGCCATCTCGCACCTTTACGCACACAGTTCGCGTCATTTATGCCTACACCGACCAAATGAGCGTCGTTTATTACGGACGATATTTCGAATTCATCGAAGCCGCTCGAAACGAACTTTTGCGCGAATGTGGCTTCACTTACAAAGAACTCGAATCGCTCGGCATTATGCTTCCTGTGGTTTCTGCTCACTTGGACTACTTCGCGCCTGCACGCTACGACGACGAAATTGAAATTCACACGCACATCGAAAAACTTGAAAACGTCCGCGTAACAATCGCTTACACGGCGTTTGAAAAATCTTCCCGCCAAAAACTTTTTTCAGGCTATACGATTCACGCTTTTGTGAACACAAACGGCAAGCCCACTCGCCCGCCCAAAGCCTTTTTAGAAAAAGTTCAGTGAGAAAGTTCAGTGATGCCTCTCAGGCTTTTTTCTTGGCTTCAAAATTTTTGAGATAAAGCGGCGAGGCTGTAGCAAGGTCGGTAGTTTCCCCGCACAACTTTTTTTCTTTGGCAATCGGGAGAAGAGATTCGGCTGTAAAAAAATCGGCATCAATCACTTCTGAAGTCTCGAAGGCAGACGCCCAACGCGCAAGGTTGCGCCCGACAACCGCGACCGATTCCATCGTTTGAAGTTTTTGATTGAGTTGCGAGAGCGAAAGGTAATCGTATTGAATCGGCGTTGAGCGCGAGATGATGCCCACATAAAATTCATCGGCTTTGGAATAAGCAACCGTAATCAGGCTCTGGGCTTGGGTTTTCGGGAAGGTTGCGCGAGCAAGGGCTTCAAAAGTCGGAATCAAAACAAGTGGAAGGTCGTGCGCAAAGCATAGTCCTTTTGCCGTTGCAATGCCAATACGCAAGGCGGTAAATGAACCCGGTCCTGACGAGAGCGCGACGGCGTCAAGCTCGCTCGGCTTGATGGATAAATCTTGCAAGGCTTCGGCGATAAGGGCGACAATTTGCTCGCCGCTTTTTTGCCACTGTTCGCCGCGCTTTATAGCCGTGCGCTCTCCATTCGCCGATGCAATCGTTAGCGGAAACTCGGTGCACTCAATCGCAAGCAGGTTCATCTTAGCGGAAAAGATTGTGCGAAGGTAATCAATCGCTCTGATTCGGTTGAGCGATGCAACTCAATGCGCTTTGCCGTTTTCGGAACAAGGTCTGGAAATTTATCTGCCCACTCAATCACCGACACGCCATTGCCATAAAGATATTCCTCGAAGCCGATGTTGTAGAGTTCTTCGGGCGAATTAAGCCGATACCAATCGAAATGATGAATCGTAAAAGTCTCGCCGCTTCGCGAGCCGTTGTAGATGTTGAGAATTGTAAAGGTTGGACTGGTAAGTTGTTCAGTGCAATTAAAGACGTCGGTAATGCCCCGCGTGAATTCGGTTTTGCCTGAACCGAGCGAGCCTATCAAAGCAACGCAATCACCGTGTTTCAAAGAGCACGCAAATTGACGGGCAAGTTCGCGCGTCTCTTCAGTTGATTTGGTTAGAACTTGTTTCATTTTTTTTCGATGCGAATTGCCGTCGCCGTAAATATGAGGCTGTCGCCTTCAATGGTTTGTGCAAATTCTGCGAGGGCGTTTGCATTGCAATCGAGTGCCATTGCTTTGAGTTGAATCATGGCATAAAACCGCTTGTAGCCTTTGTTTTCAAGCGAATCGGGTGAGGCGAGGTCGGCAAGGCGAAGTTGCTTGATGATTTGAGCATCTTCAGGCACGGCATCTAACATTGCAACGCCTGCCGGTGTGAACCCAAATCGCCGCTGTGTGTTTTCGCGTGCCGCGATGTGTCGCGGGCACATGCAATTGGCTTCGTCAGGCAATCCTGATGGCAAAAGTTTATGCGTTTTGAGTGAGTCGGCAGAAGGCTCGCCAAATATCGGAATCTCTTGCGCTTGCAAGGGCAACGCAAAGAGAAGTAGCGCAAGAAACAATAATGCAGAATGCCATCGTGCTAACGCGACATGTTGAACGAAAACCTTATCCATCAAAATCCATTTGGCGTTGGCGTTCCTGCTTGGTGTTGCATAACGTCTTTATCTTTCGGGTCGGTCTCTTTGACTTGTGAGGCTTCGATTTCATAAACGCTCACCACAAAGCCGTCGATTTTCGTCTCTTCAATTTTGAACTTTCCTGTTACGCGAATCGGCGAATAAACATATGGCGTCGATTTGCCTTTTTGCATTTTGACCATCACCGTTTCATTTGGCTCAGGCGGCACGGAGTAACAGCACCCAAAGAACGGCACTTGCACCAGCATAAACTCCGTTACATCTAAGGCTTCCGACATTGGAATCATATAGCCCGCGAGGCTGACCTCTTTGCCTTGTAAGGCTTTGAGTTTTTCAGGAATGGGATTGTTGGCTTTTCGGCTGAATCGATATTCGCGCAAGTCGTTGAAGGTGATGCGAATGGCGTTTTCCAAAAAGACTTGACGAATGCTCGTCTCAGGGTCATCATCTTGCTTTGGCAGTTGACGATGCTCGGCTCTTAATTTTTTCAATGCCGATGCAAACGCTTCTTTTTCCGAAACCTGCGCCGAAATAATTACGTTGATGATAACAATGCCGATGATGATTCCGATTGAGGACAAAAATTTGCGCTTCATGTTTGTATGTGCTTTTTAACTTTTGGTCAAACCTTTCAATTAAAGTTACGAATGTTTCGTTTCTCCCGTTCATTTTACGACAAGCGATGTAATTTTCTCTGACCCCGCTTTTGCCTAAATTGCATTTCCTTGTTTGAGTTTGCCTTCGACCATCAACGCATGAAACGCTTCATCTTTTGTTTCCTCCTTTCCTCACTTTCCTCGCAGGTGCTTTCGCAAGTCAATAGCGAAGCCTTAATGCGCGGCACGGAAGTAGGCTTCGGCACAAGGCTCGGTATCAACTTTGGGTTTAATTCTGGTAACACAAATTTTTTTCGTTGGCAACTCGACGCGCGTTCAGACTATCGCACCCAACACTTTTACACTTTTCTCGTGGGCAATTTGGAGCGCGGCACTGCAAATAACGAGATATTTCTCTTTCGCGGATTTCTGCACTATCGCGCCATCTGGCAACCCGATACGCTCTTTCAACCTGAATTTTTCACACAGCGCGAGTTTAACGATTTCATTTTGCTCAAAGACCGCGTCTTGTTCGGTTTAGGCGTGCGACTCAACTTGCGTTACTTACAACCAACCGACACCGTCATGGCATTCAAACTCACGCTCGGCATTGGCGCAATGTGGGAAAACGAACAATTCACCGACCTCACTCCGCAAACAAAACTTCTGCGCTCAACGAACTACCTTGCTTTTTTATGGCGAATCTTGCCACGAACTTCACTGCAACTTATCGGCTACTATCAGGTCGATGTGAATCGCTTCTCGGACTATCGCTTGCTTCTCGACGGCTTATTGACCATTAGCATTACAGATAGACTTGCCTCAACCCTGACGCTCGTTTATCGATACGACAACGAACCCGTCCGAAATGTCGCTCGATTCGACCTCGATCTTCGCAACGGCTTCACTTATAGCTTTTAACCTAATTTTGTTTCACTATGGCAACCACCAAACGTTTAACGGCAAAATCCAAAAACACCGCAAACGGCACTTCAACTCGCACCTCGCTCAATCACATTCAAAACGGCAAAACGCGCGCCGTGATTGATAAAGTCATGCCATGTATTGATGGCGGACTTTACCCCATCAAGCGCACAGTCGGCGAGCCTGTCATCGTCAAAGCCGATGTTTTCGCTGACGGGCACGACAGCGTTGTCGTTACGCTTCGCTATCGCAACAACGGCGAAACCACATGGAACGAACTGCCAATGGAATTTCTCGGTAACGACCGATGGCAAGGTGAGTTTGTTACTTCTCTTGTTGGAGAAATGGAATATGCCGTCGCCGCGCGCGTCGATCATTTCCTTTCGTGGCAACTTGGCTTCAAAAAGCGCGTTGAAGCAGGGCAAGATGCCGAAGCACTTAAAACCGAAGTGCTCATCGGTGCCGACCTTTTAGGCGAGATTGCTAAACGCGCCTCCGCCGAAGACGCTAAGAAAATCAAGGCTTTGCAGACGTCGCTCAAAAAAAAGGCAGGGACGACTGATTCGATTTCCGAAGCACTTTCCGACACGCTCACGCGCTTTGCCGCGCAGTATCCTGACGAATCCATTACCGCACAAAGCCACACTTATCGCGTTACGGTCGACCCGCCCAAAGCAGGCTTTTCAACTTGGGTTGAAATCTTCCCGCGCTCTTGGAGCGAAACGCCTTACCAACACGGCACATTTAAGGACTGCGAACGGCTCTTACCTGAATTTGCTGAAATGGGCTTCGATGTGCTTTACCTTCCGCCAATTCACCCGATTGGAATTACCAAGCGAAAAGGCAAGAACAACAGCACCGTCGCGCAAGCAGGTGATGTCGGAAGTCCTTGGGCAATTGGCACAAAAGAGGGCGGACACAAAGCCGTTCACCCTGAACTCGGCACGCTCGAAGATTTTCGGCACTTGGTTCACACGGCAAAGTCCTTCGGCATTGATATTGCGCTCGATATTGCCTTTCAATGTTCGCCCGACCACCCTTACGTCAAAGAGCACCCCGAATGGTTCAAGTGGCGACCTGACGGCACAGTGCAGTATGCCGAAAACCCGCCGAAGAAATATGAAGATGTGTTGCCGTTTAATTTTGAAACGGACGATTGGCGAAACCTTTGGCTCGAGCTCAAATCCATCTTCGAGTTTTGGATTCAGCAAGGCGTAAAGATTTTCCGCGTTGATAATCCGCACACGAAGCCGTTTGCCTTTTGGGAGTGGTGCATTTCGGAACTCAAACGCGATTATCCCGAAACGATTTTTCTTGCCGAAGCCTTCACGCGCCCGAAGGTGATGTATCGCTTGGCGAAACTCGGCTACACGCACTCCTACACCTACTTCACTTGGCGCAACAATAAGCGCGACCTTCAAGCCTATTTGACCGAACTGACCACGACCGACGTCAAAGAGTTTTTCCGTCCGAACTTTTGGGCAAACACGCCCGATATTTTGTCAGAAGAATTTTTGCACTACGCGCCGCCCCCTGCCTTTATGCTTCGCTACGCACTTGCGGCAACGCTTTCCGCAAACATCGGCATTTACGAGCCTGCCTTCAGCCTTTGCCTCAACAAGCCTTTGATGAAAGGCAAGGAAGAATATCTCGATTCAGAGAAGTATGAAATCAAGGCGTGGGATATGTCGCAGTTCAACATTCGTCCGTTCATCAAGCGAATCAATCACATTCGCAAGGAAAATCCCGCGCTTCAACAAACGAACAACCTTACTTTCACCCAAGTAGAAATTGCGCCGCAAGTCGAGAGCGAGTATTTGATTGCTTATTTGAAATCGAGTGGGAACAATCACCTTTTGAC
>CALKXI010000072.1 GCA_938003965.1 uncultured Chlorobiales bacterium
TTCAAATCTTCTGACCGGGATACTTAATGCGCTTGTGTTTATTGGCGACAAGCGTTTTGATGAAACTTTGTTTGATGCGCTCTAAATCGGAAAAGGTTAAATCGGATTCGTTGAATTGATTTTCGTCGAGCCGCTTGCGAATGACGACGTCGATAATTTGCGAAATGGTTTCTTCGGTTGGATTGGTGAGCGAGCGCACGGAGGCTTCGACGCCGTCGGCAAGCATGACAATCGCGGTTTCTTTGCGGCGCGGCTTCGGACCGGGGTAGCGAAAATCATCGATGTTGAGTTTATCGGGCGGAAGAGACTTCAAGGCTTTATCATAAAAGAAGTGAATCACAGTCGTGCCGTGATGCTCGGGAATGAAGTCGAGCACTTCTTCGGGAAGATTGTTTTTGCGTCCGATGGCTAACCCACGTTTGACGTGGTCGCCGATGATGCGTCCGCTGGTAACGGCTTGCAGGTTATCGTGCAAGTTTTTTCCATTTTGATTTTCAGTGAAGTATTCGGCTTCGGCAGTTTTGCCAATGTCGTGGAAATAAGCCCCGACGCGGCAGAGCAGAGGATTTGCACCGATTGCCGCTGCGGCTTCTTCGGCGAGCAAACTCACTTGCATTGTATGCGCGTAAGTGCCTGGGGCTTTCGTTGCCATTTCGCGCAAAAGCGGGTGATTGAGGTCGCTCAGTTCCATCAAGGTCATATCGGTTGTAATGCCGAAGACTTTTTCAATCAACAGCAAAATCGGATAAACCAAAAAGCAGAGCAATGAACTAATTGCCGCATATTGAAGGTCGTTCAAAATTTCGTTCAGGCTGGCAAGGCGCGAAAAGTTGAAGGCTAAAATCGAGACCGCATATCCGACAAACACGAGCAAAACAGGCGCGAAGACTTGGGAGCGTTTGCGAATGCCGCGTGTGGCAAATACGCCCAGACTTCCTGCGAAAATCGTTGCCAAAGCAAAGGGAAAATCGTTGCCGCGAATCGTGCCCGCAAGCAGGGCGACCGTTACCGTTGCGAAAAAGCCAACGCGCGAATCGAAAATCACAGTGAAGAGAATCGACGCCAAGCCAATCGGTACAATGTAGGGCGAAAGGTTCTCGAATTGAAGCGAATACCAAACGGCAACAAGTTCAATCAGCGTGATGCTAAACAGGAGCAAGAGCATGGCATTGTCGTGCCAAATTTTCGGGCGGGCAATGTAGAGGTAGGTCGTAAAAACGCCGATGATGATAAAAATGATGAGAATTTTTCCGATGTAAAGTTGAAGCGCACCAGCGGGCATTTCGCGCTCCATCTTGGCTTGAATGAACGAATCTAACTTGCGCTTGATGTCGGGCGTAACGATTTCGCCACGAGAAATAATTTTTTCGTTTTGTCGCACAATGCCTTCGCCGAGTGGAACTTGCCGTGCGGCGCGCTCACGGTCTTCAAGCGTTTGGGCTTCATCGTAAAAAATGTTCGGGCGCAAGAGCGGTGAAACGAGTTTGAGTGCGAGTTGGAGCGTATCGTTTGTGGTCGATGGAAATCGTTGCAAGAGCAATTCTTGAAGCGTGTTGCGAAATTCTGCACTATCGCGCACGGTGGAAAACTTTAGAACTTTTTCTTCGCGCTCATTTTGCGAACGAACCACAAACTCGGTCTGCTTGAACGAACTTTTCGGCACGTCAATCATGCCGTCTGAAAGAAGCGATTGAATCGGGGCTTGCAGTGTGCGCGGAAGTGTCAAAAGAAGCGATTTCTGAACCACGTTTTGAGAAAGGCAAGAATCAAAATCGGCAAGAAGCAAGGCACGCTCTTTCTCATTAAGTCCGAAGGGCGAAAGCACAGTGAATGTTTCCGATTCTCTTAAATCTGATTTGCGCGTTGAGAGATGAAGTTTCAAACTGTCGGCAATCGAGTTGAAGTAGTCGGAATACGCGACTGCCGAATTCTGCTCGCGTTCTCGACGAAAAACAGGCAAAACACTTTGGCGCGCTTTTTCTTGCTCACGCTCGTAGTCGACTCTGTTTTTTTGAATCGCAAACGCAAACGGCGCGACTAAATCTTGATGATACCACGCCATTCCGACTTCAAAGTTCAGTGTGGAAAGTTTACTGCGCGGAAAGAGCGAGGCAACGCTCACCAAAAATGCGACGAACAATCCAATGCGGATATATTTGTTCTCTCGTATGAATTGTTTGTCCAGAGGCATAACTTTGCAGGTCTAATTTGCAGGTCTAATGTTCAGTCATAAAATTTTTGCAAGCCTAACTTTTCAAGAACGCTCACTTCAAAAATGCAAAAGTCAAACTCCAAATTCAAACCAAGTTCGACCCCGAAATTTATTTTTCACACGCTTCAAGAAGAATGGCTTGCAGATACGGAAACGCCCGTCTCGCTTTATCTCAAATTGCAATCTAAATACTCCTGTTTGTTGGAATCGGTCGAGGGTGAAGAGCGGTTGGCGCGATTTTCTTACATCGGTCTTGAACCCTTCGCGCTCTTTTCAGCAACGGTCAATGAGCCAAAAGGCGGCGCGTTCAAATTAACGGTGCTTGATAAAAAATTCAGTGCGCTGAAATCGCTCGTCAAATCAGCCGCTTCGCCGAAAGAAGCAATGTCGTGTTTGCTTACGGCGTTTGCCAATGCCAAAGAGCATGCGGCAATTACCACATCAGGCGCATTTGGCTATGTCGGTTACGACGCTGTGCGCTTCGTCGAGAAGATTCCGATGACCAAAAAAGATGACCCAACGCATTTGCCCGATGTGTTTCTCATGCTCTTCGATACGCTCGTGGTGTTTGATAACGTCAGACGAAAAATTGTTATCGTTTCCAACTACCTTTCCGCCAAAGACAAGCCGAAAGCCGAAAAGAAAATCAAGCGGATTCGCAAGAAAATTTTTTCTGCATTGAAGCCCTCGCAAATCGCGCTCACCAAAGAGCGAAAGGCTGCGGTCAAATCGAATATGACAAGGCAAGCGTATTTGCAAAAAGTCGAGAAGGCGAAAGACTATATTTTGGCGGGCGATATTTTTCAGGTTCAAGTCTCGCAACGCCTATTGCGCAAGTTGCATGCGAAACCGTTTGATGTCTATCGAGCCCTGCGCACCATCAATCCGTCGCCGTATTTGTATTTTTTTGAATTAGGTGAAGCGCAGATTATCGGTTCATCGCCTGAACTGTTGGTTGGGGTAACGAGGCAGAACGGAAAGTTTTTGGTCGAGACGCGCCCAATCGCGGGCACGCGGCGACGCGGCACAACGCCTGAACAAGATGACGCACTCATGCGCGAATTGCTTTCGGACGAAAAAGAGCGCGCCGAGCATTTAATGCTGATTGACCTTTCACGTAACGATGTCGGAAGAGTCGCAGAAATTGGCTCTGTGGAAACTAACGAAATGATGGTGATTGAGAAGTATTCGCACGTGATGCACATTGTCAGCAATGTTCGGGGCGTGTTGAAGTCGTCGCTTTCGCCAATGGACGCTTTCTGGTCGTGCTTTCCCGCAGGCACGCTCACAGGTGCGCCAAAAATTCGCGCGATGGAAATTATCGCCGAATTGGAAACAGAAAAGCGAGGGCTTTACGGTGGCGGCGTGGGCTTCTTTGATTTTAACGGCAACATCAAAACCGCGATAGCCATTCGGACGATGGTGGTGAAAAATGGCAAAATTTACTTTCAGGCGGCGGGTGGGGTGGTCGCCGATTCTACGCCTGAAGGTGAATATCAAGAAACGATGAACAAAATGGCGGCGGGATTGCGCGCCGTCGAGATGCTCTACGAGAGCAATGTAAAAGTTTAGAAAACTCAGAAGATAGGCTCAAAATCGGCGCGTTCAAAACGAACATAACGGCTTTGATGTTTTGAACGGTTGAAATCAAATCAATCTAAAATGTTTCACGTGAAACAAAGAGCGACTTTCTGTGTGAATTGCGAAATGTTTCACGTGAAACATGGCTAAAAAAATTAGCGAGAACGCAAAATGACGGATTATGATGTAATTGTGGTGGGGGCAGGGCATGCAGGCTGTGAAGCCGTCCTTGCCGCCGCACGCATGGGGCAACGATGCCTCTTGATTACGATGGATTTGCTCGCCATTGCGCGTATGTCGTGCAATCCTGCCATTGGCGGCGTTGCCAAAGGACAAATGGTGCGCGAAATCGATGCGCTTGGCGGCGCAATGGGCAAAGTAACTGACGCCGCAGGCATTCAATTCCGAATGCTCAATCGCGGCAAAGGAGCGGCAATGTATTCGCCACGAGCGCAATGCGACCGCGTTCAATACTCGATTGAGATGCGCAAACTTATTGAAGCCGAACCTAATATCGACCTGCGTCAAGATTCTGTGCTGGGCGTGCGCGTCGAGAATGGAAAGATAAAATCCGTAATCATTCGGGGCGGGCAGGAAATTACGACCAAGACCGCCGTGCTTACCAACGGCACATTTCTCAACGGCAAAATTCACATCGGATTGAAAAATTATTCTGGTGGTAGAACGATGGCAGAGCCGGCGGCAGTAGGTTTAACCGAATGTCTCTTGGAATTAGGCTTCACGGCGGGACGCTTGAAAACTGGAACGCCGCCACGCATTGACGGGCGGAGCGTCGATTACAGCAAGGTCGAAGTGCAACCCCCTGACGAAGTGATTGAACCCTTTTCATTCGAGACCGATGAAGTGGCGTTCCAAAAGAAGCGACAACTTTCGTGCTTTATCACCTACACCAACGAAGAAACGCATCGTGTTTTGGAATCAGGATTCGACCAATCGCCGATGTTTCGCGGCATGATTGACGGCGTCGGTCCGAGATATTGTCCCTCGATTGAAGATAAGGTGAATCGGTTTCGCGATAAAGACCGTCATCAAATCTTCCTCGAGCCCGAAGGCTTCGACACGAATGAAATGTATGTGAACGGCTTCTCGACCTCGCTTCCCGAAGAAATTCAACTCAAAGGCTTGCGCACGATTGCAGGGTTGGAAAAGGTCAAGATGATTCGTCCCGGCTATGCCATCGAGTATGATTACTTTCACCCGCATCAATTAAAGCCAACTCTGGAAACCAAGCGTGTAGCAGGACTTTTCTTTGCGGGGCAGATTAACGGCACATCGGGCTACGAAGAAGCGGCGGCACAAGGGTTAATCGCAGGCATCAATGCGGCACTCAAAGCGCGCGGCGACGAAAGGGAATTCACGCTGAAACGCAACGAAGCCTACATCGGCGTCTTGATTGATGACCTTATCACGAAAAGCACCGATGAGCCTTATCGAATGTTCACCTCGCGTGCAGAGTATCGGATTATTCTTCGTCAAGACAATGCCGACCGTCGCTTGCTCGAGAAAGGATACGAACTCGGATTGGTGAAATATGAGACCTATCAAAAGTTTATGCAGAAGAAATCCGAAATTGAGCGCGTGGAAAAACTTCTGCGGGAGGAATTGATTCAGGCATCGGCAATCAATCCCGCAATTGAAGCGTTGGGGGGCTCGCCGTTCCGAAAGAACGAGCGTGCGATTGAAATTTTGCGCCGTCAAGAAATGACCTTTGCAAAATTGATGGAAGCCTTGCCTGAATTGCGCGAAAAGGTGGAAAGCATCTCCAAAAATCCGCGCGTCTATGAACAGGTGGAAATCGATGTGAAATATGAAGGCTACATCAAGCGAGAAATGCAGATGGCGGAAAAACTTTCGCGTCTCGAAGATGTTTTGATTCCAGCAAGTTACGACTTTGATCGCATCAAGGGCTTATCGTCTGAAGGGCGGGAAAAATTGAAAAAAGTAAAGCCAACCTCGTTAGGACAAGCGTCTCGAATTTCGGGTGTTACGCCGTCTGATGTGTCGGTGCTTATGGTTCATTTAGGGCGATAAAAAAGACTGATAAAACCTTCGGGGAGAACAGTTTCGAAAGTTATCACAAAGAATGTTTCACGTGGAACAACGATTAAGACAAAAACAGCGGAAATTAAAATGAGCGAATCGGCATCTGAGGTCAAAGGTGAAAACCTTGCCGCAAAGTTTCTACAAAATGAATTGCTTTACGGCAAAGACCGTGAAGAGAACTTGGTCGCTGTGCATCAAATTTCTGATACCCATGTTCGCCTTTACTCGCGCCATGGAGACAGAGTAACATGGCGTGATGAACCATTTTATCCGTTCTTTTTTATTGCCAACACAGGATTCTTGCGTGGGTTTCAATCGTCGCTAAATTACTGGTTGAAAGAATTAGCCGGGAACAACTACTACAAGCACTTGGCAATTTTCAAAAGTTGGAAAGACTATCGCGCAGCGCAAGATTATGTGTGCGAAATGAAGCGCAAACTCGGTCAGAAAGACATCATCTCAGCAGAAGATGAAGAATTCGGCGGAAAACGCATCGATGAACTCTATGCTAAAGGCGACGCTGCGTCACAATACCTCTTTCAAACGGGAAAAACGCTCTTCAAAGGCATGAGTTTTGGCGACCTGCGCCGAATGCAACTCGATATTGAGACTTACTTCGACAAAGAAGCCCAACAGCGAAGTCGCGACGAAATTGGACGCGAAAAAATCATCATCATCTCACTTCGTGATAA
This sequence comes from uncultured Chlorobiales bacterium, assembly GCA_938003965.1. Taxonomy (GTDB): domain Bacteria; phylum Bacteroidota; class Chlorobiia; order Chlorobiales; family Thermochlorobacteraceae; genus JANWWM01. The sequence goes on from CALKXI010000072.1 coordinate 6,550, forward strand.
CACAGGCTGGGAAGAGGTGCTTCACTTGCGGCAGTTCCCTGACGAGAGCGAAAAAGCCATGCTCGAGAAACTCGTCGAGATAATCCGAGCGCGCGACCCCGACGTGATTGAGGGGCACAATATCTTCGACTTCGACCTTCCGTTCATTCAACGCCGATGCGAACTTAACGGCGTGAAGTTCGCAATTGGGCGCGACGGCTCATGGCCACGAAGCTATCCCGCTTCTATTCGCTTTGCGGAACGCACACGCGAGTATCAATACTGCGAAATTGCAGGACGGCATGTCATCGACACGCTTCTGCTCGTTCAAGCGTTTGACGCCGCCAAACGTGCTATGCCCAGTTACGGACTCAAAGAAGCGGCGAAGTATTTCGGATTTGCTTCCGAAGAGCGAACCTACATCGACCACACCGAAATCGCGGAAGTCTGGAATAAAGAACCTGAAAAACTGCTCCGATACGCCCTCGACGACGTGCGCGAAACCGAAAAACTTTCCGCAATGCTCTCAGGCAGTAATTTTTACATGACACAAATGATGCCCTTCGGATATGCACAAGTCTCGCGAATGGGACCTGCAGCGAAAATCGAAGCCTTGTTCGTGCGTGAGTATTTGCGACAGAAACACAGCATCCCGCGACCGCAAATCGGACAGCAAAACGTCGGCGGCTTTACCGAAGTGTTCTTGAAAGGAATTCTCGGACCTATCGTGTATGCCGACGTCGAGTCCCTCTATCCCTCCATCATGCTGACATTTGATATTTGCCCTGCCAGCGACGAACGAAAACTTTTTCCAAAAATTTTGGCTGACCTGAAAGCCTTACGCCTTGCCGCCAAAGGACGCATGAAAAACGCAACCTCGCAAAACGAGAAAGATACTTATGATGCGATGCAAAACTCGTTCAAAATCCTCATCAACGCAATGTATGGCTATCTCGGATTTCGCGCAGGCATTTTCAACGACTATGAACAAGCCGATAAAGTAACCTCCACAGGACAAGACATCGCTAAAAAAATGATTCGCGAATTCGAAATGCGCAACTGCCGCATTGTCGAAGTCGATACCGATGGAATTTTGCTGATTCCGCCACCCGAAATTCAAACCAAAGAACAGGAAGAGCAATTAGTGAAAGAAGTCTCTGCTACCATGCCCGAAGGCATTAGCATTGCCTACGACGGTCGATTCAAGAAAATGATTTCCTACATGAAGAAAAATTATGTCCTGCTTGGCTACGACGGCAAAATGAAAATCAAAGGCTCTTCGCTTGTGAGCCGAAGCGGCGAAAAATTTGGGCGCGACTTCGTAAAAAAGGGATTTGAATGTCTCTTAAATGAAGATATTTATGGACTTCATCAGCTCTATCTTTACTATCGCAACCGCATTTTGAATCGCGACATGCATGTCTCGGAATTTAGCCGAATGGAAACGCTTAAAACATCGCTTGACGAATATCAGCGTGATGTCCGCGAAGGGAAGCGTTCAAAAGCCATCACCTACGAACTCGCCATCAAAAGCAAACTCAGCATCAGCAAAGGCGATAGAATTACCTATTACGTCGTCGGCTCGGGATTTCAAGGAAATGCCTACGACAAAGGCAAACTTGCCTCAGAGTGGAATGCAGAGAAGCCCGACCAAAATGTAGACTTCTACCTTAAACGATTAGACGAATTTTGCGAAAAGTTCAAACCGTTTTTTAAGCCAAGCGATTACAGCAAAATTTTTACAGCCGATGAACTCTTCGGCTTTTCGCCCGACGGCATTGAAATCATCAAAGAAATTGTGCACCGCGACACAAGCGACTTGGAAGAAGAAGTGCCGTTTTAACATTTTGATAACTTTGTGATTTTCATCACGGCTTGGTTGCGAAGTCGTTTGAAGATATGTAACTTCCTCCATCCTAACTGTTGCCTACACCAAAACAAAGCACGCTGGAAAGCGGAGGGAGACGCATTGATGATTATTGCGAGAGAAGCATCGCTTGCCAAAAGCGAAGTGGAAATTGTCGCTGCAAATATTGCAACCTTACTTGTTTCAGCTTCAAGAATGGTTTCGGGAGAAGTTGTGCCAAACTTTGAAGCGATTGTTGCGCAAAACGAAATGAGTTTCGCGCAAAAACGTAAAGATATGCTCACGGTGCAAGCGTTGCTAAGCGGTGAGGATGCTGTTGTGCCTATGCTCCAAAAAGCCGCCGAGACAATTCGCAATTTGCACGCGCTTTCGGAAGCGATACACGCCGGTGTGATATACGCCGATGCGATTCACGCTGTTCAAATACCTGCCAAACCGCTCCCCGAAGGCTCACTCTTGCGCGATACCCTGCGTCGATTGCAGTATGTTCAAAAAGTAATTGAGTCCGCGACAAAGTGGATAAACGAAATCGGTGAACACGAAGACCTAAAAGGCTCAGTGCTTTTCACGAAAATTCAACAAGAGTTAATTCGCTTGTTCAAGCGCGTGGTGATTCAACTCCAACAAGCGGCGGTGATTATTGGCAAGTATCGAGATATGGGCGATATTCGCCTGCTTCGCGAAATGACGCTCGACGCACATGCCGTATTGAGCGAATTGAAAAAAGCCGATGAGAGTGTCTCGGAAAAACGAAAATCGATTTCCTTTTTTAAGCGCGCAATAGAAGAAAGCAAAGCCGCACCTAAAATCGTGCGTCAACTTGCGTCAGTAACGGCGGGGCTTGTGATTGTGCTGATGCTTTCCTTTGCGATTATTAAACTCAACGCCCTTGCGCCTCAAGTCTTTCCCATATCCGAACCCGTATTTGAATCAAGAGACAAATCGCTGGTTGAGCATGAAAAGCATGAAATTCAAATGCCTGCGCAACGCACACCCGCACAAGAGGAAAGAATAAAGGGAACTCCGATAAAATCCGAAACAGAGGATAAGCCAAAGGAAATTGCCCCGCCGATAAAAAACGAAACAACGATTGCTAACACCGAAACACGCCGCGAAGAAATCTCGTCAGCGTCGACAAAACTCCCGCCGTTGCCAAGCACACAACCCAAGCCCGAAGTGAAAAATCCTGAAGCGAAGAAGCCCGAAGCAAGCGTCGCCCAAGCAAAGGAATCTGCGCCCACGAAAACCAATCGTGCGGCATCAGAAAATAAAGCCAAAGCAATCACGCCCGTGTTGAAAAAGGTAACAGATAAACCGGCAGAGAAGAAAACAGACGAACAACAAAGTGCGTCGCCGAAAGCATCAAGGGAATTCGAAGCGGCATCTCAAAAAAATTCAGAGCGTGCAGCACCAAAGCGCAAAACAATCGTGATAGAAGATTAAAATTTCCCATATTTGCAAAACAAAAATGCTTCCAGTATGAAACATCTGTTTGCACTATTATCGCTCTTGGTTCTTACGCCGTCGCTTTGGGCGCAAGATGCGGCAGAATCAGCCATCAGTCATTTGCAAAACGGCATCAACTGTTCGCGTGAAGAAGCGGAGCGACTCTATCGCACAATTAACTTTTTCGCCGACGGCGTAACGAGCGATTTGACTTACATCGCCTCGTCGCGCGACGATTTCGCCACAAAGCAAAAAGCCATTAACCGCACCATTCGCGATTACTTTGAAAACGGAAACTCCATCATTCAAGTCTCAAGTATCTCGAAAGACCCCGAAAATCCTGACATCTTCGACTTCACGATTCGACGCTACCTCTATCGCCTTGCGAACATGAAAAACCGCTACACAAAAGTCGAACTCACTTTCCAGCAAGACTATTTGGGCATGGGGCAAATTTATCCTGATGGAACAGACTTTGAACTCTCGATTAGTTTATGGCAAATTTTTCGTGGTTGGAAAGATAACATGCTCGCTTACCAAGACGCCACAAAGAAGAAGTTTCGTCTCGCCTTCAAGAAAATCGGCGACGATAAATACGATGTGAAAATCAAAGAAGCCTTAGCCACTGAAACGATTGACCTCAATAAGTTCTACCAAAAGTTCAAGATTGAGGACAAGTAAACCCGCTTGCCCTATTATGCGTGTCATCTGTGTTGCTTTGTTCATTTTCTTTTTGCCCCTTGAAGTCTTTGGACAGATTTACGATTGGGAAGATTTCAACAAGACCCTTGTCGCCATTGAGCGCATCAACAAGAAGAAAGAAATGAGCTTCCTCAACGCGCTTTCCGACGATGAGTTCATTCACTCGCCGGACTTCGCGCAACTCTTCAATGCAATCAAATCCTTTCATCTGAACTTAGGCTACGCACAAGTGCGCTGTATCAAAGAGTTCGAGATTAAAGACGCCAAACAGCCATTTGCAGACGCGCAAAGCCTGATGGTTTCGTTTTTGCAAGGCAATGATTTCAGATGGTATGTAGAGTCGGCGTATTTGCAATCTGGAAAAGATACGGTGCACTTTGAGCAAAAAAGTTTTAAGCCACTTGCGGCAGAGTATAATTTCAGCGACTTTGTTAATGCGGTGCGAAACGGAGACATCAAGGAATACAGCGGCATCACGCCCTACGGAGGATTGCCGTTGAGCTTTCTTGCAAGCAAGCGTGTGCAAAAAAATCGCGCCGCAACGATTATCGTAACCAACATGATTTTCTATCAACACACGCAAGACACAGCACAAGACGTTTCCCAAAAAGACGCACGGCAGATTGTCGAAGTTGGCTACATCGCTCTCAAAAACACCACAAAACTACAAGGACAAAAAAAGGGCTGGCTCCTACACGAATACGGCACCATGAGCGATTTTTACGAGCGGTATATGCAACAAGACCTCTTTCACGACTTCATCATCGATAAAGCCGAACAAGGCGCGAAAAATCGCCTCAAAAAATATAACCTCGACAAACCCAGCCGATTCTATTTCGAGAACCTTCGCTCCGTGCAGAGCAATTAGCCAACGCACACCCTTGATTCCATATCCTAACAAAAGCGTATCTTGGAAAAACTTTGCGAGAAACTTCCAACAAACTTTTGCAGAACATGGTAGAAACAGCCAACAAAAGAGAAGCGCAACTTGCCTACATCAAACAAACGCTTCACTACAGCGCGGAACTCAAAAAGCAAGTTGCTGATAGGTTTGCCAACGAAATTTTAGAAATGGCAACCCTCATCACAGCGGCGTTCAAGAATGGAAACAAACTGCTCATCTGCGGCAACGGCGGAAGCGCGGCAGATTCGCAACACATTGCAACGGAGTTTACGATACGCTATCGAAGTTCCGTGAATCGTCCTGCCATGCCTGCCATTGCGCTTACAACCGATAGCTCAGCACTCACGGGCGGCGCAAATGATTTAGGCTACGACAATGTTTTCGCTCGTCTCGTGGAAGCCTACGGCAAGGAAGGCGATGTGGTGCTTGGCATCTCAACCAGCGGCAATTCCGAAAGCGTGATTCGCGCCTTGCAATATGCAAAGTCCAACAAGATGAAAACACTCGCATGGCTCGGCAACACAGGCGGCAAAATGAAAGGCATGGCGGATGTTGAAATCATTGTCCCACATCAAGGCGCGGCAGATAGAATCCAAGAATGCCATATCGCGATTGGACATATCATCATTCAACTGGTCGAAGAAAACTTTGGCTATTTTGGAAACTAAACACTCACAAGAAACATCGTGAAAATTATTGAAGGAAATCTTTCAGCAAGGGGATTAAAGTTTGCAATCGTTGCCTCACGGTGGAACGACTTTATCGGTGCTCGGCTCGTTGAGGGAGCAGTCGATTGCATTGTTCGTCACGACGGAAGCGCAGAAGACATTACGCTCTATCGCTGTCCCGGTTCGTTTGAGTTGCCGATGGTGGTGAAGAAAGTGGCCTCGAGCAAGCAGTTTGATGCGGTGATTGCAATTGGCGTTTTGATTCGCGGCGCAACCTCGCACTTCGACCATATCGCCGCCGAAGCCACGAAAGGCGTTGCACAAGCCGCGCTTGATTCAGGCGTGCCTGTGGCTTACGGCGTGCTCACCACCGATACGATTGAACAAGCCATCGAGCGCGCAGGCACAAAAGCCGGCAACAAAGGCTGGGAAGCCGCAACCGCCGCCATTGAAATGGCAAACCTCTACAAAGTCATGTAAAAATCACGTTCAAAAAACCAACTTGAATACACATGCTCAAACACCTCACGTTGCTTGCTCTTTTGGCACTCGCTGTCTCTGTTCAAGCGCAAGAGCGCACGCTCTTCGTGAACGTTCACATCTTTGACGGCAAATCAACAGCAGTTACAAAGCCGATGAATGTTTTGATTGAAAACGGCATCATTGCGCAGATGAGTGCATCGCCGATTCAACCCGGCGACGGTGTTACGGTCATTGACGGCGAAGGAAGAACCTTAATGCCCGGATTGATTGACGTTCATGTTCATCTTGTTTTCGGCGCGCTCAGCATGGCAGAAATGATGTCGCCCGATGTAAGCGAGCAAGCCATTATGGCAAAGGCGGCAGTTCAATGCCAAAAGATGCTTTTGCGCGGATTCACAGCAGTGCGCGATGTCGGCGGTCCAATTTTTCCGTTGAAAGCGGCGATTGACCAAGGAAAAATCGTCGGTCCGAGAGTGTGGCCTGCTGGCGCAACCATCAGCCAGACCGCAGGGCACGGCGACTACCGAACACCCGACGAACGCTCCCGTCGCTTTTTTGGTAAGCCGTCAAAAGCCGAACTCTACGGCGCAACCTTCATCGCCGATGGACGCGATGAAGTCTTAACCGCTGTCAGAGAAAACCTCCGATTCGGTGCGGCGTTCATCAAATTGATGGCGGGCGGCGGAACGTCATCTGCATATGACCCCGTCGATGTTACGCAATACACGTTAGACGAAATGAAAGCCGCCGTCGAAGCCGCCGAAGACTGGGGAACTTATATCACGGTTCATGCCTATACGCCTCGCGCTGTCAATAGAGCCATCGACGCAGGCGTCAAGTGCATTGAGCACGGTCAACTGCTTGACGAGGCAACCCTCAAACGAATGGCGAAAGAGAACATTTGGCTTAGCCTGCAAAATCTCGTTGAAGATACCCCCGACATGAATCCCTTACGACGCCAAAAACGAAAGCCCATACTTGAAGGACAACGACGCGTTTGGGCATTAGCAAAAAAGCACAAAGTCAAACTCGCTTGGGGAACGGATTTTCTCTTCGAGCCCGAACTCAACGAAGGACAAAATCAATACATTCTCAAATTGCAAGAGTGGTTTTCGCCTGCTGAAATTTTGAAAATGGTTACGCACGACAATGCGCAGTTGCTTGCGCTCTCTGGCAACCGCAGTCCGTATCAAGGCAAATTGGGGGTGATAGAAGAAGGTGCGCTTGCAGATCTCTTGCTTGTCAACGGCAATCCGCTTCAAGATTTATCTCTGATTGCAAATCCCGCTGAAAACTTTTTGGTGATTATGAAGGGCGGAAAGATTTACAAGAATTTGTTTGCCCGATAAATTCCATCTTGAATCACACGGTCGATAACTTCGCCGCGCCCCACTCGAAGCCATCAGGCTCACAAATGGCGACTTGCACGCTTTTGAGTTTAATGGTTGGATTTCGCGGAAGGAATTGGCGTTTTAAGATGCTCTCAAAGTTTCGGAAAAAATAAGCACCGAGCGTTTCGCAGGTCGGCGTGGCTTTCGCTGACGCATCGAGCAGAGGATTGTCGTTGAGATACGTTTGCGAGAGCGATGCAATTACGGTTTCAAAGGCGGTGCGCACTTCGGGAAGATTGATAATCATGCCATCGCGCGGCTCGCCCACGAGCACAACTTCCATTCGCCATAAATGCAAATGCGGCACTTCGCGCACTGAAAGCGAATGTGAAGCATGAAACTCAAACTTTAAGAGCAGTTCTGTTGTCATGTGAGTTTTGAGAAATTATATCGCCGACCTTTCCACGCCGCGCCGCCGCCAAAATAAATCCATCGCATTGAGTTCAATGCAATCGCAATAAACATCACAATCGAGAGAATGTGCAAAAATGAATAAGCCATGTTTAAGCGAAATTTAATCGCAATCAAACTGCGCATCAACACGGCTAAAAACATCTGCACCAAAGGAAGCCAAAAAAGTTCGAGCGAAATTGCACCGAAAAGCACGGCGAAAAGCACAAAGAAAATCGGCATTACAAACCACAGAAACATAATCCCGCAAATAGCAATCATCGCGATGGCATTGTAGCCTAATCCCGCAAAAAGATTTTTTGAAAACCCGCTGAACGCTTCGTGAAGTCCGTGATACATTCGGCACTGAACCGCATCAACACCGTTGAAGACTATCACCTTTCCGCCTGCGCGTTTCGTGGCTTTTACGAACCACACATCTTCGACGATGTTCGATTTCACCGCTTCGTGTCCGCCAATGCGCTCATACATCGCGCGTCGGAACAAAATGAACTGTCCATTTGCAAATGAAAATGCTTCAAGTTTGCTTTGCCAAATCATGCGCATCGGAAGAAGGCACATAATCAAAAAATGCACGAGCGGCACGATGACATTTTCCCAAAACGAGCCGAGCGTTTGATACGGCACGAGCGAAAGCATATCGGCATGGGTCTCTTCCATGGAGCGCACGGCGCGGCGAAGCGCGTCAGGGGAGTGAATCGTATCGGCGTCGGTGAAGAGGAGC
>CALKXI010000073.1 GCA_938003965.1 uncultured Chlorobiales bacterium
CAATTCGGCGCGCTGATGATTGTTGGTTTAATTGTTGGAATTTTCATTCAATTCTAAACTCTCTCCAAAGATGAAATACTTCGTGGTTCAAATGACCTGCAATGAAGGTCGCGCTCAAGATGTGATGATTCACGCAGGCGAACATATCAAATGGATGTTGGAAAATATCCCAAAAGGCATGTTCGTCGCCGCTGGTCCTTTCATTAACGAACAAGGCGCATTTGACGATGGGCTTTGCATCGTGAAAGCAGAAAGCAAAGAGGCTCTCGAGGAAGTCTTAAAGACTGACCCGTTTTACACGATGGGGATTCGCAATTTCACAGTTCGGCAGTGGGAATATCTGGTCGACGAGTTAGGCTATCGCATCAACTTTCCGCCACATCTTGCGGAACAGTGGGGCGTTACGCCAACACTGACGGAGATGCGCCTACATTTTCCTGTATCTGATTCGTCCCCAAAGATGAAATACTTCGTGGTTCAAATGACCTGCAATGAAGGTCGCGCTCAAGATGTGATGATTCACGCTGGTCCGCATATTAAATGGGTGTTAGAAAATATCCCGAAGGGCATGTTCGTCGCCGCTGGTGCTTTCATTAACGAACAAGGCGCGTTTGACGATGGACTTTGCATCGTGAAGGCTGAAAGCAAAGAGGCTCTCGAAGAAGTCTTAAAGACCGACCCGTTTTACACAATGGGGATTCGCAATTTCACGATTCGGCAGTGGGATTATCACGTCGACGAGTTTGGCTATCGCATTGACTTTCCGCCACATCTTGCCGAGCAGTGGGGCGTTACGCCAACTCCGACGAAGATGCGTTTGTCTTCTTCATTAGCCTAATTTTTTCTAACTCAATCTTTTGTGAATATGTCAGTTCGTTCAACTGCTCAAAGTGAGGGCGTTTTCAACGGCGATGCTTCGATGTCGTATCAAGTTGCGACACCGTCAGTCGCCTCGCCTACGCTCACCCTTTCGCCTGAACGCGAGAAAGCCATTCGTGTGATTAAGGTTTTGCTGTTCAGTGCTTCGGTGATTCCTGCAATGGTTGTGGGTGCGATTGCCGCTCATCAAGGATATTTTGATGCTTTGTCTTTTACGCTCGTTGCGCTTGGGCTTTTTATCGGTCAAGCGGGCGGCGATTATCTTTACTACTACGGCACAAATTTCCATACCGACCAACGCGACGCGCATACCAAAATTTTTGCAGGTTGGCGACCCTTTTTTGCCGATAAAATCTTCAAAGATGAAAAGACGCTCACAGCAGGCATTTTGTGTCTTGTGATTGACGCCATCATCGGCGGATACTTCGTCTATAAAATCGGCTTTGAGATTTTGCTCTTCGCGATTTTGGGCGGCTTGGTCGCGATTTTCTTCACGCCGTTGATGCTACGCGGATACAAGGAGGTCGTCATCTTCATCACCTTCGGACCGCTCTCGATGATGGGTGCTTATTATGCGCTCAATCCTTCACTCGATTTTACAACGCTTGCCATGTCAATTCCTATCGCTTGTTTCGTAACGGTTGTCGCTTACCTCAAAGGTGCACGCTATGAAATTCGCGAGGAAGCGGGGAATGCGTTTGTTATCAAGCTCAACAACACGGTCATCAAGTCGCTCTTGATTGCGGGTTATGCAAGTTTAATCGTTGGCGTCGCGCTTCAAGTCTTGCCCGTGCTCACACTTTTAGGCTTGCTTTCTGCACCGTTTGCGCTATCGGTTGTCAAAACGGTTGAAGCCAATCGAAGCGAAGTGCACGAATACCTTTGGGCAACCGTGCGCTCGATTACAACGCTCATCAGTTTCGGAGTGCTAACCAGTCTTGGATTTTTACTTTCATAATCAACCTTCAAACAGTAGGAGTATCGACACATGAACGCCTCTGCAAAACAGTTCACGCTCGCCGAACAAATCGGTATTTGGGTTAAAGCGGCACGCGCGCCTTTCCTCGTCACCAGTGCAATTCCTGCCATGTTGGGCGGTATTATCGCCTTTGCTCATGGCTCATTTGATTGGACGCTTTTCTCTATCGCTTTCTTGGGCATTATCGCCGCACACACCGCCGCCGATTTCATCGATGATTACTTCGATTACAAAAACGGCAACTTCGCCAACAAAGACCAACAATTTCACGACAGCCCACTTGTTCGCGGACTCATTACGGACAAGCAAGTGTTTGTCGCGTTTCTCATCTGTATTGCGTTGGCACTTGCGTCGGGCTTGTACATTCTGTTTGCCGTCGGCATGCCGATATTGATACTCACCGCCATCGGTGCGTTCTTCGTCTTGTTTTATACTTCGCCACCGTTACGACTTAATTTTCGCGGCTTAGGCGAAAGTTCGCTCTTCTTTGCATTCGGTCCGATGCTTGTCTTCGGCGTTTACTTTGTGCTTACACAGTCGTTTAATTGGTCGCCTATTTTGGCTTCCATTCCCGTTGGCATTTTCGTGATGAATGTCGGAATTGTCAGCAACATCTTTGACCACAACGACGATGTGAAGAACAACAAATTCACCATGCCCGTCAAGTTAGGACAAGCGCGCGCCGTGCAAATCCTAACCGTCATTACTGCACTTGCATATCTCTTTTTGATTGGCAGTGTTGCCTTCGGCTTTTTGCCTGTGTGGTCGCTTTTGGCGTTGCTCACTGCGCCAATGTCTTTCAAAATGGTCTCACTTGCTCGCAATTATCATGACCTTTCGCAGTATCAACCTGCGATGTCGCAAGCGATTGGCGTTGCCACGCTGGGCGGACTGTTCATGGTCGTTGGCTACGGCATTTTCATTTTGACACAGTGATTGGCTCTGTCTGATTTTTCTCACATCAAAAAAACCAACTTTCATGTCGCCGCAACGCTCGCGAACCGAAGAAGCCAAAGAAGCCAAACGCCAACTTCTCATTCACGCCGCTATCGAGATGTTCGCAAAGAAAGGCTTCCACGAAACGAAAATGCAAGACATTGCCGACTACGCCGCCGTCGGCAAAGGCACGCTCTACGAATACTTCGAGACGAAAGAAGATTTATTTCTTGCCGTCTATGACTCTTGGATTGATGAATACGAAGCCGATATGCTCCGCCAATCTGAACGCCTTTTAGACCCTGTCTCCAAAGCCAGCGCGCTGATTGACACAACCGTCGAGTTCTACGAAAAGCACGCCGACCACGCCGCCATCTTACTCGAATTTTGGGCGCACGCCATTCGCTCTCAAAATCCGCATTTCCTCAATCGCATTCGCGAAATGAAATCGCGCCTTTCCGAACTCGGCGGAAAAGTCGCGCAAGAACTTATCAAACTCAAACTCTTCGTCGATGTCGATGTTGAATCCTTCACGCGACTTGAATTGGCAATGTCGGACGGTGTTTTTCTTCAATGGATTTTGGACGGAAAATCTTACCCGCTTCGCGACGCCTACAAGTTCCGCCAATCCTTGATTGGTGCTGGCTTAATGACAAACACGCTCCGCAAACTTATTGCACCCAAAACTGACAAACGCCTCAAACAAGGTTTCCTCAAACCCAAATCATCAAACAAGAAATCAACATGAAACCTATTTACGGCTTGATTTTCTTTACGCTCGTTAGCGTTTCCGCTTATTCGCAAACCGCCACACTCAAAGGCAGAATTACAACCAGCGATGGCGATGCCGCCGTCGGCGTTTCGGTGTTCATCAAAGACACGAAGATGGGCACGACAACCAAAAGCGATGGAACTTATCGCTTGGAAAAATTGCCCGCAGGCGCGCAAACCGTTGTCGTTTCAGGCGTCGGATACAAACGCATTGAGCAAACGATTGGACTTTCGCCAAACGACGAAACCGTCGCAAATTTCGTCCTCGAAGTTGAAGCCATTAGGGCGCAAGATGTGGTTGTTTATGGTGCGTCGCGCCGTATGCAGAAACTGACCGAAGCCCCTGCCGCCGTCAATGTGATTACGCCTGCGGAGTTAGCGCGCGGCGCAATTCACGGTCAACTCGGCAAAGTTTTAGAGCATCAACAGGGAATTGATGTAGCGCAATCGGGCGCAAACGACTTCAACATCAATACGCGCGGATTCAACAACTCCATCAACCGCCGCGTTTTAGTGCTGATTGACGGACGCGACCCCTCCACACCACTTCTGAACTTGCAAGAATGGAACTCGCTTGCCACAACGCTTTCCGATGTTCAACAAATAGAAGTCGTGCGCGGACCCGGCTCGGCACTCTTCGGCACAAACGCTTACAACGGCGTCATCAACATTACGACCTTTGCACCGCGCGATGTTCAGGGCACTCGCGCCGCCTTCACCTTCGGCGAGTGGAACACCTATCGTGGCGAGTTCCGACACGCACAAGCCTTCGGCAAATTCGCCTTCAAACTTAACGGCGGCTTTGCACGCATGCGTAACATTACGCTCGTCTCACGCGACACCACAACGGGCGGACGATTGGAATATCCCGGACTTGGCATTGACCGCCGTCCGCTCCGCGATGAATGGCTCGATAACTTCAACAACGTGCTTACGCTACGCGCCGATTATGATTTCACCGAAACGGAACGGCTCACGCTCGAAGGCGGCATTTCCAACAGCGGCAATGAAGTTTATGTCAATACGATTGGTCGCATCTTGATTCCGCTTGTCAATAAGCCGTTTGTGCGCCTTGCTTACAACACGCCTCGCTTGAACATTCAAAGCGTTTGGAATCGCCGATTCACGCCGTTCCCACAACCTGTTTTGAACACGCCTGCGGCAAATTCCGCCGAAGATTCCGACGACATCACCACTGAAATTCAAGTCAATGATTCTTACTTCAACAACCGACTTCGCGCCATTGCAGGACTTTCGCATCAATGGCAACGCATTGAAACGGTCGTCTCGGGCGCGCAACCGTTGCTCAGTGCCAATTCGCTTACGCGCAACAACTTGCACAACACTTTCACGGGCATTTACGGACAACTCGAATACAACCTCTTGCCAAACCTTCAACTCGTTGGCGCAACGCGCGTTGATTTTTCAACCTTAATTGAAACGAAAATTTCTCCGAAAGCCGCGATTGTTTATTCGCCGTTTGAAAATCACACATTCCGCTTTACGGTGAATCAAGCATTCTTGCGTCCGAGTTATCCCGACTTCTTCCGTCGCTCTCAACTTGGTGCACCAATTAACCTTGCCACAACAGTTCGCGCCATCAATGACTCTTTAACGCTTCTTGGCATCAGCGATACGCTCACCTTCTCGCGCCTTGACCGTTTCTCGCTTGGCAATCGGAACATTAAGCCCGAAGAAGCCTTGTCGTTTGAAATCGGCTACAAAGGCGTGCTTTCAAGAACGCTCTTCGTTACGGTTGATGCGTATTTGAATCGTCGGAGTAATTTTATTTCCTCGCCGCTCAGCGTCAATGCGCCGCTCGTCTTTACGCCCTATCGCTACAGTTCCGCCACGCCTGAAGTCAACGAGTTTGTCAATCGCCGATTGGCACAAGGCATTCAAGCGGCACGCATTAACCCGGTTGAACTTGTTATCGCCGAAAATCGTCCGATGCTCGTTCAAACCACGCTCAACATTGGCTTGATTGAAGAACTCGGATTGGAATTTGGGGTGAATTATTACTTGAACGATAACTTACTCTTGACGGCGAACTACGCTTATCTGAACGCGCGCGTCTTGGAAAATGCTGTTCCTGCACAACCGATATTTCCGAACACATCGCCGCATCGCGTTAATCTCGGCGCAACTTACACCGTGCCGAACCAATTTGATTTCTCGGCGAACCTGCGCTACGTTGAGGGTTTTCCTTGGCTGGCAGGCGTTCAAGAGGGATTCGTTCCTGCTTTTGCCGTGCTGAATCTCAACGGCAGTTACTACATCACGCGCTATTGGAAAATTGGCTTTAATGTCTTTAACGCACTTGACCGTCGGCATTACCAAATTTTTGGCGGCACCGTCTTGCAACGACAAGCCACGGTTTCAACCAGCGTGAGTTTGTAGCGAAGAACTTCATGCTCGTCATTCCGAGCGTCAGCGGGGAATCCATTTGGATTCTTCACTTCGTTCAGAATGACTTTCTATGATTGACATCAACATCAACTTACAACGCCCATGCGTCCGCTTTTGCTTTTGCTTTCAGCCGTCTATTTAACTTACATGTTGGACTACATGATTATGCCCGCTTTAACGCAAGCCTTTGTGAAAGCATTTGACTCCTCGACGCGCGAACTTGGAACGCTAGTTTCAGCATATAGTTTGAGCGCAAGCATCTTTGGCTTGTTCGGCGCGTTTTATCTCGACCGATTTAACCGCAAAAGTGCGTTGCTGTTACTCTATGGCGGATTTGCTGTTTCGCTTCTTTTGTGTGCGCTCGCGCCATCAGCAACGGCTTTGATTGTGGCAAGAGTAATTGCGGGCGCATTCGGCGGCTTAATGGTTGCAACGATTTTTTCCATCATCGGCGACCAAATCGCACCAGAACATCAAGGCGTGGCATTTGGCACAGTGCTAAGTTCGTTTGCGATTGCCTCTGTCGTCGGCGTTCCGCTTGGGTTGTTTCTTGCTGAAAAATTCAGTTGGAACGCGATTTTCTTTTTCAACGCGCTTTTGAGTTTTCTTGTATGGATTTCCTTGCTTTTTGGCTTGCCGTCTATGAACGCACATCTTTCGCTTCAAGCGTCGCAACGAATTTCAGAGCAAGCCAAAGCCATTCTCACTTCGCGAAGTAATTTTTCAGCCTTTCTCGTTACCGCGCTGATTGCCATGGCGAGTTATGCCGTGATTCCCTTCATCAATCCCTTTCTTGCGAGCAATCGCGGACTTTCAGATTCTGAGATTCGCACGCTTTACATCGTCGGCGGTGTGCTTACTTTTCTTGTTTCTTATCCAACGGGTTGGCTTGCTGACCGCTTCGGCAAGTGGTCAATTTTTCTCACGATTAGCCTTTTGCTCGTGCCGCTTACGCTTCTTTTCACCACGATGCCGACAAGTTCCTTTGCGTTGATGCTGTTCATTTTTGTAGCGTTTATGTCGCTTTCGCGTGCGCGTCGCATTCCTGCATTGGCACTGATTACATCAAGCGTTCCGCCAACCGTTCGCGCTGGATTTATGAGCGTGAATGCGTCGTTTGAACAACTCTTTTCGGGGATTTCTGCCTCTGTTGCAAGTTTGCTTGTGGTGCGCTTGCCAAGCGGCGAACTTGACGGATTTTTATTTGCAGGAATTTTATCTGCAATGGTTGCCGTGCTTGCGGCGGTCTTGCTTCGCTTTGTTAAGCCAATTTCGGAAAGGGAAATCTCAACGCCTTTGCACGTTCCTGCAGAAGCAACTTAATGCTCTTCGGTTGTCGTGAAAGTTCTCGCAAACGCTTATCTTCTGAAAACTGAACTTTCAAAAAACCGACTATGTCAGAAGCAGTATCGTGCCCTTCTCTTCGTTCATTTGGCGACCTTTTTGAACCTCCTTTTCTCTCTCACCTCGAGCGACAGATTCTTCCGAAATATCTTGAACACCAACGCTGGTTTGCTTCAAAGGCTTTATCTATCAAGCGTTTGCGGATTGTCGACGCTTTCATTCCGCCCGATTCACACTTTGCACTTTTGCTTCTCGAAGCCGAACTCTCGCGTCAGCGCACCGAGCGATATTTTCTTCCTTTATCTCTGAAACCATTAAGCCAATCCAACAAGATTACTCACCACTATCCGCAAAGCCTGATTGCCGAACTCTCTTTGTTGGAGAAACCTTCGGTCTTAATTGATGGCATTTATGACGAGGCGTTCCGCACATTTTTACTCGACGCTATCGCCTCAACGCGCTCGTTCAAAACAGCCGTTGGGAAATTCGTGTTCGAGAAAGGCTCGAGCCATTCTTTCAAGAAGATTCTCTCTTCAAAGGTTCTCTCGTTGGAGCAAAGCAATTCTTCTGTTCGCTACGGCAAAGAGTTGTTTATGAAAGTTTATCGCAAGTTGGAAGAGGGATTGAATCCTGATGCGGAAGTGCTGTCGTTTTTAACCGAGACGGCGCATTTTGAGCATGCGCCAAAGTATGTCGGTTCGGTTTGCTATCTATCGCCGAACCGTCAAGAAATTTTTCTCGCGCTTCTTCAAACCTTCACCCAAAACAAAAGTTCAGCGTGGGATTTGACGCTTCTCGAGGTGCAATCGTTTTACAAAAAAGTTGAACACCACGAGCCTCTTACACTTTCCTGCACTTCATTTTTTCAGAATCTCGACGCGCCGCCATTACCACTTGTGAAAAACAACGCAAAACGATTTTTAGCGCACGCGGCACAATTAGGCAAACGAACTGCCGAACTGCACCTCGCGCTTGCTTCTTCCAAACGCCCTGCTTTCAAGCCTGAACGGCTCACCGAAGAAAATCAAAACGCGATTCAAGACGCCTTGATAAGCGAAGCCACCGCCGCGCTCAAATTGCTTCGCTCCAAATTTCAGACGCTTTCCGAGAATGCGAAAGAACTTGCCGAATGGGTTTTGAGTCGACGCCAACACATTTTTTCTCGCTTACAAACTTTCATGACATCGCCAATTCGTGTTCACAAAATCAGGATTCATGGCGATTATCATTTGGGGCAAGTGCTCTTCACAGGAAAGGATTTCGTCATCATTGATTTTGAAGGTGAGCCAATGCGTCCGATTGAAGCGCGTCGCCAAAAGCGTCCTGCCTTTCAAGACCTTGCGGGCATGATTCGCTCATTTCACTATGCGGTTTATGCGTCACTGCTTCAAGATGAAACGCGCACAACACAAGCCTTGCATCGTTTAATGCCGTTTGGCGAAATTTGGTTTTGCGAAGTCAGTCGCACGTTTTTGAAATCGTATTTAGCCGTTGCCGAAAGTGCGCCTTTTGTTCCGAAAACGCTTGACGAGCGCGAGCGATTGCTTAACGCATTTTTGCTTTCAAAAGCCATGTATGAACTTTCGTATGAGCTCAACAATCGTCCCGATTGGGTTGTGATTCCGCTTCGTGGTATTGTTCAAATTCTTTCCGAATCATGACGCTTGAAACACTGTTCCGACCGCTGTTGCATCTTGTTTATCCGAATGTTTGCATCATTTGCCAATCGCCTTTGACGCCCGATGAAACCTACATTTGTAGCAACTGTCAAAATGAATTCGATGCATTTTTACTGCCAAATGAATCCACCACCGATATGCTCACTTCCTTGCAAAATTGTTTTCCAAATCAAACAGTCATTAGTGATGCGCTCTCGCTTTATCGCTTTTACAAGCAAGGCAAGTTGCAATCGCTCATTCACGCCATTAAGTATGACGGCTTTTCTCGCATTGCTGTCGAGCAAGGTCGGCGTTTAGGCGAAGTGATTTTGCGCGAACGACCCAATGCCAAGTTTGATTTCATTGTGCCCATGCCACTACACAAACTTCGCAAAATCGAGCGCGGATATAATCAAGCCGAGCGTCTCGCAACTGGGGTTTCTGAAATCGTCGGCGCACCTGTCAAGGAACTTGCACAACGCACGCGATATACTTCCACTCAAACGGGCTTTTCACTTGAAGGCAGAAAGCGAAATATCAAACATGCGTTTCAATGTTCTTCCAAATTGAACGGAGAGCATTTGCTTTTAATTGACGATGTTTTTACGACTGGCTCAACGATGCTCGAGTGCGCTAAAACGCTCAAAGAAAGCGGCGCAGGAAAAATCACCATTGCAACACTTGCCGTTACGGCTTCATAACGCTTATCCATTCTAATTATGGAACTCTTTTTTGCACCGCCATCTCAAATCAATCTTGATTCCAACACGCTTACGCTTTCCGAACAAGAGTTTTTACATGCCACGAAAGTGCTTCGCCACAAGGTCGGCGACACAATTCACTGCATTAACGGCAAAGGCACACGATACGATGCCATTATTGAAACGATTGATAAAACCTCGCTCATGGCGAAAATTATTAGCACTCAGATTCAAGAGCCGCCGCAAACCCGCGTCAGCATTGCCATTTCACTGACGAAAACGTCCGACCGCTTCGAGAACTTCTTGGAAAAATCGACTGAACTTGGCATTAGCGAAATTTTACCGATGATAACACAGCGCACTGTCTCGCGACCCGACGAACAGCGACGCAACGGAAAAAATGAACGATGGGAAAAAATTATTCTTTCTGCTTGTAAGCAATCGCAACGCTATCATTTGCCGACACTTCACCCGATTCAACGC
>CALKXI010000074.1 GCA_938003965.1 uncultured Chlorobiales bacterium
ATCTTCCAGACGGAATCGGGCGTGTCGGCTCGTTGATTCGGTCAAGGTCACGGTCGTAGTAATCATTGACAGATTGCGAGAAGCCGGTGCCGAGTGGTCCAAAGAGCAATGCAAGCAGTGCAAATTCTCCAAGATGCTGAAGCGAAAATTTCATCTGTCCTGATGCAATCGCACCGCAAACAATTCCCTGCAAGACGCCGACCCATGTAATCGGGTCTAAAAGTTCGAGATGGGCTTTAAGCTTCTCAATTGGCAAAAGCGCATCATTTGGTGCGTTTTTCATGGTTGGAAATGTCAGATGGCTTCATTTCGCTCAATGAAGATAAATGTTCATTTTTTCAAAGTTACAACGGAAACGGTGAGAAAAGAAGTCTGTTTGTGTTTTCAACGATTGGCTCTAAAAACCATCAGTGGCTGAACGCGAATAAAACGAATCGGGTCTTTGCCTTTGAAGTCTGGATTCACTGCACCCAGTTTTCCAAAGCATGAAGGGTCTGCACTCAAATAGCGCTTGCCGTTGTAAGTGTAAACTTCGTCGGTTTCTTCAGGCACAAAGTTTGGCAAATGAACTGCCAGTGTGATATGGTTTGGAAATTCCAGTGCGACCACTTCAAATCCCAGTATCCCACGCACGAGCACTGAAAGCAAGATGGAACGGTCTTCACAATCTGAGAAGTCGCTTGCCAGCGTTTCGTAGACGCTATTGGTATGTTCGCCGCGTTTGGTTTTCATATCGTCCTTGTAGGCAAATCCATTTAGCACAAACGCGTGCAAGAAGGCAAGGGCTTGGCGCGCATGAAATCGTTTTTCTTCTATCAATTTTTTGAGTGGCTCAATCACGGCACGGACTACGTCTTGCGAAATACTTTCGTTGAAATAAGTCGAGACATCGGTCTGCGGCCGCTCTTCCAAATACTTGACCATGTTCTGATTGAGCGTATAAGTGAGGGTGTAGACATCTGTATCAAATTTCCATGTAACTGTTTTCTTGATTGGCGTGTAGGGAAGCATTGGCAAGCCATCTTGAAAAAGTGCAATAGGCTCTAAGGTTCTGCCCAAATACTCATTGGCATCATAAAATCCGTTTGATTCGCCTGTCTCTTTCATCAGTTCGCCACGGTCTATATCGTAAATAGCATATCGCTTTTTTTGTTCTTCAAAGATGGTTGCAAAGAAGATTTTTTGGTCAATTTCAACGGCGAGATGCCATTGCCTCGAGAGCAAAATAATGCTTGCGTTATATCCCATTGCGCGAAGCAGAACCATTGCCGTGAATACTTTTTGATTGTTTTTTTTGGCGACACGCTTGGCGATTTCGCCGACTAATTTCAAGCGAAGCCAATCGGGAAAGTTGAGCGAATCGCAAAGGTCAATCAATCGGCTGGCAAACAGCATAGCGTTGTGAATGGCATCGTTGGCAAGGTCGGCAAAGCGTGGCTGAACCAGTTTAGTGCGTTCTAATTCGTCAAGGTTGCTTGCTTGAAAAATAAAACTGAACTTTGCGCCGTAAACATCAATTGAAATCGGAGCACTCTTCTTCTGCGCCATAAGAACACTGGGCAGGGAGATTAGCAACAAAATAGCAAGGCGTTTCATCAGGTTCAGAATTCAAATTTTTACGTGCATTTTTGCACTTCAATATCGTGCGAAGTTACAACAACATTTCAGTCAGAGCGGCAACACTATCATGGAAGACAAAATTGTGCTCGTAACAGGGTCAACCGACGGCATCGGCAAACAAACAGCACTCGAGCTTGCCAATCAAGGCGCAACCGTACTCTTGCACGGACGCCATCCGAAGCGGCTTATCGACACGATGAAAGAGTTGTATGCTAAGCATCGTCACGCCAAGTTAGATATTTTTCATGCCGACCTCTCTTCCTTGAACGCCATTCGCAAAATGGTCGTTGACCTGGAGCAAAAATATCCGCGATTGGACGTGATTATCAACAACGCAGGCGTATTTATGAAAACACGCGAACTTTCGCACGATGGCTATGAAATGACCTTTGCCGTTAATCATCTTGCGCATTTCTTTTTGACGCACCTCTGTATGCCGCTCTTGCGCAAATCGACAGCGGCAAGGGTGATTACAGTGAGCTCGATTGCACACATGCGCGCCACGCTCGATTTTGAAAATCTTCAAGGCGAAAAAAAGTTTGACGGATATGATGCCTATTCGCGCTCAAAATTGGCGAATGTGCTCTTTGCCGTTGAATTAGCCGAGCGGCTTAAAGCAAGCCATATCACATCAAACACCTTGCACCCAGGCGTGATTGCAACGAAACTTTTAGCAGCAGGATTTGCGATAAAAGGTGCATCGCTCGAGGAGGGTGCCGAAACTTCGGTCTATTTGGCGTTGTCGCCCGAAGTAGCCAGCGTTTCAGGCAAATACTTCGCCAAAAAGCGACCGCAACCGTATAACCCGATTGTCGATAACGTCGAGATTCGCAAACGTTTTTGGGAACACTCGTGTCGGTTAGTCGGCATTAGCGAATTTTAACTTTAACGTTTTTTAGTATGGAAACCGCAGTTCAACATGACCGTCCGCTTGCCTCGCTCGATCTCTTTGAAGAAATCACGCGCTTGAAAAAGGAACTGAATGCTGTTATTCTCGCGCACTACTATCAAGAGCCTGACATTCAAGACATTGCCGATTTTTTAGGCGATAGTTTGCAACTGGCACAAGCGGCAAAATCAACCAACGCTGATGTGATTGTCTTTTGTGGCGTTCATTTTATGGCAGAGACGGCAAAAATTTTGAATCCGACCAAGCAAGTGCTCTTGCCTGATTTAGCCGCAGGTTGCTCGCTTGCCGATTCTTGTCCGCCCGCGCTCTTTGCACAGTTCAAGGCACAGCACCCCGATGCAGTAGTGATTAGTTATATCAACTGCACAGCGGAAATCAAGGCGATGTCGGATATTATTTGCACGTCGTCTAACGCTGAAAAAATTGTGCGCTCCGTTCCTGAATCGCAAAAAATTATTTTCGCGCCTGATAAAAATCTTGGTGCGTATTTGATGAAGAAAACTGGGCGAGAGATGATTCTGTGGCAAGGCTCGTGCATCGTGCATGAAACGTTCAGCGAGCGAAAGCTCATCGCGCTTAAAGTGCGACACCCCAACGCCATCATCATTGCGCACCCCGAATGTGAAGCCCCTGTTTTAGCACATGCCGCGTTTATCGGCTCTACCAAAGCGTTGCTTGAATTCACGATTCAAAGTCCGCACACTGAATTTATCGTTGCTACCGAAGCGGGCATCATTCATGAAATGCAAAAACGCTCGCCGCATAAAACCTTCATTGCCGCACCGCCAAACGAAGAAAAACACTGCGCTTGCAACGAGTGCCCCTATATGAAACTCAACACGCTTGAGAAGGTCTACCTGACGATGAAACACCGCTCGCCTGAAATTACGATGAATGAAGAGTTGCGCCTGCGTGCCTTGAAGCCGATAGAGCGAATGTTAAAACTCTCGAAGTAAAACAAACTTCAATGCTCGAAACACTCACCTTTGGCTCGCTCGACGAGATGATTCGCTGGGGCGGCTATGCGTTGCTTTTCTTCATTATCTTCGCCGATACTGGACTCTTTTTCGGTTTTCTTCTTCCAGGCGATGCGCTGATTTTGACGGCAGGACTTGTGGCGGCAACAGGCAAACTCGACATCGTGCAAATCAATCTCGTGATGATTCTTGCTGCCATTCTCGGAGATTCCACAGGCTACTTCATTGGCAAACATTTCGGGCGCAAACTCTTTGAACGAGAGGAGTCGCTTTTTTTCAAGCGTGCGTATTTGCTTCAAGCGCAAGCCTTTTACGACAAGCACGGTGGCAAAGCCGTTTTTCTTGCGCGATACTTCCCTGTTGTGCGTAACTTTGCGACCACTGTCGCTGGGATTGCCAATATGCCTTATCCGCGCTTCATTTTTTTTAGCATCAGCGGCGCAGTTGTGTGGATTGTCTCGTTTTCGCTCTTGGGCTATTTCGTCGTCAAACAGTTTCCCGAATTGGAAGCCTATATCAACAAAGGCATTGCCGTTTTACTCGTCGTTATTATCGGCACGATTCTTTTTAACTTGCTCAAATCTCGTTCACCAAAATCACTTTCATAATGGACCTTCTCAAACAGTTTATTGATGTGGTGCTTCATCTCGACAAATATCTTGTCGCGCTTTCGGAAGAATACGGCATATGGCTTTACGCCATTCTCTTTCTTATCATTTTTTGTGAGACGGGGCTTGTGGTTACACCGTTTTTGCCTGGCGATTCATTGCTCTTTGCCGTCGGTGCGTTAGCCTCGACAGGCGCGTTAGATTTATGGCTCATCGCCTTGCTACTTTCAGCTGCCGCCATTTTAGGCGACACAGTTAATTACTTCATCGGCTATCGGTTCGGCGACTACCTTGTCGAGCATCAATCCAAAATCATCAGAAAGGAATATCTTGATAAAACGCATGACTTTTATGAACGCTATGGGGGACGAACGATTGTCATTGCACGCTTTGTGCCGATTGTGCGCACTTTCGCGCCGTTTGTGGCAGGCATGGGAAGCATGACTTACTCACGCTTCATTACTTACAACATTGTTGGTGGCTTGGTTTGGATTTTTTCGCTCTCGTTTCTTGGCTTTTTCTTTGGTGAGTTGCCGATTGTGAAGAAGAACTTTTCGCTCGTCATTTTCGCTATCATTTTTATTTCAATTTTGCCCATTGTTTGGGAACTTGTGAAAGCGAAATTTTTTCCTGAACGCTCGATGGAGTAAATGACAGAGACCATTAAAACTGATGTGCTCGTGATTGGAAGCGGAATTGCGGGACTTTTCTTCGCCCTTAAAGCCGCTGAAATTGGACAAGTGATTGTTATCACCAAAAAAGAACGCTCCGACTCCAACACGAATTGGGCACAAGGCGGAATTGCTGCCGTGCTTACGCCCGAAGATTCCTTCGAAGCACACATTGCCGATACGCTCGATGCAGGTGCAGGACTTTGCAACCGCGAAGCCGTTGAGGTGATGGTCAAAGAAGGTCCGAAGCACGTCAAAGAGTTGATTGAACTTGGGGTCAACTTCACGAAGAAGGACGGCAAACTGCACTTCGAGCGCGAAGGCGGACACTCAGCATATCGAATCGTTCATGCTGCTGACCTCACAGGCAAAGAAGTCGAGCGTGCCTTGCTTCAAAAAGTCTCTGAACATCCAAATATCATTCTTCTCGAGCATCATGTCTCGATTGAACTCATTACGGAGCATCATCTTCGCAAGAAAACCAACGACATTACTTGCTATGGCGCTTATGCACTCGACACGCAAACAGGCCGCTTCAAAAAGTTTTTAGCCAAATTCACCATGCTCGCCACAGGCGGATGCGGACATGTGTATTTGCACACAACCAATCCCCCAATCGCCACAGGCGACGGCATTGCGATGGCGTATCGTGCAGGCGCGGAAATTCACAACATGGAGTTTATTCAATTTCACCCCACCACGCTTTACCACCCTGACGCCAAATCATTTTTGATTACGGAAGCCCTGCGCGGATTCGGTGGCGTTTTGCGCACCAAAGACGGATGCGAGTTTATGCACAAATACGACCCGCGAAAATCACTTGCTCCACGCGACATTGTCGCCCGAGCCATCGACAGCGAGATGAAAAAACGCGGCGACGAGTTCGTCTACCTCGACATCACGCACAAGCCTGAAAGCGACATCAAAGAGCATTTCCCCAACATCTACGAGCGTTGCTTGATGTTCGGCATTGACATCACGCGCGAGATGATTCCCGTTGTGCCAGCGATGCATTATTCATGCGGCGGCGTGGCGACCGACCTTTTCGCGCGCACTACCATCAACCGCCTTTACGCTTGCGGCGAAGTTGCCTCAACAGGCGTGCACGGCGCAAATCGCTTAGCCAGCAATTCCCTGCTCGAAGCCCTTGTCTTTGCGCATCGCGCGTTCTTGAGCATCAAAGAAAACTTGGCAGACGTAAAAAACACCGTGGAATTTCCAGATTGGGACGAAAGCGGCACGGAAAACCCCGAAGAGTGGATTCTCATTTCACACAATCGTAGAGAAGTCCAACAAGTGATGAACGATTACGTCGGAATCGTTCGGAGCGACCTGCGCTTAAAGCGCGCCGAACGCCGAGTTGATTTTCTCAAAGAAGAAACCGAAGCCTATTACAAGAAAACTAAAGTTTCCGCTGAACTTTTAGAACTGCGCAACATCATCAAAGTTGCCAGTTTGATTATCGAGAGCGCGATGAAACGCCGCGAATCGCGAGGCTTGCACTATACCACCGATTACCCCGAAAGAGACGACAAACATTTCCGCATCAACACGGTTCTGCGCTCGTTTTAGTTTCTATCGCAATGGTGCGTCTTCTTGCGCAATGAACATGTGAGGCTTGTTTAATGACACATTCTTAACGGCATCGTGGAGAAAATTCACGAGCGGAAGAGTAGCGCGAAAAGTCTCGGCGACTTGCTTAGCGAAAATCGGCTTATAGATTTCTTCTTCATCAAATTCACGCGACACAAAAAACTGCTTGTGCTTTAAGTGCTCAATCATGGGGTGCGTTGCGTCGTAGCCTTTTGGATTGGTTTTCAATTTCTCGCCTTCAATTCCCTTGAAAAATTTCTTGAACGTCTTTTCCTCAATGATGCTTAAAAAGCGGTCGGGCTCGTGCGCGATTTTCTCGCGAATGGCTTTCAGATGAGGAGAGGCGGGCATATACAAGCCGCCGCCTGCAAAAACGCCCCAACTCTCTTTGCTCGTCTTTGGCTCGATGTGCAGATAAAATCCGGGCAACTCAACGGCTTCGCTGGTGCGATTGGCAAGGTTGAACGCGGCGGCGATGTGGGTTTTATACGGCGATTTATCCTTTGAAAAGCGCACATCACGATGGATTCTGAAAATGGATTTTTTGGGATTGAAGGCATAGTGTGGCAAGTCGGATTTGAGCATTGCGCCAAGTGTTGCAATTAAACATTGCATCGGAAACTTCACCTTCGTTTCATACTCCGTTTTGTGCGATTGAAACCACTCCCGCGTGTTGTTCTTCTTCAACTTTTTTAGAAACTGCATGGCTTCTTTCGGAAATCCGTGAAAGGGCGGAAATAGCATTTCCTCGTCGTTGAGTTCGGGCGGTCGATGCATGTGTAAGCGTTTAATGGTTTAAGCAAAAGTAGTTCATGTTCATCAAAATAACAGCGCGTTGAGGCGGCGGTGCGGTTTCCGATTCGCAAGGTTGTGTCGTATCTTTGAAAAAGTTTTTTAGGAGAATAACAACAAGTTGTTCCAATGCAGTTTTGTCGTTCTACTTTTGTCGCTCTTGCGCTTTGTTTTTTGAGTGCGTGTCAGCCCCCGCCGCCGCAGGTTTCTGCCATTCGCGACCTTCTTCAACCGATTCAACTGATTGCAGGTAAGCCTGATACGCTCTTGCTTTCCGACCTTTTTTACGCGGAAACTTATTCCGTTCAATTCGAGCCTCATGCGCTTGTTCAAATTAGCCTTGACACTGCTACGCGAA
This sequence comes from uncultured Chlorobiales bacterium, assembly GCA_938003965.1. Lineage (GTDB taxonomy): Bacteria > Bacteroidota > Chlorobiia > Chlorobiales > Thermochlorobacteraceae > JANWWM01. Next base: position 7,530 of record CALKXI010000074.1, read on the forward strand.
AACTTGTGCTCTTTCCAAAAGAAGATGCTGAAGGCTTGATGTTGCTTGCATTTCGGCACGGCAACGGCACATATCAACTTCCCGTGTTCATCAAGCGACTGCAAACGGTTGTGTTCCGATATGAACCAAAGCCAAATGAAACGCGCGTTTTCTTGATGGGCAGTTTCAACAGTTGGAATCGCACAAGCTTGCCAATGACACTTGCAAATGGCGCATTTGAACGCACGCTCTCGCTCGACGCTGGGCGGTATGAATACAAGTTCGTTGTCGACGGCAAAGAAGTGATTGATGAAAAAAATCCTGTCAAACAGCCAAACGGCTTTGGCGGATATAACTCCGTCATTGAGGTGAAATCGCAAAATGCAAAACGCACATACCTTCACCCGATTGAATCGCGCGTGCGCAACGACCTGACAGAGCTTCACTTCGTTTATGAAGGCGACTCGACGAAAATTTTAGCCAGCGAGATTATCGCGCTTCAAGGCAATCAAGCCGTTCCGCCACAACAGCTTCAAATTGTTGAAAACCGAGTTATTGTAAAACTCAAACAGCGCGATTTGGTCGGCGAAAAAGTCGTGCGTGTTGCGATTTCAAAAGGTGGCAATGTAACGCCAATGCAAACGGTCTATTTGCTCAATGGCAGACCCAAAGGCTCTAAAACCACTGCGCCTTTTGCGTCCAAAGCAATGGTCAAAGAATGGCAATGGCATGATGCGGTGATTTATTCCATCATGATTGACCGCTTCGCTAATGGCGACACAACCAACGACCGTCCTGTCAAGCATGATTCGCTTCTTGCACCCGCCAATTGGCACGGTGGCGATTTGGCGGGCATCATTCAAAAGTTAGATGAAGGCTACTTCGATTCGCTCGGTGTGAATGTGCTTTGGCTTTCGCCTGTCAATCGCTCGACCGATAAAGCCTTCCGTGAATATCCGCCACCACACCGCTACTACACAGGCTACCATGGCTATTGGACAACACACCACGAAGAAGTCGAGCCGCGCTTCGGCACGATGGACGATTTGAAACGTCTTGTTGCCAAAGCACACGGGCGCGGCATGAAAGTGTTGCTCGATTTCGTGGCGAATCATACCCACATTGAGCACCCCTTTTTCCAACAGCACCCTGATTGGTTCGGCACGCTCAATCTGCCTGATGGGCGCCAAAACTTGCGGCTATGGGACGAGTATCGGCTCACGACTTGGTTTGAACCGTATTTGCCCTCGTTTGATTATTCAAAGCCCGAACCGCTCAAAGCTATGACCGATAACGCGGTTTGGTGGCTCAAACAAACGGGCATTGACGGCTTCCGACACGATGCCGTTAAACACATTCCCAACGAATTTTGGCGTGAACTCACCCGCAAAATCAAATCTGAAATTGAGATTCCGCAAAAGCGAAGCGTTTATCAAATCGGCGAAACCTTTGGCAGTTACGACCTTATCAAGAGCTACGTAAATAATGGACAACTCAATGCGCAGTTCAATTTCAATCTCTATGACGTGGCAGTCTATACTTTTGCCTCGCCGCTCGGCGATTTCACCGCCCTTGCGAGCGAATTAGAACGAACGCACCGCATTTACGGCACATCGCATCTGATGGGCAACTTGATGGATAGCCACGATAAAGTGCGATTCCCTGCACTTGCCGAAGGCGATATTCGATTCGATGAAAATTCAGCCGAACGCGCATGGCACAATCCGCCGAAAATTGATGACGCGAAAACCTACGAGAAGGTTAAACTTTATCAAGCCTATTTGCATACGATTCCGGGGATTCCTGTCGTTTATTACGGCAATGAAATTGCGATGACGGGCGCCTCTGACCCTGACAATCGCCGCATGATGCGCTTCGGCAACGCTACAACAGACGCCGAAAAAGAGGTCTTCGCCGAAGTCCGACGCTTAATCAAGTTGCGTAACACACACAGCGCGCTCCGCTACGGCGACTTTCAGACGCTTGCCGTCTCAAAAGATGTATGGGCATATTTGCGCTCCGACTTGAACGAACGCATTTTAGTGGTGCTCAACAAGTCGGACACGCCTCAAAAGATGAACGTGAAATTTCCAAGTTTTTATTATGCGAAAACTGTGCGAGACTTGCAGACCGCCGAAGCACTGAGCCTTGCAGGTGATGAAGTCGGCGTGAGCCTTTCACCCTTTCAAGCCAAGATGTTCAAAGTGGATTAATCCACCGTGTGCGTCCGCAGATTACAACAGATGACAACCGAACTTCCTAACTTTTTAACAACAGGAGAGAAACCATGAGTGACAGCACAACGGCGAAAGCCAAATCGCGAAAGAAAAAATCGAACGCTTCACCCAGCGACATTGCGACGGAAGCGAAAAATCCTTCTATTGCTCGTGAAGACTTCAAGGGCGGCGATGTTGAATCGCTGAAAAAAACATTCATCAATCGCATTCGATATTCGCTTGCGAAAGATGAATACACTGTTACCGAGCGCGACTGCTACAAAGCCCTTGCCTACACCGTGCGCGACCGTCTCGTCGACCGATGGATTAAAACCCAACAAACCTACTACAATCAAGACGCCAAACGCCTTTACTACCTTTCAATGGAATTTTTGACGGGCAGAACTTTAGGCAACGCGCTGATCAATCTCGGCATTGAGGAAAATACTCGTCGAATGCTCGAGGAACTCGGCTACAACTTGGAAGAATTAGAAGAGCAAGAATTTGATGCAGGTCTTGGTAATGGTGGCTTGGGTCGGCTCGCATCGTGCTTTTTGGATTCAATGGCGACTATGAGCCTGCCCGGCTATGGCTACGGCATTCGCTATGAATATGGCATTTTCTTTCAACACATTCGAAACGGCTATCAAGTCGAAACGCCCGATAACTGGCTTCGCTATGGAAACCCTTGGGAAATTGAGCGTCCCGAATCGCTTTATCCCGTCAAGTTCTACGGCTATGTGCATCAATATATCGACGCACGTGGGCAGTTTCGAGTAGAATGGAAAGATACTGAAGTTGTGATGGCGATGGCATATGATACGCCAATTCCAGGCTACGGAAACAACACGGTCAATAACCTTCGCTTATGGTCAGCAAAATCCACACGTGACTTCAACTTTGATTACTTCAATCATGGCGATTACGCCAAAGCCGTTGCCGATAAAGTGGTGACCGAAACCATTTCCAAAGTGCTGTACCCTAACGACGCAACGGCTGTCGGCAAAGAGTTACGCTTGAAACAGGAGCACTTTTTCGTTTCGGCATCGCTTCAAGACATCCTCTACCGCTATAAGAAAACCCATACCACATTTGACGCCTTTCCTGATAAAGTTGCCGTGCAACTCAACGACACGCATCCTGCCATTGGCGTCGCTGAACTTATGCGCCTCTTAGTTGACGAAGAAGGCTTGGCGTGGGAAAAAGCGTGGGATATTACGGTGCGCACAATAGGCTATACCAACCACACGGTTTTGCCTGAAGCCTTAGAGCGTTGGTCGGTGAGTTTGATGGAAAAAGTCTTGCCGCGCCATTTACAAATCATTTATGAAATCAACCGCCGTTTTCTCGAAGAAGTTGCAGCGAGGTTTCCGAATGATACTGACCTTTTGCGCCGTGTCTCGATTATTGAAGAAGGTCCAGAGCGCATGGTGCGTATGGCGCATCTTGCTATCGTCGGCTCACACAGCGTTAATGGCGTTGCAGCACTACACACGGAAATTTTGAAGACAACGCTCTTTCGCGATTTCTTCATCATTTATCCTGAACGCTTCAACAACAAAACCAACGGCGTTACGCAGCGGCGCTGGCTCAAACTCTGCAACCCGAAACTCTCCGACCTCATCACGGAGAAAATTGGCGACGGTTGGATTACCGACCTCTACAAACTTAAAGGCTTAGAGAAATTTGCCGAAGACAAAGACTTTCAAAAAAAATGGCAAGCGGTCAAACACGCCAATAAGGAACGACTTGCAGATTACATCAAACGCAAATACAAATTGAAGCTGAATACAGATGCGATGTTCGACATCCAAGTCAAGCGAATTCACGAGTATAAACGCCAACTCTTGAACGCGCTGCACGCGATTTACCTTTACAATCAAATCAAGCGCAATCCGAAAGTGGATGTCGTGCCGCGCGTGATTATGTTCGGCGGAAAAGCAGCACCTGGCTACTTCAAGGCAAAACTTATCATCAAGTTCATCAACTCGATTGCCGATGTGATTAACAACGACCGTGAAGTTGGCGATAAGCTCAAAGTATTGTTCCTTGAAAACTACTCGGTCTCGTTAGCGGAAAAAATCATTCCAGCAGCAGATTTATCGGAGCAGATTTCAACGGCAGGTATGGAGGCGAGCGGCACAGGCAATATGAAATTCGCCTTGAACGGCGCGCTCACTATTGGCACGCTTGATGGCGCAAATGTGGAAATGGCTGAAGAAATCGGCGCCGAAAACATGTTCATCTTCGGATTGACCGTTGAAGACATCGCTACTAAAAAGCAAAGTGGCTACAATCCCCGCACCTATATCGGCGAATCGCCTGCCTTGAAGGAAATCCTTGAAATGATTGCCGCAGGCGTGTTTGCCCCGACCGAACGCAGAATCTTCCAACCGATTCTCGATGAACTCTGGAACGTTGACCGATACTTCGTGTGCGCCGATTTCGAAGCATATATCAAAAAGCAACAAGAGGTCGACAAAGTATATCGCGATAAAGCGGAGTGGACGCGCCGAGCCATTCTCAATGTGGCACGCATGGGCAAGTTCTCGACCGACCGCACAATCAAGGAATATGCCGAAGAGATTTGGGGCATTAAACCGATTGTCGTCGAACCACCAAACGGCAAATAATTATTGTCTCGTCATGGTTGGAATGCAGGGGGCATATTCTTGCCCCTTTTGCTTGCTTGGAGTTTATTGTGTGGGGACGCTCACTTTGTCCAAGAACGCATCAGCAGGAATGATGTTCCTGTATTTCTTTTTTGCCGCATTCGCCGCAGCAAATGTCGCAAATTGTCCGACGCGCACTCGATACCGAATAGCGTTTCCAACTTTCTTTTCCATCACGGTTGCGGCGAATCCGAGTTTGCCAAATTCCTCAACAATCGCAACTGCATTTTCGCGCGTTGGTTGAGAAGCAACAATGATGGTGTATCCGCCTTTGCTGAGGTCAATAGTTGTTAGTTCCTTTGGCAAATCTTTGGCGGCCTTAGTGATGTTTTTTAGAAGCCTGCCCTCAGTTTTTATAGTTGAACCTTCAGCCCCCGCTGCCTTTTTTGGGATAGACTTTTCGGCAAGAATGCGCTCGGCTTCAGCGCGAGCAGCAGCGGCTTTTTCGGCCTCGATTTTGGCACGGTCGACAGGCGTAGGTGGTGGCGGCGTAAAGGAAATAGATTCATACTTCATCACGATAAAAGCGATGACAATCGTAAAGAACACGATTGCCGTTGCAATAGCGATATTGCGTAACACTGGTGCTTCTTTATCGCTTTCGGTGACGCCCATCACGGTTGTTAGGTTTTCGGTCGCCGATGAGGCTGATGTGGACGATATATCATCAAATTTCGGTTTGTAAGATGCTCTTGCTGGAGACTCCGCCACGTATTCAAACGGTTTACCGTTTTCTTCAGCGGGTATCTCGGACCCTTTTCTTGCAGATGGTCTTTCATCTTTTGACTCTCGTGAAACTCTAGCAGCGGCGGCGAGCGCTACAAAGAGCGGTTCTCTTTCCCTTGGCGGAACGCTCGTGGAAGGCGAAGTTGATTCGTCCACTTCCTCGAAGAGCGGGTTTATGTGTGTATTGAGCGGCGCCGCCTCGTCTGCCGTCGACGCAGGCGACTTCAAAAATGACGTCTCTACTTCAGATGAGATTGTTTCCACTGCTGCAACTTGTTGCGTTTCAGAATCAGGTTTAATGACCTCTGGGGCTAAACTAGGCTGAACATCAGGCGTTTGCTCTCGTCGTCCCGAAATCGTTACAGGCGAAAGCCCAACAAAGGGTTTGTTCAACAGTTCAGACAAGGTCGACGACTGCTTAAACATCAACTCATCGCGCTCTGTGCGCACAAACTCGCCTAATTCGCCCATCTGCAACGATCCACGCACTTCCACCACTTTTTCAACGACGCGCCCAAAGCCCCTTGAAAACTTCTGTGCTACTTCTTCATCTAACCCTAACAACTCCAAACCTACATCAAACACCACACTGCTTTCCGCTGCACTGCTTCTTACGTACTTCACTTCATGACGAGGCGGCACAAGCGTGAGTTTTCCATCTATCTCGCGCGGTTCAGAAGAAATATGCTCGCGTCGTAAGACGCCCAATCCCCCTAAATGAACTTCACCATGAAGCACTAAATCTTCCGCTATCCTTTGAAACACGGCATCTAACCATTTGCTGACCTCCTCTTCAGGGTATCCTAACGCAGGCGCAAGCGATTTTGCAAAAATATCGTCCATGAATTCAACTGATTGTTAAGCTCGAGCGAATATACGCCATTCGGCAAATAGTTTGAGCAAGCACATTACCTCACAAACTCATCGTTCTTCCAAATACCCTCGAGCACGACCTTGCCGTTTTTGTCATACAGCGTGCCTTTGCCTTCACGTTTGTCGTTCTTCCATTCGCCAACATATTTCTCGCCCGTCGTAAAAAAATAAGTTCCAATCCCGTTCCGATAATCATTTTCATATTCGCCGTCGTAAATACTTCCGTCTTTCCAAGTGTAGCGACCTGTGCCATGCTTACGATTGTCTTTCCAAGTACCAACATACATGCTTCCTGTGGAGAACGACCCCGACCCGTAGCCATTGGCTTTGCCGTCTTTTACATCACCAACATAATAAACCAAGTTTCCGCGCGAGGTCTTGAACTCTAATTTCCCGATAGAACGCGCTTTTTCGGCAAGTTCCTTTTGAAGCATAGCCAGTTCTTGCTGAAGAATATCATATTCTTGATTCATATCGCGCAGCTGGTTGTCGCGTGAGCGGACATCTTCCTCACGCGCAAGAAGCGAGCGCAGCGTTTGTTGCATTTTTCTGCGAAGCGTCTCAAACTCCTCACGCCTATTTTGGCGAAGGCTATCGCGATTGCTGATAAAAAACGCGGCTCGCTGTGTTAAATCGGATTGTGAAAAAAGCGAATCTGCGCGTGCAAAAGTCAGAATCGCAAGTGAATCATTGCCCGCCAAGAGAAGTGAATCGCCGAGTGTCTCCAACCGAAAATAGAGCAGTGAATCCTGCTGTTTTGCCACAAGGCTTTTGAGGTCATTTCGTTCAGAAGCAACCCGCGCAAGGGCAATTCCAAGCCCGATACAAATCACGGTTAAACCTGCAAGCGAAATCAAAAATCGTTTCTGCATCATTTAATCGCCGATGTTAATTCTTGGAATTTTATTTTCAACATTTCGGAAGTCAAGACCAATGAAGATATTGAGGCGAATGATGTGGCTCTGACTGTATTCAAAGCCTGAACGCTCTTGCCCGAAGGTCCACATGTGCCCACCGAAAAATGTAATGTTCTCATTAAGGACATATCCAATCCCTGTGTAAACCCGAAAGTCCTCGAACGGATTCACCACAATGTTATCGCCCGACTGCATGAAAATTTCTGCGCTCGGCGCAATAAACCATGTGCCTATCTCAATTTTTGGCTTGTTAAGCGGCACATAGAAGAGAAATTTATAGCGATAGCGATTGTTGAACTCCGTTGTAGAGCCAATCGCATTGCTTCGTCGCCAACGATTCTCAAATCGGAACTGATGATAAATTTTAACGCGGTCGATGTTCATGCTGAATAGCCACTGTTGCCAAATGCGCGGCTCATAAACCACCGTCTCAAAATTCGGATTGCCCGGACTTGGCGTAAAGTTTAGCACCAACGTTGGACCGATAATCACTTCAAGGTTATCGCCTATCTGAATGGCTAAGCCAAACCGATTGTAAATTTGCCGCCACCTGCCAACAAAATCATAGAGGTTATCCTCGCTGTTCCGAAATCTCAAATGATGCTCGCCGTAATAGGAAAACCGTTCGGCAAAGCGAAGCCTTAAATACAGACCGTTCCAATTTCCGGTTTCGCGAAGTCGGGTAGAAATTTGCGAGGGACGCTCTTGACCGAATGATGTAAGTGAAATCGCATTAAGGAACAGACACATCATAAAGAGCAAGTAGCAGAACGAGCGATGCATAGCATTTAAGTTTTTTTTCGTAGGAAGTAGTGAGTTAATTGAGCACCATGATTTTCCCGTAAATTGGCTCTTGCCCTTTGGCTTCAATCGAGTAAAAGTAGACGCCATTGGCAACTTTCCCGCCGAAATTGGTCTTGCCGTTCCAAACATCTTCTTCTTCTCTGTCACTTCGGCGCGGCTGTGCGTTCACAGGCGTCGCAACAAGGTTCATCGAGAAATCCAAAATGCGAATGGTCACGGTGGCATCACGAGAAAGTTTGTATCGAATTCGAACCTGTCCGTCAAGGCTTGGCGCAAAGGGATTCGGATAGGCGTAGGTGCGCGTTTCCGCCGTTGCGACGGACTTATTGGCGCGAAGAATTTGCCACGTGTTTCCGCCATCGTCAGAAATTGCTGTGCCGTCTGCCGTGCCAACCCACAAGCGTTTTCCGCCTGTTGAAAGTGGCTGAACGAAGCAACCGAAAAACTCCGCCGATGTGCCGATGAATTGGCGCGGGTTGTCTTTATCGATCAAGTTACGCTTGTTAATCCAAGTTCTGCCTTTGTTTGGCGAAATAAACAATCCATTTGAGCCGACGGCATAAACCGTATCGCCGTTGAAGGCAAAGTCATAGAGGCGTTCATTATCGAGCGCGATGCGCCAAGTTCTGCCGTTGTCCGAAGTGTAGGATGCGCCAAAGCGTTCGGCGTTGTCGTCGGCGCGCCACGAGGCAAGCCATATCAGCGTATCGGTTGCAGTGTGCTGTTCACGAATGGCAATAATCCAATTGCCTGAAAGTCCGCTGAATCGGCGATTGAACTTCGTCCAAGCGGGATAGAGCGAATCGGCTTGTGTGGTTCGGCAAACGCCGTCAACTGTGCCGCACCAAACCGAGCCATCGGAAGCGGCAAGCACGGAAAAGCCCAAGAACGTGAGTTCTCCTGTTGTGCCGCGTCGTGGTTCAAAGGCAAAGCGCAGCGTATCGGTCGGCGCGATGCGTTGCACATTATCGGGCGGAAGCACCATGCGTTGCCACGATTCGCCGTTGTTCGTGCTTCGACGAATCCCGCCCGACCACGAGGCAATCCAAATGCTTCCGTTCGGTTGTGTCGCCGATGCAGAACGAAACGACATGCTGTAAATCACATTTTGTTGTGGCACAATAATCGGCAAGGCTTTCAGCGTATTGATGCCGTATTGCTCGAGCGTATCGGTTGGGCGGTCGAGCGGTTGCGCACGTTCCGACCAAGTTCTGCCGCCGTCGAGCGAGAACATCAATCCGTCGCCTGTGGGCTGTCCGTCGCGCCGTGTGGAAGTTGCCGCCCAAATGGTGTCGCCTAATACGGTCAAACTTTGCACGCCTTGACGATTAAATCGCGCAAAGTCTGTAACCGTGCGAAATTGCAGTGCGGTATCTTCAAGCACATTCAAGCCGCCGAGCGTGCCGAGCCAAAGTTCGCGCCGTGCGTTATTGAAGCCAAAGTAACTGATGATATTTGAACTTGGATTTGAAACTGGCGACGAGAGCAAGAGCGACTGCGCCGTCCGCTTTTCATACTTCGATGAAAATTTCGGTTGCGCCACTGCCGAACTCGTCAGTAAAATCAAGGCGAAAGAAAGTCTCCAAAACATTCTGAACGATTAAGGTTACAAATTATGGTTGCACAATCGTGGTTTGACGCACAAGACTATCGCTTTGCGCATTGAAGCGGTCGCGTGCGTAGAATGTGTAAGTAAATGTGCCGAGTAGCGACGTCGGTGGCACTTGCGCGCGAAATGAATAAATGCCATCGCCCGCCACTTCATCGCCGCTGAACGGATTGACACCGCCGTCGTCATACATCTGAATTGGGTTGCCTTGATTGGCAAGAACGCCATCAGGACGGCGCGAGAAGTAAAACACCGACGCAATATCGCCAAGCCCGTCGCTATCATTAACCGTTGCTCTCAAAACGAGAAACTCACCGATGCGCACCGTATCAGGCGAAAACGCACTCAACAGTTGCGGACGCGCATTTGGCGGTCGCACGACCACGCTTGCGCGTGCATTGCCGCCACTGCGTCCAAATTCATCAAAGGCGTTGACGGCAATCGTGAAGGATTCAATTTCATTTCGCCGAAGCAAGAGCGCGAGCGTATCGCTCACAGAAAATTGCGACGCCGTGTTTTGTAGCGCGATTTCTTTTGTGGCAATCGTTTCGCCGCGAGCGTTGAGCAATTCAGCGCGCAAACTTGTTGCAAGTAAGTCTACTTGTTTGACTGTTGCCGAAAATCCAAAGGCAACACGCGCACGTGCTTGTGCGTCAGTTGGCAGTAATCCAAAGAAAACGGTATCAGGCGAAACTTGAAGCGAGATGAGTTCAGGCGCAATGCCTTTTGGCTCGTTAAGCGTTGTGTTGTCGCCGCACGACAAGAAGAGCGTTGTAAAAATCAAAGCAACAATGCGTTTCATCGTCAATGAATTGAATTAAAACCGAACGCCAAAGGTGAAAAAACTTGTGCCGACAGGTGCATAAGGTTCAAAGAGAATGGCGTAATCAATCGTCGCAAGGTAATCTTGAATCGGATATTCAATCGTGAAGCCTGTGGAAGCGCGCGCCACTTCGGTGAAGGCAACGCCTTGCACGCCCAAGCGGTCAATGCCGACGCGCAGGCGCAGTTCGCGAATCGGTTGAAGCATCACGCCGAATTTCAAATAGGTTTCTGATTTTTTAAGCGCAACAATTTCATTGCGCGCAACAGAAATGCCGTTTTCAGTAACGAACACCGTTTGCAAGCCATCAAAATTTTTGGAGAGCAGCTGCACTTCGGAGGCGATTAAAATCGATTTCATTCCAAAGACTTTTTCGCGTGAATATGCGGCGGCAACTTTGTATGAAATTGGCAGAGCGTCTTTTGTCGTCGTGCCTTGCTGACCGTAAATCGGCGCGGTGTTCCATTCATACTTTGCGTTGATGTCGCTGATGGCAAGCGCAATGTTCAGCGCGGAAGCATTATCGCTATAGGCGCGATAAACCGCTCCAAAGTCGAAGCCGAGCGAGAAGGAGTTTTGAATTTCGGCGAAAAGCGAAGCAAGGTAGCCGCGAAGCGAGATGCCAAGCGCAAGGTCATCGGTAAAGCGACGCGCAAACGAGAGCATAAAGAGATTCTCAGAAGTGGAAAGTTGTTCGGTCGGATTGCCGTCGCGGTCGCGCCCGTCGATGTTGCTTACACCGGAGTTAATCCACGCAAAGCCGACAGATGCGTCAGGTCCGATGTTGCCTGTGAAGGTGGCAAAGTTCAAGCGGCGGTCAAGCGGAAGGTAGCCATAAGTTGCTGAGGCGGAGTAAGTTTCGGCAAAGCCTAACACGGCGGGATTGTAATACGGGTGATATTCGCCTTCTTGTGTAACTGCGCCGCCTGCATTGCCAAGTCCGATGCCGCGTGCGCCGAAGCCCATGCGAGAATAAGCCGCCGCCGTGCCGCCAATTTGCGCCGAGAGCGATGCCGAGATTCCAAACAAAAGAAAAACGAGAAGTGAAGTTCGGTGCATTGAAGTGTGAATCGTGATGCAAAAGTCTGTAAAGTTCGACAATTTTCAACTCGTCTCAAAGGGCAAAGTCGCGCACTGCTTGATGCGAAGGGCGAGAAAAACGAAAAGCGGCAAAATGCACAAAGCACTCTGCCGCCAATCTCAACATGATGTGCTAAAACTGCTTACTCGATCCTTAGTCGTTTCGTGAGCCAAATAAACGCAAGAGCGAGAGGAACAGGTTGATGAAGTTCAAGTAAAGGCTCAGCGCGCCCAGCACTGCGATTTTGCCTTCCGATTCACCATCTAATGCCGATGCCGACATTTCCTTGATGCGTTGTGCGTCGTAAGCCGTCAAGCCTGTGAAGACAATCACGCCAATCACGCTAATAATGAGCGAGAGCACTGAACTGCCGATGAAGATATTGACCACTGCGGCAATCACAATACCGATGAGTGCCATGAAAAGCAGATTGCCAATTTTCGTCAAGTCGGTTTTCGTTGTAATGCCGTAAAGGCTCATCACGCCAAAGGTTCCTGCGGTGATAAGAAAAACGCCCGCAATCGAGCCGAGGCTATAGACGAGAAAAATTGCTCCAAGCGTCAGCCCGTTGAGTGCGGAGTAAAGGAAGAAAAGCCCTGTTGCCGCCGCCGCCGACAGCCGATTGATAAGCCCGCTAATGACGAAGACAAGCGCAAGTTCGGCAATCACCAATCCCCAAAACACAATCTGGTTTCCGAAGATGACTTGTTTCACGCCGTCGGTGGTCGCAACAAAAAAGCCTGTCGCACCTGTGAGCGCAAGCCCAAGCGTCATCCATAAATAAACTTGATTCATCACGCGGGTTTGAACCGCCGAAAGTGCGGAGGCTCTGCCGCCAACGCTGGTGTAAGTTGAGAGTGTTCTGTCCATCATATTCCTTAATCTTTTAATGTTTTAGGTTGCAAATTTACTTTGGACTATACGCAAAAGTAGCCCAAGAAGTTTTCAAAGGGGTTTCTCAAAAGAGGGACTGCGATGGTGAAAAGACGAGCACCTTAGATCTTAGATTGTGCAAAGGTTTTCAAATACTTCAAGCCTTCAACCGTAATGCCTTTGGTTGTAACGGTAATATCGCCCTTGTCTTGATGAATTTGTCCATCCAAAAATCCCGCGCGCACCAAACTAACCGCGACATCTTTAATTTTTTTTGCATTTTCTTTTTGCAGTTGAGGGAACTTCAAGTTGTTGTATCGGTCGGTAAGGAAAAACTCGTCGCGTTTGCCGTCGGCGTAATATTGCAAAAAGAGTTTCTCGATGTCGCTTTTGCTGATACTGTTGATGCTCATTAGCAAGTCAGAGTTCTTAAATTTAATGATTGAAATCAATATACAACGCCCAGTGTGAGTTAAAAAAGTTTATGAAGGCTTATGAGAAACGTCCAATTACCCAAAGTGTCAGGTGCACACAAAGATTGGCATAAACGCCTGCTACAACATCGTCCATCATCACGCCCCAGCCTTTGGGCAGTTTTTGGAGTTTGTTAATCGGCTCGATTTTCGCCACATCAAAAAAACGAAAGAAGATGAACGCAAGCGCGAAGGCAAGAATAGTTTTCGGAACAAAGAGCAAT
>CALKXI010000075.1 GCA_938003965.1 uncultured Chlorobiales bacterium
AAGCGGAGTCGATACCAAAATCACTTACTGAACTTCAATAAAACGATTTGTCAAATAAACGATTTTGACAAATAAAAAGGGCGAGCCAAATGCCCGCCCTGAAAGTGCAATCTCAAAGCCTCCAACAAGTTACTTCACTAACATCATTTTCTTCGTCTCGACAAAAGAGCCTGCTTGCAAGCGATAGAAATAAACGCCGCTGGCGAAAGCCGCCGCGTTGAAGTTGATGCTATGCATGCCTGCCGTTTGACGTGCATTCACAAGCGTTGCAACCTTTCTGCCGAGCACATCAAAGACTTCCAACTTCACATCGCTCAACGACGCAAGTTGATACGTGATGGTTGTCGTCGGGTTGAACGGGTTTGGATAGTTTTGCGAAAGTTTGAAAGTCGTTGGTTTGTCCAGAGAACTACCAACGCTGGCAGTTGGAATCGTTGAGGGGCTGTATTTGACAATCATACCATTTGCGCCACACGCCCAACCATTTCGCTCGTTGGCGAAGATGAGAAAGTTTAGCCCTGTGATGGTGGAAGGAATGGCTTGTGCCTCCCAAGTATTGCCGCCGTCAGTCGATTTGAGAATGCTGTTGGTGGTGGTTACATAAAGTTCGTTGGTATTCGGACGTGCGGCAATCGCTGTTGGAGCTGTTGAAAGACCGGGCGTTGGATTTTCAAATGTTGCACCGCCGTCGGTGGAGCGGCGAACGGTCGGCGCGGCTTGTTGCATCATCACGAAAACATTGTTGGCATCAAAGGCGGCAATGTTGATGTTGAAGCCTGTCGCTTGTGGAAGCGTTGCAAATGACCATGAATTGCCGCCATCAGTTGTGCGATAAACGCGGCTTGGCGTTTGTGGATTTGTGCCAATCACACCTGTAAACCAACCCACATTTTCGTTGAGGAAGAACATCCCAGAGTTTTGTCCAAACTCAATATCAGGTCCTTGTTGCAAGGCGTTAGGCGTGTTAGTAAGCGTCCAAGTTGCGCCGGCGTCAGTGGTCTTATAGACAGGCCATTGAAGATTGGGTGCGGCGGCATGGTCGCCTTGTGCGTAGCCAACCGTTGGGCTAACGAACAAAATGCGGTTCATGAAGGTATTGACGGGCGGAGGCCAAGTAACAGGTGTCCAAGTCGTGCCGCCATCTGTGGTGCGGAATGCCGCGCCGGTTTCAAAGCCAACGACGGCAATTTGGTTAGTTGCCGCGCCAATCGTGAAGGCTCTGCCCGCCGTAGTGAGGTTGCCTGTTGCGTTTATCCAAGTTGCGCCGCCGTTGGTCGTGCGCATCACGCGCGTTGGACCGGATTGAAGCGATTGTGAGCCGACCGCCCAAAGATTGAGCGTATCTGACCCGCCTGCGGGAGCCACTTCATGGAGTTGAAAGTTTGCAAGTTGTGCAGCAGGCGTTTGGCGAATCCAGTCGCTATCGCGCAACAGAAGGTTAAACTCTTGTTCGGCAGTGCCTTGCGAGTTCTGAGCACGTAGGAGAATGCGATAAGTGCCGGGGGTCGCGGTTTGCGTGTTCCAAGTCAGCACGCCAGTCGTTGCATTGAGCGTCATGCCTTGTGGACCGTTGAGGAGCGCAAGCGTCGGCGTAGGATTGCCCGCCGCAATAACCGTGTAAGAAAAGACAGAGCCACGAATTGCGAATGTAGGTGGCGTCGAGGCGAAAATCGGAGCGGTCAGTGCGGGCGTGGCATTGATGATAAGCCCAACCTGTTGCAGTGCACCTGTGTTCGATGCCGCACGGTCAGAGACAGTAACCGTCCAATCGCCATCAATCGCTTCGCCGAAGAACGCAAACGTATCGGGAGCAGGACGGAAGTAACCAATAAGGTTGGTGTTGGTCTGTGTTGTTCCGATAGAAACGGTGCCGAGATTTTCTAACGCAATGTGAGCGCGTTGTGCGGTAGAGCCGCCAGGTGTTGCGCCTGAACGATTGATTAGCGTGCACGTTGTGCCCGTTGGCGAGCGGAGCGTTACGACTAAATCGCCGAGACGAGTGTGTGTGGTCGAGAGGCTTAATGCAACGTAATTGACCGTGCCCGAGCCGCTCACGTTGATGGTGGTGCTGACGCCAACCGTATCGTTGTCAGGAATGGATAAAAAGTTTTGGTTCTGATAAATCGCAATTCCTTCCAGCACGGAGGTTACGGCGCTATATGCGTCGGCGCGTCCGAAGCCGAAAATTGGGTCGTAGCCTGCGGTGCCTAAATCAACAGCGGTATTGCGAATGATGTCACGCACTTGTGCAGCGGTTAAGTTGCGATTTGCCGAGCGCATCAAAGCCGCAATGCCAGCTACGTGAGGTGCAGCCGCTGAAGTACCATCAAAGACCGTTGGGAATCCGCCATTGCCCGTAACGCGCACGCCATCAAAACTTGTGATGTCGGGCTTGTTGCGTGTTTCCAAGAGGTTCGGATAGCCGCCGTTGTAAATTGTAACTGGGCCGCGTGCGCTGTAGCTGCGAATCACGGAAGGTGAGCCTGAAGTAACAGTAGTGCCACCATTGACTGCCGCACAGGCGAGCGCACCATTTGCGCCAGCGTGTCCGCCCAGGTTAGCAACTTGTGGTGCGGCGGGCGAGGAAAGCGTGATGGAAGCCGTTCCGGCAAAGGAGCGATAGAAAATTTTGAACGGAACAGGGTTTCCACTTTTCAAATGGACAACGGCGCGGAAAGTGCCACCAGCGGGGAGTATGGCAAATTCTAATGGGTCTTGTGTGCCGTTTTGGGTGCTGGTGCCGCTGGAAACGATGGTGTTGTTGGTGTTATTGATGATGTAGAGGTCGTAGTCGTTGTTTGACGCGCCGAAAGCATCTGCCCATTGCAGCTCGACCGAGACGCCTGCGCTGGTGGGCGCGGTGAAAGTTTGGTTATCGTCGGGTGCGGCTTGTGTGCCGAAGTTATGAACCGTTCCAAGAAGTTGCGTGAGGGTTGTAGGCGACATTCCGACATAAAGGTCGGTCGAGTAAGTTTCAAGGTTATTATTGCCCGCCGAAGAGGTATAAACGACGTCGTTAACGGTTGCAACTTGGTCGACTTTTTGTGCAATCGGACCGTCTTGATAGACGGGTTCGCCGAAGTAGCGTACATCGTCGGTAATAACTTTACAGCCAGCATCAGCAAGGGCTTGAATGTTATTGATGAATCCAGCGACGCCGCCAAATGCCGTTGCAAAAGCAAGGTTCGCCAGCGGCGCCAGGTCTTGAATAATTTCAAGCATCGCTGTGCCTTCCGCACCGCCTGCGCTGTTATCAATGACTTGTAAGCCAAGTAAATCGCCAGTAGCAATAGATTGTTGGTATCCATCACATCCGTCAGAAAGCACGCCAACCTTCACGCCTGCACCGCGCACATTGTAGCGGGTGTGAATCGTGTTAGCGCGCGATTTATCACGTCCTTGCGAAACCACGCTACCTACATTCGTAATAGGGCGCAAGACCGGTTGAATAGAAGCAATCGCAGGTTGAGCCGCAACAGCTTCCAACTGCTCAAACGGAATCCACGCTTGCACGATTTTGAACTCCGCGTTCGTGGCGCCGAGTTTTGCACCATGTTGGAGTGCGATGGATTCAAGTTGCTCAAAGGTCGTGTTCTTCATCGGACGCAGATACACATAAATTCGTCCTTGCTCATCGACCTGAACGCCGTGTTTATCGCTGAATTGAGTGGCGTTACGCATCAAGGCATTTTGCGACGTTAGCCCTGCTTGGCGCATTGCCGAAATTTTTTGCAAAATGTTGGATTCAATTTTCTGTTGTGCAGGTGTGCGCGCATTTTTTTCAGCAATCAGTTGCTCAAGTGTTTTGGCAGAGTGTGATTCCTGCGCGCTAACAGAGGCAAAGAAATGCAAGAAAAGTGCCAGCAGAAACAGTAACAGTCGTGTGTTTTTCATTGGCTGAACAAAGTTTAGATTAAACAAGTATT
This sequence comes from uncultured Chlorobiales bacterium, assembly GCA_938003965.1. Taxonomy (GTDB): domain Bacteria; phylum Bacteroidota; class Chlorobiia; order Chlorobiales; family Thermochlorobacteraceae; genus JANWWM01. The sequence goes on from CALKXI010000075.1 coordinate 3,927, forward strand.
GAAACTACATGCAGGTTCAGTGATTACAAAAGAGAAGTTTTCTTCAAATAAATTTTGCTTGCCGTTTCAATCGTTTGCGCCATTCGCTCCAAAACGAAAGGCTTGTTGATGAATTGATAAATCAAGCGCGACTTGAGATGCTCTTCAATCGTTGGAAAATCAACGAAGCCCGACATAAGAATAATCATAATGTTGGGGTCTACGGCGCGAATTTTTTTTGCAAGTTCAATGCCGTTAGCCGTCGGCATTTTGTAATCAGTAACGCAAACTTCAATCAACTTTTTGTTGTCCTCGATGAATCGAAGAGCTTGCCAAGGCTGGTCGAAGGTTTTTACCTCGTAGAGGTCGCTGAAAAAATCGTTGAGAACTTCTAAAATCTGTGTGTCGTCATCAATAAAAACAATCATTGGTAAATTTTTTTTGAAGTTAATCAACAATGCGTTTGCCTAAGGCAGATTGGACGAGCTCGACTGCCGTTTCCGCCGTTCGATTTCGAATGTCTAAAATTGGGTTGTGCTCGGCAACTTCCATTGACGCGAGTTTGCCTGTTTCTGCAATCGTTTCCATGATAAGATGCGCTTCGCGATAGTCCAGACCGCCTTTGACAGGTGTGGCGACGCCAGGGGCGATGTCAGGGTCTAATCCGTCCAAGTCGAGGCTAATATGAATCGCATCAACGGATTTGACAAGATGTGCGGCGGCTTTGCTGATAATTTCTTGAATGCCACGCTTATCAATATCGGTCATGGTGTAAAAGTTAACACCCATTTTTTTGAGCATGGTTTTCTCGCCTTTATCGACCGAGCGAATGCCAATGAGATGGACGTGCTCAGGTAAAAGTTTTGCTCCGGGTTCGCCGATGCGCACTAGTTCAGGTAGTCCCATACCAAGCACTGTTGCTAAGGGCATGCCGTGAATGTTCCCGCTAGGCGAAGTTTCTGGCGTGTTGATGTCGGCATGGGCATCAATCCAAATCAGCCCGATTTTTTGCCGATGTTGCTTGAAAAACTTGGATACGCCTGCAATCGTGCCAATTGCCATCGCATGGTCGCCGCCAATCACGACCGGAAACGCGTGTTCAGACAAGGCATTGAAAACGCGCGTGCAAAGGTCAGTAGTAACTTTTTCAATTGTGTCAAAGAACTTTGCATGAACGTCTCCAATTGAAAGCGATTTACGAGGCGGAACTGGAAGGTCGCCATCGTCATAAACATCGTGCCCAAGTTCTTCAATTTTTTCTTGTATGCCGGCAATGCGAATGGCAGCAGGACCTAAATTTGCGCCTTGATAATCCGAACCTAAATCCAAAGGAACGCCGATAATGCGAACTTTCATAACCAAACGGTCAGGTTAATCGCAAACAAGGTCAAAAAGTTGAGATAAAGTGTTTTTGAGTTCGCGACGAGGTACAATTTTATCGATAAAGCCATGTTCTTTCAGAAATTCGGCACGCTGAAATCCGTCGGGCAATTCACGGCGAATGGTTTCTTTGATGACACGCGGACCTGCAAAGCCGATGAGCGCACCAGGCTCGGCAAGGTTGAAGTCGCCAAGCATGGAAAATGACGCTGTAACGCCGCCGGTTGTCGGGTCAGTCATAAGAGAGATATATGGAATGCCGGCTTTGTGGAGTCGCGTCAAGCGCGCGGCGGTTTTCGCCATTTGCATCAACGAAAGCGCAGCTTCCATCATGCGTGCACCGCCTGATTGCGAAATCACAACAAGTGGAGCTTTAAGCGCAAGGCTTTTATCAATTGCGCGCGCCACTTTTTCGCCGACCACCGAGCCCATCGAGCCACCGATAAATCCGAAATCCATTGCCGAAACCACCGTCTCGCGTCCTGAAATTTTACCAACAGCATTACGGCAGGCATCGTTCATGCCTGTCTTTTTTATCGTGCTGTTGATGCGGTCGATATATCGTTTCGTATCTACAAAGTTAAGCGGGTCGGCTGAGCGAAGGTTCGCGTCAAACTCCTCGAACTTTTCGCCATCAAAGAGAATCTCAAAATACTTTTGAGGTGAAATTCGAAAATGATTGCCACAACTGGGGCAGGTATAAAGATGGTCTTCCAACTGTTTACGGTGAATGGTCGCGCCACATTCGTCGCACTTCCACCATAACCCTTCGGGCATGTCGCGCTTTTTTTCTGTCAAAACCGAAGGACGTTCTCGCTTATACCAAGACATACTAAGTGGTTAAAATTTGTCAGGAAGATACGAAATGCACTTTCATGTGCAAGCACTGCTTTGGAAATCAAGAAATAAATTCTTTTTCCGATGCTTTCACAACAAGAACAGGGCAAGTGGCATGTCGAATCACATTCTCTGTCGTGCTTCCCATCAATAAGCGAGAAATTCCTGTTCGCCCATGCGTGCCAAGAATAATCACATCGACTTCTTCTTTCTGCGCTTGTGCAATGATACACTCTGACGGCAAGCCAAATGCTATCACAGGCTCAACCACAACACCGGCTTGTGTCTCCTCTTTGACAATTCGCGCTAAATCTTCTTTCGCACTCTGCTCAATCTCGGCTTCAAGCGGAACATAAGGCACATTGACATCGGCGGCAATCGGCTGTGGCTGTATGACGTGCATGACGGTAATCTTAGCGTTCATCGCCTTAGCAAATTCATGAGCATAACGAAGCGCATTTCGAGACGGCGCAGAAAAATCAATCGGACAGAGAATTTTTTGAATCCGAATCATTGCAAAACTCCTTTGTTCATTTAAC
>CALKXI010000076.1 GCA_938003965.1 uncultured Chlorobiales bacterium
GTCAGGGGAGCGTGTGCTATCAATCGTTGAAATGGTGCCTGAAATGCGGCAATGACTTGGCGGAATTTGTTGCGGCAGTTTAGCAAAGGGACGAACCTCTTGCTTAGTCATCTCTTGCTTTGTCGAGCCGCACGCACCGCAAAGAAAAACGAAAAGTAATGGCAGATACTTCATAGCTGGTCGCTTTTGCGAAAGTTGTCTCTCTTGGTTACGATATGAAGATAATACACTTTTTCTCAAACTTATTGAAACGCGCGTCACAATTTTTGGCGGCTATGAAGTTTCCGCTAAGAAGTTGCTCCTGACCGGCTTTGCTTTTCAGTTATACATCACTCAAAATGCGCTCACATACTCAATGCGCACTGAGCGACTAACCGCAGGAATGTTCTTGAAGTTATCGTTAATGTTCGTGAGGTTGAGTTCAATCATCAAACCTACGCCGAGCGAGACGCGCACGCCAACATCTAAAAATCCATTTCCGTCGCCGAGTGCTTGTGGCTTGTTATCGTTCAAGCCAAAGTCGTATTGCGCATAAATGCTCACTTCTCTGCCAATTGTTTTTTCAGCCCCAATGTAAAAATTCAGGCTGCCGTCGTCTTTGCGCTCGAGGCTATAATTCAATCCGCCTGTAAGGGCGAGAAATCCGAGAAACTCGAAATTCTTCGTGGCGGCAACAAAGAAGCCGGGCGATTTGCGCTCGTAGCGGTCAACGCCTTCAATGAAATTTCCGCGCCCTTGTGATTCAAAGCCAATCGCGACGGCAGGCAGTTGTAAATCTTCATCAATCAAGCGATAGCGCGCCATCACGCCAGGCAAGGGATTCCAGTTTGGACTGCCTGAACCAATCAAGTTTCCTGCGCCGTAAGAAACACCAAAGGTGAAGCGTTCCGCCAGCCCAACAGAGACGGTCGACATTGCGCCGCCACCCGCAAAAAACCAGCCTTCAACCGAATACGCACCACGACGTAGCATGCCCGCCGTTGGAAGATTGTAAAGATAGCGCGGCTCGATGGTGGCTTTCGTGCCTGATGTGGCTTCTTCGGAAGATTGTGCAAAAGCAGATTGGGTTAGAACGAAAAGAATGGCGAAGGAAATGAGCGTGCGTTTGAAAGCGGTCATATCGAAGTTGGAAAGTTGAATTAAAGTTTGATGAACTCTTGCGAATATGAATCGTCGTCGTAAATGGTGATGGAATTGATTTTGGATTTCGCGCTTCTTACCGAGCCTGAGTTCATAAATTCCATGCCGTCAATCTTGTAAGTTTCGGCTTTGTGGTAGTGTCCGTGCAAGGCAAGCTTGACATTGAGTTTTTTCATGGTTTTCAGGAACGACTCGCGCTCGATAAGTTCCATTGACCAGATGAACGCGGCGTCGGCGGCATTTTTCGGTTCGAAGATTTGATAGGCATGATGAAAAACCGCAATGGTAAAGCGTCCGTTCACCACGTCCAAGACTTCTTTTTGCATAACGGCGTGCCGCTGTTCGGCGTGAATGTATCCGCGAGAGCCCACGGGATTGCGCCGCACCGACCATTCAAGAACGCTTGAAAACGAGAGTATCGCAACACCATTTCTGCCACCATCAAGCACTTTCACGAATGGAAAATACATTGTGATTTCAGGCTCATCGGTGATGGTTTCGCGGAAAATATCGCAGAACTCGTGCAGTCTTTTAGCGAAGTTAAATCCTGTGGATTGGAGCGCGCGCATTGCTGTTGCGCTAACACCGTTGCTTGAAAATTCATACTTCCCGAAAATGTCATGATTGCCCGGAATAATCGTAACGCGTTCCCAATTCAAGACACCGTTGCGCGCGAGAACATCGCGTAGCAAATAAAGGTCGTCGTAATTGGCTACATCAACAATATCGCCCGTCATGACCAAGTGGTCATAGCCTTTGTTGAAGAGACGCTGAATCAAAATTTCAATATCAGATATGCAGTTCGGATTGCGTTGAGAATCTAAGTGTATGTCGGAAATGTGGGCAATTTTCATCGTGTTTAATTCAAAGGGTGATGTTCATTCGTCGATAAATTTCAGCGATGATGACGGCATCAGTTTTAGCAAATCGACCTTTGTCGTTGAGTTTGGCAAGAAAAAACGGCGCGAAGGCAAGATAGCGTCCCACGCCGAAGGCACGCGCCGCACGCTTGAAACTATCGCTCGATGCCGATTTGTAGGCTTCGGTTGCACCGTCTTTTGAAAGAACTTCTTCGCCAAAATCTTCGCGCGTCAAACTCTTTCCGCCTTCGTGTATCGTAATGGCGCATTTGACGACGACAGACCTTTCAGAAACCGAGACAATTTCTTTGCGCGTTTCCCAATCGGCACCAAACTGCACGCAAACCGTATCGAGGCGTCGCTCAATCGTCGGCACATCAACGTAAAGAAACACGGACGCACTTTCTCCATCTTTCATCTTTTGACCGATGCGAATCGCTACTTCGTCAATCGCAAAGGGCTTGGCCAGTGCCTCGAGAAACTCTTTGGTCATGGATTTTGAAATCTCGCAATTATTTCGTTTTTAGCAAGCCGCTTTTTTAACGCTATCGTCGCAAGCACTTCTTGTTGCGCGCGCAATCACAGCGGCAAAGTTAATCATAACCGTTCATTTGAGAATGAATCAAATCACACACGCACTTTTTTTTCTTCTCACCTTCTTCTTAATTCCGTCCGTTCTCATTGCTCAACCGCGCACCGAGACGCCAATTCGCGGAACCGTTCTTCAATACGATGGCAAGCCTGTTAAAATCGGCAACGTGATTCTAACCGAGTTCAACGGCGATTATGAAAATCCCATCGCAAATTTTTCCGTCGGAGCAGACGGCAAGTATGAATTTCCTTTGAAAGGCGGTGGCTACTACAAAGTCTGGTTTGCCGCACCCAATCATCAAATTTTCGGCGTGCCACTTATTTTGGACAGTTTGCGCGACGCAGGCGCACCCGTATCGCTTACCGTTCAACTTGCGCCTTACGACTACAAAGCCACCTTCGATAGCGTTTTTATCATCGGCGATTGGAACAAGTTTAACTTCGAAACCGCTTCCCCAATGCTCAAACAACCCAACGGCACGTTCATCTACGACCTCAACGCTGAACGCGCTGCCTACCAACTTCTCGGCATTACGACGCGCAAAAAAAGCGTCAACGGCACGATGAGCGAAGACTTCATTTACGACAACGCTGGCGACTACTATTCCATCGTAACCAAAAAAGGAAACGCACCACTCGTAATTGAGTTTAATCCTGCTCTGTTGCCACGAACTTCTGACAAAACCTTGCCCAAAGCGAGCTTCAATGCTCGTTATGCCTACCTGCAAGAACTCTCTCGTTTGACCACACGCTTTGAAACACATCTCTTAAACGCTCAAGACGGCTTAGAACGATGGACGAAGAGCGGCGGCTTTGCCTCCATTTACATTCACAACTATGGCGACTTTCCAAACGATTTGCTCAAAGCCATTCGTAATGAAAAATTGCCCGAAGCCGTGCGTCAAGTTTTAGCGACGATGCTTCTTGCGCTTCCGTATTATTCGCCGAACAACACGGGCGAAATCATCAGCACGGTCGAGCGACTCTTAGCAATCAAATATCCGATGTGGTCGCTTTTTCCTGATGCGGTGCTCAATTACGCCAAACTCAAAGGCAAAGAGCGCGAATTGGTGCTTCGAAAATTTGCCGCACAAACGCCCGACCGAGGGCTTCAACTGCAATGCGTCGCCGAACTCGCCTTGCTGGCAAAGGCAAGCGGCGACACGGCGAAAATCAACGAAGTCTATCGCGGCGCGCTTAAAACGCTTGGCGATATGAAAGAAGGCGTGCTACTTTTGCAAGAACTCAATCCCAACAAGCCTGTGCTTGAAGGCAAACCTCTGCCACCGATTGAACTTAAAACGCTCGACGGCAAAAAACTCACGAACAAAACATTGCGCGGTAAATATGTGCTCTTGGACTTTTGGATGTCGTGGTATGCACCGACGCTCGAAGAGCGCAGATTCCTTGCCGACGCATATACTCGCTTCAAAAACAAAAACTTCGAGATTGTGAGCATTTCGTTCGACGATAAACCTGCCGATGCCAAAGCCTTTCTCGATAAACACCCTGATTTCAAATGGACACAATGCTTCGCCGAAAAACGCTACGACAGCGACATCGCTAAACGCCTCGATATTCAATCTGTCCCATTTCCAATTTTGATTGCGCCCGATGGCAAAGTGCTCGCGCTCGGCGTGAGTTTAAGGCAGTATCAACTTGCAGAAACGCTCTCCAAATTTTTGAAATGACCGCCGACCGCCTGAAAGCACAACTTGCCGACGCCTATTCGCTTGCCGAAGCCACCTACAAAATTGCAGGCTCTTCGCTCCGAATTACCAGCGTCGCCGATAGTTACGCCCTTCTCGACCGCATCTCGCCTGAAGAGTTCGTCAAAGATGAGCAAATGCCGTATTGGGCAGAAATCTGGCCTTCGTCGTTTGTCTTGTCAAATTATCTTGTTGGAGAAATTGGCGTCGAAGGGAAGCGATGTATTGAACTTGGTGCAGGCGTTGGCGTGGTTGGAATTGCCTTGCGAAAAGCAGGCGCAAGCGTGATGGTTACAGACTACGCCACCGAAGCCTTAGACTTTATCAAACTCAATGCGCTTCAAAATGGCATTGCGCTCGATGAACGCTTCGAAGTGATGCAACTTGATTGGCGCGATATTCGTCTCGCCGAGCAGTTCGACCTTGTCTGTGCCGCCGATGTGCTTTACGAGCGGCGCAATCTGCTTCCGATTTTGCTTGCGATTGATAAGCTCTTGAAGCCTAACGGCACGGCATATGTCGCCGACCCACGCCGTCAAATTGCATCAGGGATTCTCACCCTTGCCGAAGAAAATCAGTTCAGCGTTCAGATTGCCTCGCGCCCGATTGAGTTTGGCAACAAGACGCTATCCGTAGATATTTACGCTTTCAAAAAATCTCCTTTGGCATAACACTCCATTCATTGCGGCTTTGTGCTACATAGTTTTGAAGTTCTTCAGCCACATCAAGCGGAAGTTTGCCTGCATACTTTTCCGAAAGTTTTTGCTCTGGTTGAACGCTTTTTTTAAGCACCTTGATGAGGTTCAAGTCTTCCAAGTCTTCCAAAAGTTTGTATGCTTTTTTGTTATTGATTTGAACGAGTACGGTTTCCATCGTCAACGTTGTGATAGGTTGCTTAAACTTTTTGCAAGTAACATCACTCTCAAATTCGTGATTCAATTTTCTTTCTCACCATTCCATCACGCGGCTTGAACGGCACTTGGTTTCGGAAGGCTTGTCGGATAAAGAATACAACTGACCTCGTGCGTCGGGTTACCCTCAATGCCTGCCAATTTCGGCACGGTCGTTTTACAACTCTCTTGCACTTTCGGGCAACGCGGGTGGAAGTAACAGCCGGTTGGCACTTTGGCGGGCGAAGGAATATCGCCGGTGAGAATGATGCGTTGTTTTTTCTTTTTCGGGTCAGGCTCAGGTGCGGCGGAAAGCAAGGCTTCGGTGTAGGGGTGTTTTGGGTTTTCGTAAAGGTCTTTGTAATCGGCGATTTCCGCAATTTTTCCCAAATACATCACGGCGACACGGTCGGAAATATGCTCGACCACCGAAAGGCTATGCGAGATGAAAAGGTAAGTTAAGCCAAACTCTTTTTGCAAATCCATGAGGAGGTTGATAATCTGCGATTGAATCGAGACATCGAGCGCGGAAACAGGCTCATCGCAAACGATGAACTTCGGCTTGACCGCCAAGGCACGCGCAATGCCAATGCGCTGACGCTGACCGCCAGAGAACTCGTGCGGATAACGGTTGTAATACTGCTTGCGCAATCCGACAATTTCCAACAGGTCGCCGACTTGCTTTTGCGCTTCGTCGCCTTTGGCGATGTCGTGCACTTCGAGCACTTCGCGTAGCATCTGCCCAATGGTCAAGCGCGGGTTGAGCGAACTGAACGGGTCTTGAAAAATAATCTGCATATCCTTGCGCAACTTGCGTAGTTCATCTTTGGACATCTTCGTTACGTCTTTTCCATCAAACACCACGCTTCCGCCTGTGGGCTCAATGAGGCGCAGAATGGAGCGTCCGGTCGTGGTTTTGCCGCACCCCGATTCGCCGACAAGTCCAAGCGTTTCGCCTTTTTTAATCGTGAAGGAAACATCGTCGACGGCTTTCACATATCCGACGATTTTTGAAAAAAATCCTTTGCGAATTGGAAACCATGTTTGAAGATTTTTGACGACGAGCAAGTCAGGCGCGTTGCGCAAATCCTTTGTCATTTTGGAAACCCGTTTGAAGTGTGATTAGAGACTTTGCGGAGAGTTTAGGAGTTTTTAGGCAAAGAACAAAACAAGACGGCGATGCACTGTGCATGGTGCGCATTTTGGGACAACATTTTGGGACAACTAAAAAAGTGTTTGAGCATCTTCAACTCGTGGATTATCTTTTCGCTTTATCTCGCAAAAGCCTGAACTTCTTCGAGTTTCAATAACTTAACTTCGTTGTAACAATGAGACGCTCTCTTTTCACCTTACTGCTGTTTGGCTTCTCGCTTCCGCTTTTTGGGCAAGATTCCATTAATGTTTTCTTTCGCTACAAGGCAACTTCAGGCGCGTTACGCGCTTTTCTTCCCGGCGCCTTTTACGGCACAGGCAATCCAAACAACTGGGGACCAAATGTAAATGGACAAATTGCGCCCAACGCCATTTCCCTCATGACCTTTGATTCCACCAATGGTTATTACTTCAAAATCATGCGGTTGCGCGTGGGCGGTGGCGATGCCACATTAGGCGGTCAGCCTGCTTACCAATACAAAATGCATGAGCATTACAACGCCTCAGGCACACAATGGCAATGGTTCACCGACCCTGTGAATCCCAACTCAATCCCGCCTAATAACAATTCGCTTGTGCGTGTTACACACCCAATGATTTTTCAGATTGAGCCGAACAACATCGGCGGACGCTTGATTACTTCGGCGGCTGTGCCTGTAACAGCAACCGTTGCCGCAAAAGATGACGACCCGATTAACCCTGCACAATCCCAAGTCTTTTTGAACGATACGCTCGTTACAACCTTTGGCGCATTTTACGACGCAACCCGTCAAGTGCTGAACATTCCGTCGCTCGTTGCGCTTGGTGCAAACATTCGTAGCGGATTTAACAAACTCAAAATTGTTGCCGTTACGCAAAGTGGTGCCACACGCGCCGATTCAACGACCTTCCAAAAATTGCAAACGCCACCCGTCGTCAATGAGCCTGTTCCTGTAGGCTTGAAAGACGGCATTAACTACAACAGTCCGACATCGGTTACGCTCGTGTTGCTTGCGCCTTACAAGCAATTCGTGTATGTGATTGGCGACTTTAACAACTGGGAGTTGCGCCCTGAATACTTCATGAAGCGCGATTCCATCAAAGCCGATAGCGTGCGCTGGTGGCTTACCATTAACGGTTTGAATCCGGGTCAAGAATACGCCTTTCAATACCTCGTCGATGGCGAACTGCGCCTTGCCGACCCCTACACCGAAAAGGTTTTAGACCCCTTCGACGACGTGTTTATTCCACCGAACACTTATCCAAACTTGAAGCCGTATCCGACAGGGCAAACCAGTTTTCAAGTTTCTATCATTAGAACAAATGAACCGCCATATCAATGGGCTGTAACAAACTTTCAGCGACCTGATAAGCGCGACCTTGTCATTTACGAACTGCACATTCGCGACTACTTTGCCAATCCGAATCGCAATTTTCAAACGCTTATTGACACGCTCGAGTATTTCAAGCGACTTGGTGTGAATGCATTGGAACTGATGCCGATTAACGAATTCGAGGGCAATTCAAGTTGGGGCTATAATCCGTCGTTTTACTTTGCGCCCGATAAATACTACGGCACAAAGTTCAATCTCAAACGCCTCATCGACTCGTGCCACGCCAAAGGCATTGCCGTGATTTTAGACATGGTGCTCAATCACTCGTTTGGGCAGTCGCCGATGGTGCGCCAATATGCGTCAGGCGATTACGGTCCGCCAACGGCTGAAAATTTATGGTTCAATGTTATTCCTCGACACCCCTTCAATGTCGGTTACGATATGAATCACGAAAGCAAATACACGAAAGCATTCGTCAAGCGCGTCGTTGATTTTTGGCTCACGGAATATAAAGTTGATGGATTCCGCTTCGATTTGTCCAAAGGCTTTACGCAAGTTTTTTCGGGGAACAACATTGCACTATGGAATCAATACGACCCGACGCGTATTGCAATTTGGAAGCGAATTTATGACGATATGCAAGCCACATCGCCCGGTTCTTACTGTATTTTAGAGCATCTTTCCGATAACCCCGAAGAAACCGAACTTGCTAACTACGGCTTAATGCTCTGGGGAAAAATGGTCTCCAACTACAACGAAGCCACGATGGGCTATCACAATAACAACATCTCGGATTTGAGTTGGGGCTATTTCGCTAATCGCGGTTGGTCGCAAAATGGATTGGTTACGATTATCGAAGACCACGACGAAGAGCGATTGATGTATAAGAACTTGATGTTCGGAAACTCGTCAGGCTCTTACAACATTCGCGACACCGCCACGGCGCTCGACCGCATGAAAGCCGCAGGCGCATTTTTCTTCACGATTCCAGGCGCGAAAATGTTTTGGCAGTTCGGCGAACTTGGCTATCACATTAGCATTGATTTCAACGGACGCACCGGCGAAAAGCCTGTCGGATGGAACATCTTCAACTCGAATCCTAATCTTCGCGTTGCTCGCGAAAAGCTCATGAAAACTTGGGCGGCAATGGCAAAGATGAAAACCGAAAACATCGCCTTCCGCGAAGGCACGCTCACGATGGACGTGGCTGGTGCTGTGAAACGCATGAATCTCTCGCATCCAACCTTGAATGTAACGGTTATCGGCAACTTTGATGTTATCCAACGCTCCGTCAATCCAAACTTCCAAAGCACTGGCACTTGGTATGATTTCTTTGAAGGTGATAGCATCACGGTAACGAACACGAGCGCACCGATTTCGCTTCGTCCGGGCGGATTCAAAATCTACACCTCGCGCCGACTGCCGCCGCCTGAACCTGGCTTGCTTGATGCCCCTGAGCGCTCAAATACCTCACAACCGCAAACCTTTGAACTGGCGCAAAACTTTCCGAATCCGTTCAATCCTACAACGGTCATTCAATACGCGCTGGCTAAAAGTAGCACCGTGCGGTTGAAAGTTTTTGATATACTTGGACGCCAAGTCGCTACGCTTGTCGATGAACGCAAGCCTGCAGGCAACTACACCGTGCGCTTCAACGGCGCAAACCTTGCAAGCGGCGTTTATTTCTATCGACTTGAAACTGAAACCTTCACAGCGACAAAGAAAATGATGCTGATTAAGTAGGCGCCGAGTTTGTGCTGAACTTGTGTTGAAAGGGGGAGCATCTTGCTCGCCCTTTTGTTAAAACTCGTTTGCACCGTGTTTGCATGTTTGTCGGAGTATTGTATATTGTATTCCTGCTTTAGGAATTTGGGGGTGAGGTAGCTCAGCTGGTTAGAGCACAGGATTCATAACCCTGAGGTCGAGGGTTCGATTCCCTCCTTCACCACTGACGAAGAAAGAGACACCTTGCCGCATTGCTGATGCTTGCGGCTTTCTTATTTTTGAAAAAACTGAAAGGAGAAGTAAGGTTGCTCCGCATTACTGTTCTTGCTGTACTGCTTATCTTTCTTTGCTTGCAAGTGCTTGCGCAACCCTCGTCTCGCTTTTTTCGCATCGATGTTGATACGCTCCGATTACCTCAAAAACGCTACGCAATTGCACCTTACAAAATTCCCGCTCGAAAAACGCTTGGTCTTGCGCTTTCAGGTGGCGGCGCGCGCGGCATTGCGCATATTGGCGTGCTCAAAGCGCTTGAAGATAAAGGTGTGCCGATTGACTACATCGTCGGAACAAGCATCGGCGCGATTATCGGCGGCTTATACAGTATCGGCTATTCGCCTGCTTACTTAGAAACACTTGTCAAAAATCTTCCTTGGGATGAATTAACATCGTTGCAAGAAGGAACTCGACGCCAAAACCTTTTTCTCGAGCAGAAACGTGTACGCGATAGAGCTTCTTTGACCCTTCAATTTGACGGCTTCAATCTCGTCATTCCTAAGTCGCTGAGTGCGGCGCAAGCACTAACGCAAACCCTCGATAAACTCGTCCTTTCAGCACCTTATCATCACGAAAAAAGTTTTGATGACCTGCCTGTTTCATTTCGCGTGGTTGCCACCGATTTAGTTAGCGGCAGACGCGAAGTGCTAAGTAAAGGGTCGCTCTCTGCAGCCATTCACGCCAGTGCTGCTGTGCCTTTGCTGTTTCTGCCTGTGGAGATTGACGGCAAGCAATTAGTTGATGGCGGTCTTGTCTCCAACATTGCTGTCGATGTGCTCAATCAGCAATCGCCCGACATAAGCGTTGCGGTCAATACGCTTGGCGTACTCTATCAGCAGAAAAGCGATGTGGACCTGCCTTGGAAAATTGCCGACCAAATTGTTGGTATCATGATGCAAGAGCAAAATCAACAGCAGCTCCGAAAAGCCCAAGTCGTCATTAAGCCTAACCTTGGCAACCGCGAATCGTCCGACTTCAAAAACCTTCCTCCACTTATTATCGCTGGCTACCATGCTGGGCTTGAAATTGCCGATAGTTTGCTTCATCTCATCGATGTGGAACAGCCTAACGACATTGATATTTCGGAATATGAAAAAGAATTTCTTTCGCCCTCCCCGCTACCAGAGTGCGTTCTGACAACGCTTCAGAGCGGAACGAAGGTCAAAGCGACACTTAAAGCGGCACTCCACTCCGATTTCTTCCTTGATGCCTTCGCCGAAGTTGACACACTTCAAAAGCAGGTTCGTTATCACCTCAAGCCCGTGCCAAGTTTTTCAGTCGTGAAAGTCTTGAGCAAAAATGAAAGCGATTTCATCCGCTTCATAAAGCCTGCAAAAACGTCTCAACACATGACCAACCATGCAGCCAGCGCGGTCATTGAGCAGCTGATGCAAGAACTTAAAGCAACCTTCCCGCTACTTCGCCTCGAGTCGTGCTGGGTCGATTCCGACACACTGTTCATCACGGTTGACAAAGGCAGGCTTTCAGAAATTCGCTATGAACTTTCACGCGGTTGGACCCGCCACCATGTTATTGACAAAGAGGTTGAGTTCGATACCCTTTCGCCTTTGACCCTTGCCAATGTTGAGCGCACCGTTAGCGGACTCTACAACACTGGCATTTTCAACCGCGTCTCAATTTGGACCAATCGGACCATTGACTCCAACAACAGCGCTAAAACTACGCTTACCATCAAGATGCAGGAGAAATTCAGCGAACAACTGCGTATCGGGCTTAGAGTCGATGATGTTTATGCTGCACAACTGCTTCTCGATTTTCGCAACGAAAATTTTTTAGGCACGGGGACAGAACTTGGCGGGTGGCTTACCATTGGCGAGCACATTTCCTCTGCACAAGTCGAATATCATGCGCATCGATTGTGGAATACCTACTTTACCTTTTTCACAAGAGCGTTTTATCAGCACCGCAAAATTTTTGCCACGAATGTCCGCTTTTCAAGCCCTGGGCTTTCTGCTTCAAGAAACGAATTTGCCAAGTATGGACAACAACACTATGGCGTGACAGCAGCATTGGGGCAACAAATTTATCGCGATGGAAATATCTTCTTTGAATGGACACACCAAAACGCCATGCTCTTCGATAACGAAGACGTCGCGCCCAATCAACGCTTGTCGATCACATCGCTTAAAACACGCTTTACGATTGACACACGCGACAATCCATTCTCTCCCTCAAAAGGCAATTACACCGAAATTTATCTCGATCTTTATCCTGAATTCTTAGGCAATCCGTTCTCCTTCTCAAAGTTTTTGCTCTCTCATCAAGAAACACAACGCTTCGGCGAACATGTTCGCAGCAGGTGGCGACTCAGCCTTGGTTTTGCAGACAACCTTACGCCATTTAGCGAGCAATTCAGTTTAGGTGGACTTGGCGCAAGTTTTAGTATTCCGTTTTATGGATTTCGCTTCGATGATTTTAGAGGACGGCAAGTGATTGTAGCAGGATACGATATAGAGTTCACTTTGCCCTTTCGATTAGTTGCGCCAACCATGGCTAGTTTGCACTATAACTTGGGAAATATTTGGACACAATCGAGCCGTATTGCGCTGCGAGAGTTCACGCATGGCATTGGCGTAGAACTAATTTTGAAAACCCCGTTAGGCGCAGCGCGACTGGCAATTGCAAAAGCATTTCGATTAGGACTGCCTACTGAACCCTCTCCGATTAAATTCGCTCCGACCGTCTATTACTTTGTTTTTGGCTACGAACTGTAGAAAGTGTATTATCTTTACACCCACTTGAATAATCCAACCTTGCTCGGTTATGAACGTCCGTTTCATCTCTATTACAAAACCTGAGATTACCATTGACGGCACACCGCTTTCTCCCGAAGGGTTAATCGCCTATTGCGCGCGTGTTTCAAGTCCAAACCAAGAAAACCCCAACTACACTAAACTTCTTCAGTTCTGCATTCGTCAAGGGCATTGGAGCGTTTTTGAAATGGTAGATATGACGCTCGAAATCACGACCACACGCGCTATTGCGTCCCAGATTCTTCGGCATCGCAGTTTCTCCTTCCAGGAGTTTAGCCAACGCTACGCAAAAGCCTTTGCCTTTGAAATTTACGAGGCACGCCGGCAAGACCATAAAAACCGACAAAACTCGCTCGATGATCTCGACGAAGCCACCAAACAATGGTTCAGAGACGCGCAAAATGAAGTTTGGGTACACAGTTTCAAACTTTACGAAGAAGCCATAGAGAAAGGAATTGCAAAAGAATCAGCTCGTATGCTCTTACCGCTTAACACCGTTACACGCATGTATATGAAAGGCTCAGTGCGCAGTTGGATTCACTACTTTCAAGTCCGATGCGACGATGCAACCCAAAAAGAACATCGTGATATTGCATTTGCTGCTCGGGACATTTTCATTCAGCATTTTCCAACAATTGCCGAAGCCTTATCTTGGACCTTGCCCGTCCCCGCCCAAAACGGAACATTTGAATTGCTTAAATAACGGAAACCATGACACATTCAAGCAGCACACCGAAAATCCTTGTTGTTGATGATGATGAATCCTCGCTCAAAGCCACAGAATATCAACTTATCGGAAAAGGGTTTCGTCCCCGAACCGCCATCAGCGTTGCTATGGCAGAGCAACTCATCGCCGAAGACATGCCAGAAATTATCATCTGCGATTGGTCAATGCCTGACCGCGACGGTCTTGATTTCGTCAAATCGCTTCGCGCAAATCCAAACACCTCTTCTCTCTACTTCATTATGCTCACTGGCAGGAGTAGCACAGAAGATAAAATCACTGCGCTCACCCAAGGCGTCGACGACTATCTCGAGAAGCCCGTCAAAATTGCTGAACTTCAAGCGCGCATTCTCGTTGCCAAACGTATCATTAACCTCCAACAGCAACTTGTTTATCATCAAAAGATGAAAACCTACGCTGAAATAGCCGTAGCCGTGAGCCACGAAATCAATAACCCACTCACTAGCTTGCTCGGCTATCTCGAACTCGTCAAGAAAAAAATTCAGCGCGAGAATCTCGTGGAAACGAACGTCGACCGAATCTTGCAAATGATTGACCGTAGCCACGAACAGGGCAAACGCATCGGTGAAATCGTCAAAAAACTCACGAGCCTCAAAGACTATCGCGTCAAAACTTACAACGACGGTATTCAGATGGTGGACATCGACGCAAATCCTTCTACCACATCAGAGTCTTGACAATCTGGTATGGCTTATCTTGAGCTGCTTCGCCCGTCCAACATTATCATTCTTTTTTTTGGCACACTGCTTGGCGCATTTGTCGCAGTAGGTTGCGTGGCGTTTTCCCAAATCGACACCTACCTTGCAGGCTTGACAACCATTCTCATCGGCGGTGCAGGCAACGTGATTAACGATTATTTTGACGTTGAAATTGACCGTATTAACAAGCCAAAGCGACCGCTCGCACGCGGTGCGCTCTCACGCATTCACGCCTTCCGATATTGGCTCATTCTCAACCTTATTGCGCTTCTCCTCTCTCTTTTTCTCACCCCGCTCAACCTCCTCATGGCACTCTTTACTATCCTTATGCTCTACATCTACAGCCGATACTTCAAGCGCATGCTCTTCATTGGCAATTTCGTGATTTCCATTTTGGTGAGTTTAGGCTTTCTCTATGGCGCCGCCTCTACCAGCTCAGTGCAGAATGTTTTTTATCCAACCATCTTTTCATTTCTCTTGAACTTGGGGCGCGAAATGCTCAAAGATTTGGAAGATGTTGAGGGCGACAAAGCCTTAGGCGCAACAACAATTCCCATTCGTTTCGGCGCAACTGCGACCCTCACACTTGTAACGCTTATCTTTGCGCTGATGATAAGCACAACCGTCGTGCCTTACTGGACGGAAGAGTATGGCACTGTTTATTTTCTCGTCGTTATGCTCGGCACCAATCTTCCGCTTCTCTACGTGATGATAAACGCTTGGCGCCAGCCTACCAAAGAAAATTTATACCGACAAAACACTTTGCTTAAAGTGGCTATGGGGCTTGGAATTGTTGCGGTGGCTTTGGGGAAAGTGTAGCAAAAAAAGCCGCCCCCACGAGCGGCTGAATGAAATGTTCGGATAAAATGTTTTCATAGAATGTTCAATCAAAATTATGCGGTCTGTTCCACTTCTTTGCCTCTTTTGAAAATCGGAACAGCAGCGCACGCTTCGCCATACATTACCTTTTGCGCATGTTGCACCAAGTAGCCTGTAACGACCATATACGCCCAAGTCGGAATCGGCGTTGACCCACATCCTTTGATGATAACCTTTTTCCCGTCATATTGCGACCAATCATGCGCTTCCAATTTTTCACGGAAGACCGATTCCTTCAAAATCCCGTTCCACAAGAAGTCTTGAATGTCAAATTCCACCAATGCTTTGTTTTCCATAGCCCGAGTTAATTTTGATTTGGCTTAAGTTCAAGTGCTATCATTGACGGCTCTTTGGCACGGAACATACCAGTGAAATAGGCTTGCACGATTTGGCGAGGGAAACCCAAACACAGCCCTAAAAACAGCGCCGTTCCGCTTAATACTGAAAGAATTTCCATTGTCAAGTATGAGATTTGAAAAGTTTGTAGTGATAGTCTCCCAATTTTTCTATGCAAATCATATCTCCTGCTCTCAGACCTGATTCCACTACCCATTTGCCTGTGCCATGCATCGATTTTGACTTTTTGCGAAAACAAAATTTACCTTTCTCAATATCGGTCTCAAACGACCAGCCCAAATCAGTTTCGATGAGCAGTTTTTTGCCTTCCCCCTGTGCGGTCTCGATTGCGTCAGGGGGGAAAAAGTCTAAGATGTCAAAGAGATTGATTTGTTTTTCGTAAAACCAAACATCCTCTTGCGATTTGACCGGAATTTTTTTGATGTCTCCCATTTGTGGCTTGGCGCAGTGATGCTTTAAGCGTTAGGACATTTCACTTAGCGCTTCTTTTGTCTTGCAAGCAGGCGCTTTTGCAGGTATGCTCCGCGTTCAGTTCTTGAAGATTAACACACCTTGCTTAAAACTGCCTATACCGAAAACGATTCGCCACAGCCGCATGTGCGTGTCGCATTCGGGTTGACGAAGTGAAATCCTTTGCCGTTTAAGCCGTCTGAAAAATCTAACTGCGTGCCAGCAAGGTAAAGGAACGACTTCATGTCGACGAAGAGTTTGATGCCTTTGTCTTCAAAGACTTGGTCGCCTTTTTTTTCTTCGTTATCGAAGTCGAGTCCGTAAGAAAGTCCCGAACAGCCGCCGCCTTTAACGCTGATGCGCAGACCATAGTCAGGTCCGAGATTTTGCTGTGCTTTCAGGCGCTCAACTTGTGCACGTGCTTTTTCGGATATCGTAATCATAGGCTTTCAATGATAGAATTTTTGTTGAGGCAAGCGCTCCCCCACATTTCAAGGGGATTTGCACTTTATAGAGTCGTCTGAGCGTTTGCTAATGCCTCTTGGGCTTTTTCACGCTTTGCTGCTTGCTTCTTTTTGAAGTCTTCAATTGCAGCTTTGATAGCGTCTTCTGCTAAAACAGAGCAGTGAATTTTGACGGGCGGCAAGTTTAATTCTTGCACCAACTCCGTGTTCTTAATTTTTTCTGCTTCCTCAATCGTTTTGCCTTTGAGCATCTCTGTGGCAAGCGAAGATGATGCAATGGCTGAGCCACAGCCAAATGTTTTGAACTTTGCATCTTCGATAATGCCTGTTTTTTCATTGACGCGAATTTGCAATTTCATCACGTCGCCACACTCAGGTGCACCGACGAGCCCTGTGCCAACTGATTCGTCTTTGGGGTCGAGCGAACCGACATTGCGAGGGTTATTATAATGGTCAATAACCTTTTGTGAATAAGCCATATGAGTAAAGTGTTTAAGTTGTTAGTTGCAGTAATTCGTGTTAGTGATGATTCCATTGAACCGTTTTCAAATCAATACCAGCTTTCGCCATTTCATAAAGCGGGGACATCTCGCGCAAACGATTGACGGCTTCGACTGTGATTTGAATAGCGTAATCGACTTCTTCTTCGGTGTTGAAGCGTCCTAATCCGTAGCGAATCGAGGAGTGTGCCAGTTCGTCGCCTACGCCCAACGCTTTGAGCACATGCGACGGCTCAAGCGAAGCACTTGTGCAAGCCGAACCCGAAGAGACCGCCAAGCCCTTCAATCCCATTAGTAACCCTTCGCCTTCTACATATGCATAACTGATGTTGAGATTTCCAGGCAAGCGGCTTTCCATAGAGCCATTAATGTAACAATCCTCGAGTTGAGACATAATTCCGTCTTTGAGTTTATTACGCAAATAGGTCAGGCGTTTCATTTCGCTCGGCATTTCTTCAATGGCGATTTCCAGTGCCTTACCTAAGCCAACGATACCGGGCACATTGAGCGTGCCGCTTCGCATGCCCCGTTCTTGCCCGCCACCATCAATCAGACCTGTCAGTTTGACACGCGGATTCTTACGGCGAACATATAGCGCACCAATACCTTTCGGACCGTAAATTTTATGACCTGAAATTGCCATCACATCGATTTTCATTGCATTCACATCGACTGGCACTTTGCCAACGGCTTGAACCGCGTCGGTGAAGAACAGCACGCCATGTTTTCGGCAAATTTCACCGATTTCCGCCATCGGTTGAATGACACCGATTTCGTTGTTCGCCATCATGATAGCAACCATGATGGTTTTATCGGTAATAGCAGCCTCGAGTTGTTCCAAATCGACAATGCCGTCTCGTTTCGGTGCAAGATATGTTACGGTGGCTTTGCCTTCGCGCTCTAAGCGGCGACAAGTATCCAGCACGGCTTTGTGCTCTGTAAGCATTGTAACGATATGATTGCCTTTTTCGGCATACATGTCGACTGCGCCTTTGAGTGCAATGTTATCTGATTCCGTTGCGCCGCTGGTGAAAATGATTTCTTTTGCATCTGCGCCGATTGCCTTTGCAACCTGCTCGCGTGCTTTCTCGACGGCTTCTTCTGCTTCCCAGCCATATGCGTGGTTGCGAGAGGCTGCGTTTCCAAATTTCTCGGTGAAATAAGGCATCATCGCCTCCAAAACGCGCGGGTCCATCGGCGTGGTGGCGTTGTTATCCATATAAATCGGTCTGCTCAAATCCAAAGACGTTTTGTCGAGAGCCATTGTCTATTCCTGTTTAAGGTTGTAAAAGTTACATCAAGGTTTTTATTTCACAGAATTTCTGCAACGGTCGCTTCGCTAAAAATTTCACGGAAGCGTGTCTGTATTTCAGTCAGGGGCTTTTTGATGCCGCACCCAGAAAATGCCGCACATCCATTCGGATTATCGGCGCAATCAATCAACTGAATTGGTTCGTCAATAGCGTCGGCAATTTCGGTGAAAGAAATTTGCGAGGCAGGCTTGTTGAGCCGATACCCACCTTTGGCACCTTGAACAGATGATACGATTTGTGCTTTCGTGAGTTGTTGTAAAATTTTCGCAACCAACTCATACGAAATACCTGATTTGTCCGCAATTTCTTTCGCCGTTGCAATATCGCCGTTCTGCGTTTGAGCGATGTAGCGAATTGCCAGCAATCCGTATTCAAATTTTTTGGTTAGTTTTAACATTTTCTTCAATCCAAATAAGACTTTTTTAGTCCGAATTTCAGCCCACAAGAGGTTGGTTTAGACGACCTTACACGAAAGGGAACGAAATTTTTCCATGAAAAATCCGACTATTTTTATCGGATTTAAGATACGAAATGTTTCAGGATTTGTCAAGAACTTTTTATGCGTATATGTGAATTTTGATGCTGAGCGGTTGAGTATTATATTTGCGATGCTGCCAGTTTAGGGTTTATACGCTAAAAAATGGGATGCGCCTCCCATTTTTTTGTTTCTGAAAAGAACTCAATCAGCGGTTTTGGGCATTGACATCGTCTCGTTTTGAACAGTTAAAGGCGTGGATTACACGCTCCATGTTGGAACATAACAGGGAAGAGGGCTATTCGGTTGAAGCGGAACTCTTTCTTGTTGAAGTTCTCTTCCGAAATGTGAACGGGACTGATCATCTCGAAGTTTATGTGGATACTGATAGCGGAGTTACGGTTGATGCCTGTGCTCGGTTTAGCCGAAAGTTATCCGAAGAAGCAGATAGGCAACCGGAGATTCAAGACCTTTTGCCGAATCGATTTCGCCTCGATGTGTCTTCGCCTGGTCTCTCTCGACCGTTGAAGTTGGAGCGGCAGTATCGCAAAAACATCGGGCGGCTATTGCGTGTGAAGTATAAGGATTCAAATGATGTTTATCATGTGGTTACAGGTCGCTTGGTTGACTTTTCTGAGACTGCGCCGGCTGAATTGACCTTACAGTGTGTAACGAACAGAAAAACCAAAAAGGCAGAGGCAGAACACTTGACACTATCTTTGTCTCAAATTGTGGAAGCCACTGTCGAGGTAGAATTTTAATCGAGACTTAGCCGACAGGGTTAGCATGCTATCGGTAAATTTTAGTGAAACCCTTTAAGTGAACAAAGAGCAATGGCAAAACGTAAAAATTCAGAGCCTACACAGGAAGATCGCAAGCATCAATTGATTGAAGCATTTGCGGCGATTGAGAAGTCAGACCAAATGCGTGACAAGAAGACAGATACCTCTTTGCTCAAGTCAGATATGGTCGATTTGCTGAAAGATATGATCATAAAGCAGTTGCGAAAAGAATATGACCCAGAAGTCAATGCGCGCGTTATTATCAATCCTGATAGGGGCGATTTCGAGGTCTACATCAACAAAACGATTGTTGAAGAGGTCGATATTCCGACGATTGAAATCGATATAAAAACCGTTCGCGAAATTGATGACTCGTTGGAAGTGGGGGACATCTATGAGGAAGGTCCAATTCCGCTCGAGTCCATTCTTTCGCGCAAGTCTATTCAAATCATCAAGCAAGCCGTTCAGAAGAAGCGACGCGATTCCGACAAGCAGTTGCTTTACCAAGAGTGTTTAAGTCGTGTAGGCGAAATTGTTAGTGCTGAGCTTTATCAAGTGCGCAGTAAAGAAACCATCTTTACCTACAATGTGAGCAAAGACCAAAAAATCGATCTCATACTGCCGCACTCGGAAAAGATGCAAAAGGATAATCCGCGCAAAAATCCTAGAATGAAACTCTACATCAAGCGCGTGGAGCGCGAAAAAGTGAAGGTCAAGTTGGAAGATGGAACAGAGATTGAAAAAGAACGCGAAGACGGACCGATACGTGTGATTGTTTCAAGAACGGATGATAACTTCTTGCGCAAACTCTTTGAACAAGAGGTTACAGAGATTGCTGAGGGACTTGTGATTATCAAGGGGATTGCGCGCGTTCCAGGGGAGCGAGCTAAGGTAGCGGTCGAGTCGACCAGCAATCGCATCGACCCAGTTGGTGCATGCGTTGGGCACAAAGGCAAGCGTATTCAAAGCATCGTCAAAGAACTCAACAATGAAAATATCGATGTTGTCTCGTATAGCGATGAGCCTCAAATTTATATCGTTCGTGCATTGCAGCCGGCTAAAATAGACCCGATGTCTGTTTCAGTAGACTTCAAAAACAAGCGTGCTGTTGTTCGGCTTAAACCCGACCAAATTAAGTATGCTATTGGTAGAAACGGCAATAACATTCATCTTGCCGAAAAACTCACGGGATACGAAATTGAAATTTATCGCGAACTCGATAAAACTCATGACCCGAACGACATTGATATTATTTCCTTCCGAGAGGAATTTGGAGACGATATGATTTATCAACTGCTCGATAAAGGGCTGGATACAGCGAAAAAAATTATTGACGCTGGGGTTGATGCAGTTGAACAAGCCCTCGTGACGCCAACAGTTCGCACGGATGTCTTCGAGAGCCATAGCAAAGAGAAGCACTCGTCAAAACCCTTTGTGAAAGTGATGAGCGAAGATGAGCGCAAACATTGGCGAAAAATCGCAGAGAACATCTACAAAACTGTTCTGGCAGAGTATCACGCCGAAGCCGACCACGAAGAAATGCACAACGAAAGTGAGACAGAACCAGAAGCCTCACCAAGTGCTCAAAACTAAACAACCACAACAACGCGTTATTCTGCGTAAATTCGTTTAGCAAAAAGTCTGTTGTAACCCATAACGCGACGGAAGGAAACAGGAAAGATGTCGGAAGAAAGAAAATACAAAGTTGCAGACATTGCAGAAGAACTACAGATTGCTGCAACCACAGTCGTCGATTTTCTCAAGAGCGAAGGCATTAAAGTCGCCACCCCATCGTCAAAAGTCTCTGAAGCGGTGCGCGACCTCATTTACAACAAGTATAGCAGTGAAAAAGAGAAAAGTGAATCCTTGCGTCAAAAAAAGGCTGTTGAGGAAAAAAAGCGCAAGGCTATAGGCAGCGTATCACTCAAATCAAGCACTATCGCCAAAACTTCCCCCAAACCGCGTCCTATTCCGATTGTTGAGCCGACCGAAGCGCCAAAGCCGGTCTCGACGCAACCGGCTGAACTGTCAGCCCCGGTTGAAATGCCACCAACCGCCTCAATTGAACGCGCCGAGTCGACAAACACGTCATCCGTGAGCATAGAAGAGCATGCGGTCGAGTCTGCTGAAACCTCTTTTCAGCCTCTCACACCACCATCACAGCCTTCAACAAAGTCCGCCGCTGTCGAGACATTGCACCAAGACTCTGTCGAAATATCCCAAGACTCTGTTGAATCACGCCAAGATGTTGTTGCTCAAAATGTTATTGTTCAAGATGTGGTTGTTCAAGATGCGGTTGCAATTCAAGAACCAAGCCCTGCTTCAGAGACGGTCTCTTCGGAAGCGACAGAACCAACTGAAGCAAAAGCAAAGGAAGTGCCGCCTGCTTCTGAACACGCCAATGTGCCAGCAGAAGCACCAGTGGAACACATTACAGAACTGCAACAGCAAATTCGTCAAGCCCAAGCCGACATCAGCTCGCGCTATGGATCATCTGAAAATAAAGGTGGCCTGAAAGTTCTGGGCGAAATTGAATTGGTCAAAAAGAAGCGCAAGCGTAAGAAGAGTTTTGGTCAGCAAGCTAAGGAAATGACCGCCAAGGCAGAACCGCCTATCGCACTTACGACTGAAACCAAAGCACCGCAAGCCAAAAAACAAAACGCGCCGCCAAAGCACCCCGTCTCCAAAACCGACACATCTGCGACGCCTTCAACTGACACATCGCTGCCTCAAAAGCGAACGATGCGCGAAGAGCAGTTAGCGAAAATCGCCGAAGAAAAAGCATTCAAAAAGAAACGGAAACCCGATATTGATGAGAAAATCTTGGAGCGCAACATTCGCCAAACCATCAGTAACATGGACGATGTAGGCGAAGTGCATACGCGCTCAAAATTCCGCAAACTTCGCAAGCGCGAACGCGAAGAGCGTGAAGAATTAGCTTCTCAACAGCGCGCCGCTGAAAGCCGAATCATCAAACTGACAGAATATACTTCCACACACGAATTTGCTGACCTCATTGGAGTTGCACCAAAAGATGTTATTGCCAAATGCTTCAAGATGGGCAAATTCATCACTATCAATCAACGCTTGGATAGAGAAACGCTGGAACTTTTGGCATTAGAGTTTGGGAAAGAAATTCAATTCATATCGGAGAATGAAGTAACGGATACTCTGAACCAAGAAGCACAAGTCCCTGAAGACATTCGCACGCGCCCGCCAGTGGTTACGATTATGGGGCATGTCGACCACGGCAAAACCTCGCTTCTCGACTACATTCGCCAAAGCAATGTTGTTGCAGGCGAAGCAGGCGGCATCACACAACATATCGGCGCATACGAAGTAACGCTTGAAAACGGACAGCAGATTACCTTTCTCGACACGCCCGGTCACGAAGCCTTTACGGCAATGCGTGCACGCGGCGCGGAAGTAACCGACATTGTTATTCTTGTGGTAGCTGCTGATGACAATGTTATGCCGCAAACTATCGAAGCCATCAACCATGCCAAAGCGGCAAATGTGCCGATTGTAGTTGCTATTAACAAGATCGATAAGCCCGAAGCCAATCCTGATAAAATTCGAGCGCAACTTGCTGAAAACGGCGTCACAGTTGAAGAGTGGGGTGGCGAGGTGCAATGCCAAGAAATTTCTGCCAAGAAAGGGATTGGCGTCAGAGAACTTCTCGATAAAGTACTTGTGCAAGCAGAACTGATGAATCTGACAGCAAACTTCCATCCCGAAAAACTGTCCAAAGGCGTTGTGATTGAATCCGAACTTGACAAAGGCAAAGGGATTGTTGCAACCGTGATCGTTCAAGATGGCCTCCTGAAAGTCGGCGATCCGTTTGTCTGTGGCGTTTCAGCCGGTAGAGTCAGAGCGATGCTCGATGAGCGCGGTCGACGATTGGAGATGGCACATCCCTCTCAACCAGTTCGAGTTCTCGGATTTGAAATGCAACCTGAAGCAGGCGACATTTTCGCTGTTACTCCCAGCGACCGTGAAGCGCGTGAAATTGCACAACGCCGACAACTCATTCGCCGCGAGCAAGAATTCAGACACCGCAGTCGTGCGCGACTCAACGATATTGCCAAGCAAGCACAAGAAGGAAGCATCAAAGCATTGCGTCTCATTATCAAGGCTGATGTCGTCGGTTCTGTTGAGGCTCTTTCAGATGGTTTAATGAAAATCCAAACTGATGAAGTTAAGGTTGACATTATCCACCGTGGGGTTGGGCAAATTACAGAGAGCGATGTACTCCTTGCCGCCGCCTCCGACGCTATCATCATCGGTTTCCGCGTACGTCCAAATCTCCACGCCAAGAAACTGGCTGAACGCGAACAAATCGACATTCGATTCTACACCGTTATCTACCATGCGCTCGAAGAAATCAAAGACGCGCTCGAAGGCATGCTTTCGCCCGAATTCGTCGAAGAAATAACTGCAACGGTTGAAATCCGTGAAGTCTTTCGCATTTCAAAAGTCGGAAACATCGCCGGTTGTAAGGTCCTCGAAGGCAAACTTCGCCGTGATTCAAAAGTGCGCTTGCTCCGCGACGGCATTCAAGTTTTTGAAGGCAGTCTCGCATCACTCAAACGCTTCAAAGACGATGTTAAAGAGGTCGACGCGGGATACGAGTGCGGGTTAAGCCTGCAAGGCTACGACGATATTAAGGTCGGCGACTTAATCGAAGCCTTCGAGATGGTCGAGACCAAACGCAAACTGCTCACCGAGCAGAACTAACGCTAACCAGAAATCGCTAAACAAGCATACAGTATGTCTATACGAACCGAGCGCGTTGCTGAACTCATACAGCGCGAATTAGGGCACATCTTTCAAAAGGAACTACCACGCAATGGCACATTGACAACCATTGTCGCAGTTAAAATCACACCTGACCTTAGCATTGCGCGCATTTACCTTTCCGTTTTAGGCGCAAAAGAACTTGCTCAATCTATGCTGGGACATATCAAAAAAGAATCCAAGTTCTTTCGCAAAGCGTTGGCAAGCAGAATCCGCAATCAATTTCGGCAAATTCCTGAACTCGAATTTTATCTTGACGACGTTGCAGAAAAAGCCGCTCGCATTGAAGAACTCTTGAAAATTGCTAATGCGCAGCCGAAAAGCACAGACAGCCCAATGCATTGATGCTTGAACTCAACGACCTCTGGCTGATTGATAAACCGTTGGATTGGACTTCGTTTGATGTCGTCGCCAAAGTGCGCAATGCTTATTCAAAGCAGCTTGGAAAAAAGTGCAAGGTCGGACATGCTGGCACCTTAGACCCGAAAGCCACAGGACTTCTGCTCGTTGCAGTAGGCAAAAAGACGAAAGAAATTTCTTCGCTCGAGGCGCTCGAGAAAGAATACACAGGCGAAATTAAATTAGGCGCAACCACGAAAAGCTACGACACCGAAACCGAAGAAGAGAACGCATGCGACGCATCGCATTTGAGCAGAGAAACATTGGAACAAACAGCCAAGTCGTTTCTCGGCAAACACATGCAATCGCCGCCGATGTATTCAGCAACATGGCACCAAGGCAAACGGCTTTATGAACTCGCACGGCGTGGCAAGGAAGTTGCGCGCACGCCAAAGCCGATAGAAATTTTTGAATTCGACTTAACGCACATCCAACTGCCAATTGTCGCATTTCGGATTGTAGTTTCAAAAGGCGCGTATATTCGCACGATTGCGCACGACTTCGGCGCAAAGTTAGGTGTCGGCGGCTATCTTCGTTCGTTGCGAAGAACGCGCGTCGGCAGTTACAAAATCGAAGACGCATTGAGCATAGAGGCATGTGTAGAACTTATCAGAACTCGGAAGTTTGAGATATGACAGAGCGATACCATTTTCGCGACGGTGTTCTTTCACAATTTGATACCGATAATCCAAAGCCGTTCGAACAGAAAGCCTCTGCGGTTACGATTGGCACTTACGACGGCGTGCATCTGGGGCATCGCGCGATTATTTCAACGCTTGTCTCTGACGCCAAAGCACGCGGCTTGCGCAGCGTAGTGATTACCTTTGAACCGCATCCGCGCCTTGTGCTCGGTAAAACCAACGGCGCTCCGATTTTTCTGCTCTCGACGCTCGACGAAAAGTTGAACATTCTGGAATCGCTCGGCGTCGACTGCGTCGTTGTCATTCATTTCACGAAAGCGTTTTCAGAAATGCCTGCCGAAGCATTTGTCGAGAACGTGCTGGTAAAGCAAATTGGATTGGCGGAAATTGTCATTGGCTACGACCACATGTTCGGCAGAAATCGCGGCGGCTCATTTGAAACGCTTGCAATGCTTGCAGAGCGGCATCACTTCATCGTTAAGCAAATCCCCGAACAGAAAGTCGACAAGCATCATCTTTCAAGCACGGCGATTCGCCGCTTTTTGGAATCGGGAGAGATTGAAAACGCTAATAGACTGCTCGGCGCACCATATCAACTCTCGGCAGTCGTGGTTGAAGGCGATAAACGCGGACGCACGATTGGATTTCCGACCGCAAACCTTCTGCCGCCTAACGCGAAATTGATTCCAAAACACGGCGTCTATGCGGTGGAAGTGAGCATCGGCGAAAAAACATACCGCGCCATGATGAACATTGGCACGCGCCCAACGATTCAAGCCCAATCAGGTGTTTCGCTCGAAGTGCATTTGCTCGATTTCAATGGCGATTTATACGGCAAATTGCTCACAGTTCGATTTCTCGCACGATTGAGAGACGAACAAAAATTTTCAAGTTTAGACGCGCTCAAAGCGCAATTAGAACGCGATAAACACGCGGTGCAACGCATTTTGTCGGAGTTCAATGTCACAAACACCGTTGCATAAAACACAAGTAACGCAATCCATTTTCAACAACTTTTCAAACATAATTTCAACTGCAAATGCCTGTAACGAAAGAACAAAAGTTGGAACTCATCAAAAAATTCGGCTCAAACGAAGCCGATACTGGAAGACCCGAAGTGCAAATCGCACTTTTGACCGCACGCATTAACCACTTGACTGAACACTTGAAAACGCACAAGAAAGACAATCACACGCGCTACGGCTTGCTCAAACTCGTCGGCAAGCGCAAGCGTCTGCTCAACTACCTGATCAAAACGGACGTGCTTCGCTATCGTCAAGTCATTGCCGACCTCGATATTCGCAAGTAATCCAAACGCATTCACGATTTCAAAAGCCTCGACGACATCGAGGCTTTTTGTATCTTCACACCTGTTTTTAATTCATTTAATCACAGATTATGCCGCTTCGAGCCGGAATCTTAGGACTTCCGAATGTGGGGAAGTCGACACTTTTCAACGCCATCACCGCCCAACAAGTCGACGCACAGAATTATCCCTTTTGCACCATTGAGCCGAATGTCGGAAATGTCCCCGTGCCCGACCCACGCTTGAAAGAATTAGCAAAAATTGTCAAGACGAAAACAATTGTGCCTGCTGTGCTGGAAATCGTCGACATTGCAGGCTTGGTGCGCGGTGCCTCCAAAGGCGAAGGACTCGGCAACAAATTTCTCTCGCACATTCGCGAAGTCGACGCGCTGATTCACGTGGTTCGCTGTTTTGACGATTCGAACATCGTCCATGTCGATGGCTCCGTTAATCCGCAACGCGATATTGAAACCATTGAAACCGAACTGATGCTCGCCGATTTGGAATCCATCGAGAAGCGATTGCCAAAACTCGAAAAAGACGCAAAGAAAGATGCCAAACTTGAACCGCAAGTCAACTTGATGCGCAAAGTGCACGCGCTTTTGAGCGACGGCAAACCCGCCCGACTTGCCGCCGACACCGACGACGAAAAAGCCTTGCTCAAATCGCTCTTCTTGCTCACCTCAAAGCCCGTGCTCTACGCCGCCAATGTCAATGAATCTGATATGCTCACAGGCAACGCCTATACAAAGCAGGTCGAAGAAATTGCCGCCAAAGAAGGCGCGAAAGTGATTGTCGTGTGTGCGAAAATTGAATCGGAAATCGCGCTTCTCTCCGAAGAAGAAAAGCCTGAATTTTTAGCCTCGCTGGGATTGGAAATGTCGGGCTTGGATAAAATCATTCGCGCCGCTTACGACTTGCTCGGACTGCAAACCTACTTCACCGCAGGCGAAAAAGAAGTGCATGCATGGACCATTCGCAAAGGTGCAAAAGCCCCCGAAGCCGCTGGCGCAATTCACTCCGACTTTGAAAAAGGATTCATTCGCGCCGAAGTGATGAAGTATGAAGATTTGGTCAAGTTCGGTTCGGAACAAAAGGTGAAAGAAGCAGGCAAACTCGCCATCGAAGGCAAAGAGTATGTCGTTCAGGACGGCGATGTGATGCTCTTCCGCTTCAATGTGTGAGCGGTGCAAGAAACGACACGCTTAAAAGAGCAACCCTGCGCCAAAAATAAAGCGCAAATCGGCAGGCTGATTTTCACGAAAGCCCCAAACGAGCGCGCCGCGAAACAAGCCTAACACGCCGCCAAGCCCAAACCCTGTTTCGTAATACTGTTGCGGGATTCCATTTTGCCAAACACGCGCCGCACCGCCTTTAACGAAGAGTTGCAAGGTGTGCTCCGCCGCCCAATTAAAGCCAATCGCTTCAAACGGAACGGATTGAAAATTGTGTTCCGCATTGAGCGTTACGATGTATTCGCCGATAAATTCTTTTCGGTTCAATCCTAAAAACGCGCCTTGTTCGGCGAAATACGCAACCGGCGACTCCGTGCTGAAAAAGCGTTGCGGCACTTTATCTGCCCCTAAAAGCGCGCCCGCTTCGGCATAGAGAAGCAAGTGCGGCGCAAGCAATCGGTCGCCAAAAAACGTATTCTTCTTGAACGCACTCACCGCCCAAATGCGCGTGAACTCAAAATCGCTGCCAAGTGGCGACGACGAATGCTCGATTTCACCTTTCACCCAAATCGGCGAAAGCACTCCGACAAGCGGAAAGCGTATGCCGTATTCCGTTGATAACACAAGGCTTCGCGTGTTGCCGTCACGAATCGCAGGATTCAAGCGAAAGCGCGCATTGCGACTAAACCAACTGTAATTCGTAGTGTTCATCATCGTGCGTTCCGTTTGGCTGCGATAGCCAAGCGAAATAAACAAGTTTGATTTTGGCTGATGCACAAAGGCGAATTTCCAACCTTGTGCTTGAAAATAGTTGTGGTAATCTTCTTTGTAGACGAGCGAAGAATAGGCGTTTGAAATGTCCCATGGCGTAAGCCATTCAGGCGTGAACGATGTGGTTTTGTAGAGGTCAATCGAAAAGCCGACGATGCGTTTTTCATCGAGCCACTGTGTTGCGCCTGCTGTCCACAAGACTTCTTCGCGCTCGAAGCCATAGCCGAGACTGCCGCGCACTTCGGTGCGCTTTGTGAGCGAGTCGAGCTCGAGTTGCGCGCCGAGAAACCAACCTTCAACGCGATTGAAGCGAAGCATTGGCACATTGAACCAACTAAACCCACTGCCGCCGCTGGTGCTGACCAAGCCCGACATTGCGCCTTTGGGTTTGAATTGGTCTTGAATGGATTTCGTGCTATCGAGCGTTTGGTAAGCGCGTGTTTCTTCGGCAGTGAGTGCAACGAAATCGCGTTGTTGCCAAAAGAGTGAATCGAACTGTTCGGCGGTCGGCGTTTTCTGAACGAGTTTTTGCTCGAAGAGCGAATCAGGCACGCCTATGTTGATTTTGTAGTCGCGAATCGCGCTTGTGGTGATGAACGAAATTCGCGGAAGTTCGAGCAGTCCACCGCCAATAGAAACTGTCAATCCCCCTTCAATGATTTGATTCGCAGGAAGCCAATAGCCGCGCCCAAGCGAATCGGTGAAATACTCTTGCGCTTGCTTGTAACGAAAAACCGCATCGTTGATATATGGCAAGCGAAAGCCCGCCGTCGGCTCAACATCGACGCCAATCAGCGCGTAAGTGTTGCTTGCAATTCGAATCTCGCCTTTGAAGAGCGGCACAAACTTCGATTGCGGCAAGAGGCGTAAGGTGTAAAACTCTACATCGTCCGCTTTTTTGATATCGACGAGTTCATACTTGTAGTAGTCGAGCGCGTCGTCAGCGATGGGGCTAACAACTTTGTTGCCCGAAATGCGAATGCGCTCTTCGGAGAAATCGAGCAAGAATCGCAACCCTGCCGAAACCGCATTGCCTGAGCCACGCAAATCCGACTTCACATTTTCCGTGATGCGCTCTTGAATAATGACCTCGCGAAGCGTATCGCCCCTGCGCCAATAACCGTTAGCAAACACTTCGGCAATCGCAACGATGGTTGTGTCTGACTTCAAGAGTTGTTTGCGATAGGCTTCGACTTGATAGGTTTGAAGCGTGCGCCGCTGGGTGCGCTTGTAGCGAATCGCACGACGCACAATCGTTGTGGCTAAATCTTCATTCGCACTCACCACAATTTCTGACGCAGTTACTTCGCCTTGTTTTAAGCGAATGTTTTTTTCAATCGGAAGTGCAACGGAAATTTCTTCGCGATACGTGTCGTAGCCGACAAATCGAACCTCGAGCGTGTATCGCCCCGCAGGAATGCTGACGCGGAACACGCCGTCAACATTTGTTCTCGCGCCTTTGATGATGGTTTCACCTTGTTTGAGTTGAACGGTCGCGCCGATGAGTGCCTCACTGGTTTTAGCGTCCGTAATTTTGCCTGAAACTGTTTGCGAGCGTATCGGCGAAGCGTTGAGCAAGAGAGCAAAGACCGTAAGCGGAATCAATCGCAACATAAAAGATGGGTTGATGAAGTTGAAGCGAACTAACACAGTTATTCTGAACGAAGTGAAGAATCCAAAAGAATGGATTCCTCGCTGTGCTCGGAATGACAAGTTGAAATAATCGCAGTAGTCATTCTGAACGAAGTGAAGAATCCACAAAAAATTCCTCTTTCCGCTCAGCGAAACACAGTTACACTACTCTGGCACGGCGTCAAACGCCACATCGAGAATGGGAAACTTCTTCCAGTCTTTATCATCAAAGTGCCACCACTCGCTGGGGTTTGGAATGAAGCCTTCGGCTTTCATGGCGTTGTGCAGTGTGGCGCGATTGGCTAAGATGTGCTTCGGAAGTTTGTCGTAAGTGCTTCGTGCGGCTCTAACAAATTCGTCGTATTGTGTAGGCATTTCAAGTTCGTTGCCAAGCGAGTCGACAAGCGTAACGTCAACTGCCGCGCCACGATTGTGCTTCGAGCCTTTACGCGGGTCAGCAACGAAAGTTGGATTCGGCACAATGTTCCAAAGTTCCCACTGTGCAGAAAGCGGTCGATAGGCATCGAAGATTTTCAAGCCTAATCCATCTTTTTCCAATCGCGCTTGAACACGCGCTAAGCGTTCAGCGACAGGCTTTTGAAGCAAGCATCGTGCTGAAGGATAAACGGCTTTCTTCATGAAGTTGTTGGTCGTTGCGTATCGAAGGTCAATCACAATGCGCGGGTGAATTTTCTGAACATCGACCAATTGATGCTGAACGAGTTGACGCTTGGTTTGAGCAGGTGTTGTGGCAATCGTTACGAGAAAAAGCATGAGCAAAAGCAAGGGTTTCATACGCCGCGTGTTTCGGGTGTCCAGATGTATTTGTGCAGTTGCAACTGAAACCGCACACGAAGACGGTCAGATAAAATCCATTCAGCAAGGTCTTGTGGCGTAAGTTCGCCGAAGACGACCGACATGAGCACGGTGCATTTCTTGGTTAAATCATATTCCGCGATAACCGTTTTTGCCCAATCGTAATCTAAGCGAGAGCCGATAACGAATTTGACTTCGTCGTTGGCTGTGAGCAGTTCAAGGTTGCGATAGTCGTTGTGTTTGAGCATGCCCGACGAAGGCGTTTTCATGTCGATGATTTTGCGCACGCGCGCGTCGACTCTATCGGTCAAGATGTTGCCCGAAGTTTCAAGCATCACCTCGTAGCCTAAATCGCACAAGCGCGTCATGAGTTCATACACAGGTTCTTGAAGCAACGGCTCGCCGCCCGTGATTTCCACCAAGTTGCAGTTGTAGGTGCGCACTTCGTCGATGATGCTTTCAATCGTGCGCTCTTTGCCTTCGTAGAAAGCGTATTCAGTGTCGCAATAGGTGCAGCGCAAATTGCACTCGGTCAGGCGCACGAACACACACGGCAAGCCCATACGCGACGATTCGCCTTGAATAGAGTAAAAAATTTCGTTAATGGTGAGCATGGTTGTAGCAAATTTGTGAAAAGATACAACAAAGCCTGCGATGTGATAAATTCACCGAAACCTCAAAAACTTTGAGCCATCTATCTATACCGCCCATGCCGATATTTTTTGCAGATGAAATCGCCCTGCTTTCCAATCCTTACTTCTTTGAACAAAAAACGCGCGCCACAGAAAAACTCAAATATGTGATGGAGCAAATTCGCAAAGCCTTGCTCGAGGAAATTCGTCCGCAAGAGTTGCTCGCGCCACGCACAACCGACTTTCTCAAAGGACAAATTGCCAAAGGCGAGAACTACGAAGGCTACCCCTACGTGATGCTCGATTTCCCAAAGCAGTTCAGCAAAGAAAGCATTTTTACTTTTCGCACGCTCTTTTGGTATGGACATTCGCTTATCTTCTCAATGATTGTGGCTGGCGAACATCTCGAGCACTATCGCACAAACTTTGAACGGCATTACGATTCGCTCTGTAATTCAATGCTCTATTTTGGCATTAACGACGTGTGGGATTGGCGCGAGCATGCCGCCCTCTTGCTCACAAAAGAAAACAAAGCCGACCTTCTCCGTCGCGACCAGCCCTTCATCAAATTGATGCGACGCTTTTCACCTGCTATTCTTTCCGATGAACAAAGGGTGCTAAACGAAGCCAAAAAATTCTATCAAACCGTTAAACCTGTCATTCAAACATGATTTCAGAAGTTCAAGTGGAAAATCGCATTTCGCGACTATGCCAATCAGAGAACAAACTGTTGGTCGCGTATTTAATGCCCGAATTTCCCGTTGCAGGTGCGACGCTTCCTGCACTCTTTGCGTTGGAACAATCAGGCGTGAATGTGATTGAACTTGGCATGCCGCACAGCGACCCACTTGCCGACGGCAGAACGATTCAAGAAGCGGCGCAAGTTGCAATTAAAAACGGCGCAACGCTGAAGAAAGTCCTCGCGCTCGTTCAAGAAGCACGCGCTAAGGGATTGAACACCGCGCTCATCTTGATGGGCTATATCAATCCGATTTTGAGATATGGGATGAAGGCGTTTTTAGACGATGCCAAAGCCGCAGGCGTCGATGGCTTCATCATTCCCGACTTGCCGCCCGAAGAAGCCGATGCGTTCCGACATGAAGCCATAGCACGCCATCTCTCCATGACCTTTCTCATTTCGCCTGTTTCATCGCCCGAGCGCATTGCAGAGATTGATAAACGCTCAACCGATTTTTCATACTGCCTTGCCGTAAATGCAACCACAGGCACGGCGAAACTTTCCAACAAGAATACTTACAGCGAACTTGAAGCCTACCTCGAGCGCGTGCGCGCGAATGTCTCGAAAAAATTTGTGGTGGGGTTTGGCATTAAAGAGCGCGAGCAAGTGGCGTGGATTTTGGAGCGCGCTGATGGTGCGGTTATCGGCTCGGCGTATTTGAACGCGATTGCGTCGGCACAAACGCCCGATGAAGTCGCGCAGAAGACACAAGGCTTTTGGTTGCGGTTGCGCATGTAAAACAAAGTCCATATTTTCTGAAAGTTGTTCATCATACAACGAAAAAACCTATGGCAAAATTGCTTCGTGCCCTAACGCTTTCCTGCTGCATGCTATGGCTATCTCATCACGTTTCATTTGCTCAATTCAGCGGCATTACGGGAACGGGCGACGGCATCAATTATCAATACTACGGCACAATCACAACGGCACTCGACGAGATTCGCCCCTTTGGCATTTACGCCACGAGCATTAATGTGTATATCGACTTCTGGCAATCAGGGTTTACATCAGGCGTTGATTTGACAAGTGCAACGCTTTACTACAAAGTCAACTCGCCCATCTTTGGAACGGCAAACGACGCGAGTTGGACGCAAGTAACAGGCACAATCAGTGCCGTTTCCTCGAGCAACAACGACCGTGCGACCTTCACGCTGACAGGCGTTTCACCGAACACCGACATTATGTTTTACATTCGTGCTCAAACAAACACGGGCGGAGCGCGCGATGGCTATGCCTATCCGGGACAATCATCATGGTCGACGACTGCGCCAAGTTCGCAGGCACAGACCTACAAAATTCGCTTTAATCGATCTTCTGCTTACAACACCCTTCGCATTGACGGTCAGCCGCACGATTGGCAAGCCACATCGCAAGTTGCACTGCGAAGCACAGCGTCAACAACACGCACGCTCGACCTCATGTGGGACGCGACCTACATCTACTTTCTTATCAACGATGGATTTTCTGCATCAGCAGGAGACCGCATTCACTTCGGATTCGACCGCAATCCCAGCTTGGGCGGAAACGCCAACGGCACAACGATAAACTTCAGCGGCGCGTCATTTCCTGAAAACTATCGCCCTGACATCATCTTTCGCGCCAGAGGCACAGGCTCAGGAACTTGGACAAACGACCGCGCTACTGCCGATGGCTCAAATGGCTGGACCTACACTGGCGACATCGGCAATTCCGCAACCAGCGACATGTGGAGCGTTTCAGGCTCAAACACATCGCTTTTAGAAGTACGCATTGCAAGAAGTGCAATCGGCTCATTTGATTCGCTCGGTATTTTTGTTTGGCTCTCGAACAGTAGTGATAACCTCTACGACGCCTTTCCACACGGCAATCCTCAAACCAACGGCTTGATGCCCATTCAAATTGGCTTGCCAAACCTCGACGACGGCACAACTCCGAGCACCGACCGCTACTTCGACGGTCAATATAGCCACACCTTTAACTTTGACATCTTCGGCATTACAACATATCGGGATTTGCGCATTAGTTCGCCAACAGGCGTGGAGATTGGCATTTCTAACTCGCTTTCAGGTCTAACCATAAC
Organism: uncultured Chlorobiales bacterium; assembly: GCA_938003965.1. Classification (GTDB taxonomy): domain Bacteria; phylum Bacteroidota; class Chlorobiia; order Chlorobiales; family Thermochlorobacteraceae; genus JANWWM01. Next base: position 34,058 of record CALKXI010000076.1, read on the forward strand.
GCGCGACTTGCGAGTCGACGCTAACGCAACATTGCGTCCACGAGCCGTTCAAACCATTACGATGACAGGTGCACAAGGCAACATCATCAACAATGGCTTTATTAACGCTTCGCCTGCATTTGCAAACGATTTGAACTTCGTTATCGACAGCACAATTACGCTTTCAGGTTCAAGCCCTGTCGATGTTTTCAACCTAACGGTCAATGCAGGCGATACGCTCAAAGTAACCGGTACAAACTTGCGCTCGGGCAATACGGGCACTGTTACCGTCAACGGCACGATTGAATTCAGCGAAACAAATTTTTTAGGTCAGTGGAGCACCTCACCGTTAAATGCAGACTTTGCGCTCGACAGCGGCGCAACGCTCATCACCGCCAACCAGCGCGGCGTGAATGGCGATAACTCTTCATCATTTAACGGCACGATTCGCGTTAATGGCACGGTAACTTACGATAGCAACGCAACCTATATTTTTTCGCGCGACGGCGACCAGACCGTTGGATTTACTTCACAAGGCACACTGCCCGCGATTTCACAAGCTAATCGTATCGCAACGCTCACGCGACCTACAACGCGCACCGTAACGCTTGAAAATAACTTCACCGTAACGGCGGCAAGTTCATCGCCTG
>CALKXI010000077.1 GCA_938003965.1 uncultured Chlorobiales bacterium
GAGCGTTTTGTAGAAGAAGCTAAACGCAATCAACTCACCTAATCTTGGAAACCACTCGAAACGGAAGTCATAATTTTGCAGTGTGGTTTGCACCAAGAATGGATTGCCAATCGTGCTGGTTCGGTAGTCATCAAAGCGGAATGGTGCTAATTCGCGGAGTTCGGGGTTTGCAATGGTTTGGCTAAACGAGAGCCTGAAATTAACTTCTTCGTTTGGCGACAAGATAAAGTTGGCTGATGGAAGCACATTTAGCGCATCAAACTTTTGCAGAAGTTTTTCTCCAGTTTGATTGCGTGATTCAACACTAAACTTTGTTTTTTTCAAGGCGCAAGCCACCTACGAGGCGCAGTTTTTGGGTCAATGGGAGTTCAGCCATTGCATATCCTGCCGCCACAGTTTCGTCCGCCTTGTAAGTATCTTGATTGTTCGTCGCTTCTTGGATTCGCGTTAAGCCTTCACGAACGAACGCTTCGGAAAGCACGGTATTTGGAGAACGGTCTCTTACTCTTTGGAAGTCCCTTCCTGCTTGGTAGGCAAATCGGCGTGCTGAGAACTTTCGATTTTTGAGGTTATACAGTCCGCCAAATTTCGCTTTGGATTTCATTCCGTTGAAAAAGTTAAACGGTACGGACAGGTCGGCTTTGCCTTCGATAACACGGTCGTTCAAGTTTGCAAAGAAGCGAAGGTTTCTACCCGCACTATTATCAATTGAGAATCCATATCCTTCGCCACCGGGCACTGGCTCAGGCTCTTCGATAAATGCTGTTTCTCGGTTATCAGGCTCATTTCTTTTGGCGGTTGAATAAGCCGCAACCCAGTTCAACTCAGATTTTGCAAGCCAATTCAGATAGTGATTTCCTGAAAGTTGGGAGGAGAGCAACTCTCGCTCAATGAAGCGCAGACGTGTCGCCTTAACTCTGCCTGCGTTGGCGAGGTTCTTAATTCCAATCGCCTCGAAGGTTTCGTCTTCCATCGTGCGATTGTAGGTGGTTTTCAATGAGAGTTTATTGTTGTCATTTAAGCGGGTTGTGAAGTTGAGCAGTGCGCCCCAACTCACATTGTAGGTTGCAATTTTCGCATCTGGATAGTTGTAAAGTGCTTCACCCCCCTGTTGAATCGTCTCTAAACTTGGGAAGAAAAACTTCGTTGTTTTGAAGACGGCGTCGCTCCCGTATCCTAAACTTGCGATATACCCAATCGGAATTGAGCCAAGTCTAATCTGGTCGGCGGCGGCAAGGCTGAAACTCGTGTTCGGAAAATATGAGCCTCGAGTGGGCTGAAAATTATTTCCGAGCAACCGGGCAACAGTTACTTCGTCGTCTAATGTTGCACTCCTCAGCCGTAAGTTCGGCAGACCGCTTGGCAAATTGCGCGTTCCGTCGTCGATGCCAAGAAAATCTAATTTGCCGCCAGGGTAGTTCGGGATATTTTTTTTGAAGTGCGTTTGCGTATTGAACCCTGTTCCTGCTGTAAAGCTCAACACAAATTGGTCAGGAAATTCTTTGGTTTTAATGTCGACCAATCCGCCGCCAAAGGAGCCGGGCTGGTCGGGCATGAAGGTCTTAATCGTGATAATATTTTCAATCATATTGGCGGGAATCAGGTCGAAGGGCACAATTTTCTTTTCAGGTTCAGGGCTCGGAATGGTTACGCCGTTCAGACGTGCGTTGCTATACCGCTCACCAAGACCTCTGACGAACACATACTTTCCGCCGACAAGCGAGACGCCTGTAACACGCTTGACCGTTTCACCTGCGTCGCTATCGGGCGTTTTTTTGATGGTTTCGGCACTAATCGCATCTTGAATAACCAACGACTTGCGTTGCTGGGTGAGCAGCGCGCTTTCGGTCGCATTGCTGATTTCGGCTTGAACAACAATTTCTTCTGCTTGCGCCGCTTCAGCTTTCAACTGAATATCGACACGATTAACCTGTCCAGCCTTGACTTCAATTCCTTTCACCGTGCGCGTTTGATAGCCCACATATGAGACGCGCAAATCAACTTTCCCAACCTTGACATTCAAGCTGAACTCGCCGTCGATGTTTGTCTTTGTGCCCAATGATGTGCCCACAATTACTACACTTGCACCAATGAGTTCTTCGCCGGTGGCTTTATCCGTTACTTTTCCAACCAGCCTCGCGTTATCTTGCGCCGAGAGAGAAAAGTTTGCGATGGAGAGGAATAGAATCGTAGTAAAGAACTTCAATGACCGTCTGCGTAATGCGCGTTTCATATCAAATAGGTTTGTTGATAACTCTTTTGATTTCGAACGGGCGCCAAGATAGGAGCAGCGTGTTATGCAAATGTTAAAGGTGCGTTAAGGTTGAGTTAAAGAAAAGCCTGAATATCGAGTCTGGTTTTCGTCAACCTTGAGGCTTTTCTCTCGTCTTGAAGGGTTTAAGAGGGAACACTGATGATATGGATTGAATGGAGTACTCAGGAGTCTTCGCTTTGCTCAGCATGAGCACTTCGTTACTGATTGCTCATTGGATTCGCTTTGCTCATCATCACTGTATCGTTGCTCATTCCTGATTACAATTTGTATATTTCAAGTCGCAACTTAAACCGCACGTCTTGTGAGCAATTTTGTTTTTTCATCTTATCGCGATTTACGCGACGCACTTCTCTCAAAATCCATCTCCGTTGAATCGGTTGTCTCTGCCTACCTTTCGCGCATTGAGGCAAAAGCGCATCTGAACGCTTACCTCGCTGTCTTCAAAGAATCGGCATTGACGCACGCAAAGGCGTTGGACGAGAAACTGGCATCAGGAAAGCCTATCGGAAAACTCTTTGGCATGCCGATTGCCGTTAAGGATAACATCGCCATCAAGGGCGAAAGACTGACGTGTGCCTCAAAAATTTTAGAGAACTTCACCAGCATTTACACCGCAACCGCCGTTGAACGACTTCTTGCCGAAGATGTGGTCATTCTCGGCAAAACCAACCTCGATGAATTTGCGATGGGCAGCTCGAATGAAAACTCGGCGTTTGGTGCGGTGAAAAATCCAATCAATGAATCGTGTGTGCCAGGTGGCAGTTCAGGCGGCTCGGCGGCGGCAGTCGGTGGCGATTTAGCCCTTGTCGCGCTTGGCTCGGACACAGGCGGCTCGGTAAGGCAACCGGCTTCGTTCTGCAATGTTGTCGGCTTGAAACCTACTTACGGACGCATTTCGCGCTACGGCTTGGTGGCTTTCGGCTCATCGTTCGACCAAATTGGCGTGCTTGCCAAAACTGCCGAAGATGCCGCACTCGTGCTTGAAGTAATGGCAGGCGAAGACGCCATGGATTCTACCTCTTCAAACAAACCTGTCGACGATTACGCGCGCGCTTCGCTCGACCCGAAACAACTCCGCATCGGCGTCCCGAAAGAATTTTTCACCGACGCGCTCGACCCGGAAATCAACGCCATGATTCAAACCGTGCTTGAAAAACTCAAAGCACAAGGCGCAACGCTGGTTGATGTTTCTCTTCCGCACTCTGAATACGCGCTGGCAACTTACTACATTCTCGCCACCGCTGAAGCCTCGTCAAACCTTGCTCGCTACGACGGCGCACGCTACGGCTATCGCGCAAAAGAAATTACCGACCTCACTGATATGTATGTCAAATCGCGCTCCGAAGGCTTCGGCAAAGAAGTCAAACGCCGCATTATGCTGGGCACATATGTGCTTTCCGCCGGCTATTACGACGCCTATTATCGCAAAGCACAAAAAGTTCGCCGCCTCATTCGCAACGATTATCTTAACGCCTTTGAGCAAGTCGATGTAATTGTTTCGCCCACTTCGCCTGTGCCGCCGTTCAAGTTCGGCGAAAAAATGCATGACCCGCTCACGATGTATCTTGCCGATATTTACACCGT
>CALKXI010000078.1 GCA_938003965.1 uncultured Chlorobiales bacterium
TGAGCGGCTTTCAAGAGCCAGAAGCCTACCGTGTGGACTTCAACGCAAGCCAGTTAGCAAGTGGCGTGTATTTTTATCGGCTTCAAATCGGGCGTGCGTCGGCAACGAAGAAAATGATAGTCGTGAGGTAAAAAGTGAAAACCGATAAACTCGCCTACATACTTCTTCAACTTGCGCCGCAAGGCTTTTTCGAGCTCATCGGGAGAAACCCTGACGATGCTTTGCGCTACGAGTTCAAGTCCGTCGAACTTAAAGAAACTGCGTTTCGCCTCGACGGCGTATTTATTCCAAAGTCCGACGACGACATCACCTATTTCGTTGAAGTTCAATTTCAACCCGATGAAAAATTCTATGCTCGGTTCTTCGCGGAAATTTTTCTCTACCTTAAACAGTATCCTGCTAGCAACTGGCGTGCAATTGTAATGTATTCTTCAAGAAGCATCGAGCAGAAAAATTTGACGAACTATCAAGACTTGCTTGAACTGAATCGGATTCAACGACTATATTTAGACGAACTTGAAAAATTGGATTCGCTCTCTGTTGGTCTGTTCAAACTCTTGGTAGAGCCTGAGCAAACAGTCGCTAAAATGGCTGAACGAATGGTGGCGCGGGCAAGTTTAACAGAACTGAATTTGATTGAACAAATCCTAACCTACAAGTTTAGAACCTTAAAACGCGAGGAGATACGACAGATGTTGAAGATTCAGGAAGAACTATTAAAAGAGACGGCATTCTACAAAGAAGCCTACGAAGAAGGCGAAGTAAAAGCAAAACTTGCAACTGTTCCGCTCTTGCGCCGATTAGGCTTGAGCGATGAGCAAATCAGTGCGGAACTGAATCTTCCCCTATCCGATGTGCAACGTGTGCCACGCAAAGAGCAGTCGTCATAATTAAAAAAACGATGATAAACTTATTGGAAACGCGGATTAGAATTTTGGTTGGAAGCGATAATATCTTTGCGTGCAGTGTTTGTAACGATATCTCATAGATTGCTTTCATGCCCTCCCGCGCCGATTTGTGCGTTTCCGCTCTGCAAGTTCAGATTTCAAATCTTCCTACCTCACGAATTTTCCTTGTCGAATTTTTTCATCGGCTATGGGCTTTTCTCGGCAATACCCTGAGAGCATGAACTTTTCATTGCTTTCTTCATCGTATAAAAGTTCCGATTTCCTTTTCACAGAGATTGGTTACTGAAAGTCAAGCCCTTTCAAGCGTAATCAAAGCAATTTCGGCTTGAACCGTGCGAAGCGGTGTCGCTGTAATGCCAATGCCAAGATTGACGTAAAGTTTCTGCGATTGATGATTTCCTTCTTCATACAGCCCGCGCGGATATTTGTAGAAAAGGTCAATCGGATAAAATTCAAATCCTGCGAAATCGAGTGCGATTTGTCCGCCGTGCGTGTGTCCTGCGAGCATCAAGTCAATTCCGAAAGTTTTGGCGTGTGTGAAGAAATCGGGGTGATGGCACAAAAGCAGATTGAAGCCGTCTTTATCGGCGTTGGTAAGTGCGCGTTCAAGGTAGTGTTTTTTTTCGCGCGTGAAGTCCATTCCAATCACGTTGAGTTTTGCATTGCCAATCGCGAGCGTTTCGGTGCGATTACGCAGAAGGTTCAATTTCTTCTCGTTCAATGCCGATTCAATCGCACGAATCCCTGCCCATTCGTCGTGGTTGCCTGCGCACGAAAACGTGCCGAAGGTTGATTTCAAGCCTTGAAAGCCTTTTGCAAACGGCTCAATTTCTTCGGGGAAACTTGAGACGAAATCGCCTGTAAGCGCGATTAAATCAGGCGACTGCGCATTAACGACTTCGGTAATTTCTTCCATCTTGCGTTGCGGCATATACAAGCCCGAATGAATGTCGCTAATCTGCGCGATTTTCAAGCCACGAAGTTCGTTTGGCAAATTGGGAAATCGAAGCGTCATGGAATTGACGATATAGTCTGAACGATTGTTGATGAGGCTATAAGCAGTAATCACGCTCGGAAATCCAAAGCCAACAGCAAGCGGGGCAAGGGCAGTGGTTTTGCTTAAAAAATCGCGCCGTGAAAGGTTTGTCTCTTCGTTAGGTGCGCCGACAAGTTCAGGCTTTTTAATCAAGCGTTGAAGGAAGCCTTTGACCGCACGAAAGGCATCTATCGGAACGAAAACGATAATCATTCCAACGACCCAGATAAACCAAATGCTCGAGAGCGTAAAGAGCGCATACATTGCGCTGTGCTCGCGCAGGTCCATTTCTGAACGTAAAAAGAGCGTGAGAGCAGGCGTTGACATCAGCGCGCAAAGCACAAGTGCGGAGAGAACTTGAACAGGTTTAGGATTTTTGAGATTCAGCGTTGCGATGAGTTTGAGCAGTTTCGAATACACATAAAGTCCCACAAGAAGCGAGAGAACAAGAATCAGCGCAATGCGTGCAACGGTTAATGGTGGCATAGTGAAACTTTTGGGAAAATGTTAAATCGGCGTTGGGTTAAACGAACTACGGTGGATAAAAGTTATCAATAATGTTTAGACAAAATTCCCAATGAAGAAAATACGAGTAAAGTTTCTGAATTGGCTCTTGCGCGTTGCAGGAAATCACCAGTCGGCGCGTAAAGCCGTTATGGGGTTATTGGTTGCGGAAACGCTTGGCATTAGTTGGTATAACCCGCTCTGGCATTTGCGAAACTCAACCGTGATTTTCCAACGCGCATGGACGACGCTCAAGCGCGAAATGCGAGGCTACCGAAAACCCATTCCGCACCCGAACCCAAATGTAAGAATCTGCGAAGACTTTCTGTGCCGTTGGCACGAAGAGCGCGGTTGTCAGAAGGGCAACTACACGCCCGACTGCTACCTGAACTGTTTCGGAATCCGAAAAGAAGAAAACGGCAAAATTGTACCTGCTTGGTTCGACTACGAAGGCAAGCCTGATTGGATTGAACTCGGATGCCGTGACTGCAAGTTTTACCTCTCGTCGTGCAAAGGCATCGCACCACAGAAACCGATTCCTTATCAAGTCGTTGAAAAAGAATGATGGATTCGGAACGAAAAATGCTCCTAAAAACTTTAACCCGTAAAACCTTTATGATGGACATTTTAGAACACACACCTGACGCCAAAGAAATTTGGCAATCGACAAGCGAACAACGGGAAATCAATAAAGTGCTCTCCAAGCCGCGTAAGGTTTATGTAACGCGCAAAGTCCACTTTAACGCTGCACATCGCCTCTTCAATCCGACATTCTCAGACGAGAAAAATTGCGAAGTCTATGACATTTGCAACAATTTTTACGGACATGGGCATAACTACGAGTTAGAAGTAACCTTGACAGGAATTGTGGATAAGGAAACAGGGTATCTCTTCGACCTGAAAATCCTCAAAAAGATTCTGGAAGAAGAAATCATTTCCAAAGTCGATCACAAGCACCTCAACTTTGATGTTGAAATGTTTCGCGACACAGTGCCGACAGCGGAAGTGATAGCCGTTGTGTTTTGGGAAGTAATCAACGAAAAACTCAAACAACTTAACTTGAAAGGAATAGACTTATATGAAATCAAAGTCTTCGAATCCGAGCGAAATTTCGTCGTCTATCGTGGCGAGTAAGATAAACGGCAATGGCTTTCATGATGATGAAGTTGTTGTCGTCAATGGTTCAAGTCCAGACTTGTGTTTAGACGATGAACCAGTTCGCCGAAGTCAAAAGACTGACCCCGAACTTGGCAAACGTGTCGCGCAGTTCTTGCTCGAGAAAGGTGTTGCGACGCCTCAAATCGAAACTGGTTTGAGCGATGACGAAAAACGCATCATCATTGCGCGCAACTTCGCCGAAATCATGCGCACACTTGGATTAGATTTATCCGACGACAGTCTTGCCGATACGCCCAAGCGCGTAGCACAAATGTATGTCGACGAAATTTTCTTCGGTCTCGATTGGCGCAATTTCCCAAAATGCACGACTGTTGAAAACAAAATGGGATATAGCTCAATGGTCATTGAGCGAAACATTAACGTGCAAAGCAACTGTGAGCACCACTTCGTTATCATTGACGGGCGCGCACATGTGGCTTACATTCCCAGAAAGAAAGTTTTAGGGCTTTCCAAAATCAACCGCATTGTGGAATACTTCGCCAAGCGTCCGCAAATTCAAGAGCGACTGACCGAACAAATTTTTTATGCGCTCTCCTACATTTTGGACACGGAAGATATTGCGGTGCTTATTCACGCCAAGCATTATTGCGTTAAATCGCGCGGCGTCGAAGACGTCAATTCCGATACTGTGACGAGCAAACTCGGCGGCGCGTTCCTGCTCAACAGCGCAACCCGCTCCGAATTTATGCGTGCCGTCAATGGCATTGTGAACGCATAAACGCACCATTGGGCACGAAACAGAAAAAGCCTTTCTAAGTGAAAGGCTTTTTCTGATCGAGGCAAAGTTCTATCCGCAAGTTACGCTCCAAAAATTAGAACGCCAACTGCGATTAAGAGAAGATTAAAAAGTGCAAGTGGCAAAAGTTTTCTCCAACCTAAATCCATCAGTTGGTTGTATTTGAAACGTGGAATCGTCCATCGCACCCAAATGAAGACAAACATCATAAAGAGCGTCTTGGTAACAAACGCACCGACTTGCAACCACCAAGGGGCGTCGCTCCAAAATGGCACTTGATAGCCGCCGAGAAAGAGCGTGGCAATGACGGCAGAGGCAACAATCATGTTCGCATATTCGGCAAGGAAAAAGAGCGCGAATTTCATAGAGCCATATTCGGTGTTGTAGCCGCCAACGAGTTCTTGTTCGGCTTCAGGTAAATCAAACGGCGCACGATTGCACTCGGCAAAAGACGCGACGACGAAGCAGATGAACCCGAGAAAATTTCGAAAGCAGTTCCAATAAAGCGGATTGGCGGTTTGCGATTCGACAATCTTCGTCATTGAAAGCGAATCAGCAAGAACTACAACGCTGACGATAGAAAGTCCCATCGCGATTTCATAACTAATCATCTGCGCTGACGAGCGTAAGCCGCCTAAAAGGGAATACTTCGAGTTCGATGCCCAACCTGCAAGCGTTAGCCCATAAACGCCCAGTGAGGTAATTGCGAGAATGTAGAGCACACCAATATCAACATCGGCAATCACAAGCCCAGCCGCCACAGGCACAACGGCAATCGTTGTAAGCGCAGCGAAAAGTGAAATCATCGGCGCAAGCAGGTGATAAAAGCCATTTGAGGCACTCGGCACAACATCTTCTTTGAAAAGAAGTTTGAGCACATCAGCAATCGGCTGTCCAAGTCCAGCCATGCCTTTGAGAAATCCAAGTTGCGGAATGAGGTCAAAGCCGACACGGTTCGGTCCGATGCGATTTTGAATGGCGGCAGCGATTTTGCGCTCAGCATAAACGGTATAAGCCACGCTCGTTAAAAGCACAAAAAGCACCACGCCCATTAAGGCAAGACGCTCACCGAGCGACAGCGAAAGCAAAATTGGGAATTGCAAGAGATTGGTCATACTGCAAACTTCAAAGTAAGTTTTAGAAAGTAAAGATACGCAATTCTGATTTCAAATGTGTGTCAGCCATTGAGATTGGAGAACGTTCAAAAAAGCGATAAACTTGTTCAAACTGAAAATCACTAAACTTCACGACAATGAAAGCAATTATTCTTTACGATGCTCTTTCCACAGGCGGCTCGACCGACCGCATTATTGATGCCATCGGTGAGCACTTGGTTAAAAACGGATTTTACGTTGAGAAAGCCAAGACGCCGCCGCGTGCCGATTACAGCTTCTTGGAAGAGTTCGATCTTGTTTTGCTTGGCTCGCCGATTTACAACCTGCAACTTTCGCCAAGCCTTTCAGGCGCGCTCAATCAAAGCAATCTGTTGAAAATGTTAGCAGGAAAAAAAGTCGCCACCTTCATCATCTGCGGTGGACCTGAACTTTCAGCAGCCTTGCTGTATATGCCGCAATTGAAGTGGCGATTGCTTCGTTCTGAAATTATCGCCGAAAAAATCTTTGGGCTTGCCGAGAAAAACAATCCCCAGAGCCCGATTGATTTTGCTAATCAGATTTTATCAAAAATGCCGGCGGTCAATCAAGAAGCAAAAGCATAATCAAATGTCGGTAAAGATTCAACCTTTTAGGCGATTGATACCGTTGCGCGAAATCTCGACGAGCAAAGGCACATACGTTTTATCGTCTTGTGTATAGCGAATGCAGTCATTGCTTTTGAGTGCGCGTAAATGTTTTTGCACTTCTTCCGCTGAAAGTTGAAGTTGCGAGCAGAGCAGTTCAAACGGCATGTGTGCGCCGTTATTGGTGTCTTGATAAGATTTAACGGTGCGCAAAAGATTCATTTGAATTTCGCGTTCTGTCATACTTGAATCTTAGTTGGGTTTGATGGATGTTATTGACTCGATTTCCACTCTTCATACCACGCCATTTGAATTGCTTCTAACTTCGACTCGTTTGAAGCTTTCGGGTCATCGCAGAATCCCTCTAATCCCAACACATATTGATGTAAATCTGTAAAACGGACGGTGAGCGGGTCGATGTTGGGATACTTTTCTTGCAGTGCGATGCCAATGTCTTCGGCGTCGTTCCAAGTCAATTTCATGTGAGTCTAAAGTTGAATTTGAATGAAGGTTTATATGAGAAACTTGCATCAAAATTAAGCATTGCGAGGGTTATTTGTGCAAGCAAATTCGGGAGAGCAAAATTCCTGCTGAAACGGCGGCGTTGAGCGATTCGACCTTGTTACGATTTCCGATGATGGTAATTTCTTTGTGAAAAAACTGTCGAGCATGTTCGGAAATGCCCTTGGCTTCGTTGCCGATAACAAGAGCCGTTTTTGCCGAAAAAGACGTAGCAAGAAAATCCTCCCCTGTCATTGCCGTGCCGTAAATCCTAAATCCAAGTTGCTGCAGATGCGCAAGGTCCTTGCTTAAAGACGCACTGCGATAAAGCGAAAGCGCAAAAAGACTGCCTGCCGTTGAACGCACGACTTTGGGGTTGAAGAAATCTGCCGTGCCACTACTTGCAATCACAGCATCAACATCAAACCATGCAGCGGTGCGAATCATCGTGCCAAGATTGCCTGGGTCTTGCACATCGTCGAGAACCAGCACGACCGACGAGGCTTTGGCTTCAAGCGTTTTGAAAAGCGTTTGAGGCGAAACAGTCGGTTGCTCAAAAATGCCAATCACGCCTTGTGAATGTTCGGTATCGGAGAGTGCGGCAAACTGCTTTTGAGAAGCAGTGAAAACTTTTTTGCTCGGAACTGTTAAAAAAGCAGAGGATTGAGTTTGAATAAGGGCGATAAGCGCATGTGGCGCAGCATTGAGTAATTCAGAAACCGTGCGAACCCCTTCAGCAAGAAAAAGGCGCTCTGCGTCGCGGACTTTTTTTTCGTGGCGCAGGCGCACATAAAATTTATGTTGAGCGAGCGAAAGCGGTTTTGGCATCTAATCGCAATAAACGCTTAGCGAAACGCTTGATAAGCCACATTCGCCGTCCAACCATCGCAAACATCGTTGTGCTCGACTTCCAAGCCAATTTTCATACAGAGCATCGTGTTGGTTTGGTAGAATTGGCATGAGTTGCACTTTCTCACGCCACCACCTTTGTGAACGCCGCGCATTCTGACCATCGCACGTAAAGAATTCCCCTGAATCGTTGCAGAGGCTTGCTCTAAAATTTCCATGCCTGTAATCGTCGGTACTTCGCGCTTGGACTCCATATCGTTGCCCGACATACAGCGTTTGATGTAGTCATAAAAATCAACGGTGTTGAGCGATGTCGGTAAGCGGTAAGCCCCGTTGCTGTTCCCAGATTCAGAAGCGTTCGTCTCACCTTTGATAATCTCAGCCACAATGATGCGCACTTCCGACGCACTCACATCTTTATATCCAAATTGCCTGAGCATTTTGAGAACTTTGGTATCGTCAGTTTTTTCAAGCATCGCGGCAAGTCTTTCAATCCCGCCAAACATCGGAGCTTGTGCAATTAAGCCTGCTCTCAATTTCTCTTGTGGTGTTTTCTCTGATACAGGTTCAGAGGCAGAAGCCGATGTTGAAACAGGAGGTGCTGTATATTTTTCGCGCCTTCGGAAAAAATCAAAACGCTTCTTCTTCAAAAATTCGTCATCAATTTGATAGCCTTCACGAATCATTTTTTCTTGTTCGGCTTTGGGGCGTTCGGCACGGCGCATCGAGACGCTCTCAATAACAGGGCGCCCGATTGAAATTTCGCCGACCATCATCACCACAACGACACTGGCGATAAACACGCCGAGCGAAATTAAAATCAACTCTAAATCTTTACCGACGGTAACGAGCAAAACAACTTGCGAAATAATGTAAAGCAGGGCAAGTGCGAGCAGAAGTTGTTTCTTATTCATTGTATGAACTCCTTTCTTGAAGTGAAAACTTGACATCGATAAAATACGCTCGATGCCCCGAATCTCCTTGTGTTTACAAGCATTTTCGAGAAAAATGAAGTCGCCCAAAACGGCTTTTGGAATCAAAAATCAAGCAAGAAAAAACTTTTTTGTTGAATAAAGTTTCCAAA
>CALKXI010000079.1 GCA_938003965.1 uncultured Chlorobiales bacterium
CTTCCGACTGGCGCGAAAGTGCAGATTCTTTCGCCGCTCGTTGTCGGACGCAAAGGGCATTATCGCGAACTCTTTGAAGACCTCATGAAACGCGGCTTTGTGCGCGTGCGCGTCGATGGGGAAACGCTCGAGATGAAACACGGCATGAAACTTTCACGCTACGAACTGCACGATATTGAACTCGTCGTCGATCGCTTTGTGATTTCTCCCGAAGTCAAAGACCGCCTGAAAACTGCGATTGAACTTGCGCTTAAACTTTCCGACAACAAAGCCTCCATGATATGCGAAGTGCAAGAAGGCAGTAAAAAGCGCGACCTTTATTTCAGCAAGAATTACGCCTACTCCGACGGCACAAGCGCACTGCAAGACCTCGCTCCGAACAACTTTTCGTTCAATTCGCCTTACGGCGCATGCCCAACCTGCAACGGCTTAGGCGAAGTGTCCGAATTTTCCGCCGACCTCATGACGCCCAACCTCTCGCTCTCCATCGCCGAAGGCGGGTTGCTTCCGCTCGGCAAAGAAGGCAACAACAACACTTGGCAAATCATCAAAGCCATCGCGAAAAAATATAAGTTCTCGCTCGACACACCGCTCGAAGAGCTTCCGAAAAAAGTCTACGACCTTCTGCTCTACGGCTCAAAAGATGAAACCTTCCCGATTCAATACGGCTTTGCCTCACGTGCCTACACCTACGACGCACCATTTGGCGGCGTTGTCGAGTATGTGAAATCGATTTATGAAAGCACACAGTCGCCCTCCGTGCGCGAATGGGCAGAAGGCTTTATGCAGAAACAACCATGCCCCACATGCAAAGGCGCACGACTCCGACAAGAAAGCCTGTTCGTTAAAATTGATGACAAAAACATCGCCGAAGTCTCGAACTACTCGATTGAAAACGCCAAGAAATTTTTCGAATCGCTACCTTCGAAACTTTCAGGCAGAGACCTCGCCGTCGCTACGCCGATTCTCAACGAAATCATTAAGCGACTTGGGTTTCTTCTGAATGTTGGATTGGGATACCTTACGCTTGCGCGCAGTGCCGATACGCTTTCTGGCGGCGAAGCCCAACGCATACGCCTTGCCGCACAACTCGGCTCGCAACTCACAGGCGTGCTCTACATTCTCGACGAACCCTCAATTGGACTGCATCAACGCGATAACGCCAAACTCATCGACTCCTTACTTCAACTGCGCGACTTGGGCAACACGGTTATCGTCGTCGAGCATGACAAAGAAACGATGGAAAAAGCCGATTACATCATCGATATGGGACCGGGCGCAGGCGAATTTGGCGGACAAGTCGTCGCGCAAGGCACAGCAAGCGATTTAACCGCCTTGTCCATTACGGGCAAGTATCTTTCAGGCGAACTTTGCATTCAAGTTCCTTCTTCGCGCCGCGAAGGCAATGGCAAATTCATTGTGCTGGAAGGTTGCACAGGGCATAATCTCAAAAATGTAACGCTCAAACTGCCACTCGGCAAGTTCGTTTGTGTTACGGGCGTTTCAGGTTCGGGCAAGTCGTCGCTTATCAACGAAACGCTCTATCCGATTTTAGCCAATCACTTCTATCGCTCGAAGTTGCTTACGCTTCCCTACAAAAGCATTTCAGGCGTTGAGCATATCGATAAAGTCATTGATATCGACCAATCTCCAATTGGCAGAACGCCGCGCTCGAACCCTGCTACTTACACCAATTTGTTCACGCTGATTCGCGATTTTTTTGCGTCGCTTCCTGAATCGCAAATTCGTGGCTACAAGGCAGGACGATTTAGTTTCAACGTCAAAGGCGGACGCTGCGAAGTGTGCGAAGGCGACGGCATGAAACGCATTGAAATGAACTTCCTTCCCGATGTCTATGTGCTCTGCGACGCTTGCAAAGGCAAACGCTACAACCGCGAAACGCTTCAAGTGCATTATCGTGGCAAAAACATTGCCGACGTGCTCGCCATGTCCATCGACGAAGCCACCACTTTCTTTCAAGACTTTCCACGCATGCGGCGCATTCTTGAAACCATGCAAAGCGTTGGCTTAGGCTACTTGCGACTCGGTCAATCCTCGACGACGCTTTCGGGCGGCGAAGCGCAACGCATTAAACTTTCCACAGAACTTGCCAAAATTCAAACGGGCAAAACGCTCTACATTTTGGACGAACCCACAACAGGACTGCACTTTCAAGACATTCAACACTTGCTCGATGTGCTTCAACGCTTGGTCGATAAAGGCAATACAGTCGTGGTGATTGAGCACAATTTAGATGTGATTAAACAAGCCGATTGGATTATCGATATGGGCTACGAAGGCGGTGCCGAAGGTGGAATGATTATCGCCGAAGGCACGCCTGAAACGATTGCCACCAACGAACGCTCGGCAACCGCGCAATTTTTGCGCAAGGAACTGCGGCACGATTAACGCTACGCCGATTTGGCGCGCTCAATAAACTGCTTCATTTTTTTAGGGTCTTTTTTGCCGATGTCGGATTCAATACCGCTGGCAACATCAATCGCATAAGGTCTAACGGCTCGCACGACTTCTTGAACATTCTTCTCGTTTAATCCGCCTGCAATCACCACATAGCCATATTTTTCAACCGACGCCGTGAGTTTCTTTGCAAGTTCGATTTGAATTTGCTTGCCTGTGCCGCCGAGCATTTTTTCGTGATAGGCATCAAAGAGAAAAGTATTGACGCCTGTTTTTTCATAAAACCATTTGACTTCCGAGACTTGAAATTTGGAATGAACGCGAAAGGTCTTGACGATTCTCGGCACAACTTTGAGCGTGTCTTTGAGCGACATGTTTTCGTCGTGCAGTTGCGCGGTGGTAATGCCCGCGTAGTCGCAAATCTCGTTGATTTCTTTGGGAGAATCTTCAACGAAAATGCCAACGGTTTGAATAAACGATGGAAGTTTATCAATGATTTGTCGGGCTTTTCGCGGCGAGATGTATCGCAGGGAGCGTTCGTAGAAGTTAAATCCAAGCGCGTCGGCACCGAATTCTGCCGCCAGAAGTGCGTCGTCTAAATTGGTGATGCCGCAAATTTTAACCTTGACCATTCTCGTTGGATTGTGGATAGAGATTGAAATTTACCGAAACACGTCGGAAAATGTCGCGATGCCAAGATGACGATAAATCAAAAATCCTTCGCCGTATTTTGCGCCAATCATTTCGCCGAATACTCTTGCCTTTGCATCTAATCCTTCCAAAAATTCTTTGCGGCTAATGAAGGTCTCTGGCTCTGTTGAATCGGGGTTAAAGAACTGCGACTTGTAAGCCAAAATCGCCTTTCGCGATGCTTCATATGTTTGGCTGACGTCGAGAATCACATCAGGTTCGGCAAAGCGGTCTTGAATGTAGTAAAGCAAATGCTTTGGGCGATGTGGCGTTTGCGGTTGATTGTTCCAATGTGTTTCAATCTTTTGTAAGCCTGCATAAAAACAGGCTTCTGTAATCAGGCGCGAAGCGCGTATGTGGTCGGGGTGTCGCTCTTCGGGCTGCGTGGCGAAAACAACCGTCGGTTGAAAGTATCGAATGACGGAAATGATTTTGTTGCGGTTCTCGAGGGTGTTTTCAAATGCGGTGTCGCCTAAGTTCAAGTTGATTCGTTCCGTAATGCCGAGCCATGATGCCGCTTCTTGGGCTTCGCGCTGGCGAATTTCTCTTGTGCCACGTGTGCCTTTTTCGCCTTCGGTAAGGTCGCAAATGGCAACGGACTTTTTTTCGTCATGGAGTTTGAGCATGGTTGCAGCGCACGCCAGTTCTACATCGTCGGGGTGCGCGCCAAATGCTAAGGCATAAACAGGATTTGAACTTTTCGGTGATTGATAGACGCTCATTGATGTGCAGTTTTACTGCGTCAAATTTACGTCTTTCCGATTTCATTTTTTGAGCAGTTCGTCCAATAACTCACGCGCTTTTAGTCGTCCGTCTTTGCCGATAAAATTTTGTCGCATGGCTTTGTAGCGTTGCAAGGTTGCGGTTGCTGTGCGATAGAGCGCGGAGTCGACTTCGGTTGGCGTGTAGCCTTTTGGAATGGCGTAAGTAAAGTGTCCTGTTTCAGATGAGAAGACGGGAATTTGAAAGAAGTCGCGCTTAACGAACTGCTTGGTCGAGTCTTCGCTTCGCGCCGCTTCGACGAAAAAGGTAATCGCGTGTTCAGGATAGCCAAAGAGATAGCCATAGCCGCGATAACGGTCTAAGCGTTCTTCAAACTCAACGGTCGTAAGCACGACGGCAGGATTGGCGTTTGGCACAAATCCCCATTGCGCCCAAAAGGTTTGGTCGCGTGCAATCACTTTTTGTAGCAACGCAGTATTGACGGCAACAACTTCAAAATATCGCCTCCCTTTTTCTGCACGCTTGAACGGAATGAGCAAAAACTGCACATCGCCAATTTGCAATCGATTCAGAACGGTTTGCAGTTGTTGAAGTCGTTGCAGGTCGGCTGGGCTTGGCGCGCTTGCCTCTCGCACGCCGCTGGCAACTGAATCAGGTCGCGCAATTAGCAACGAGAAATTCATCACCGTGCTAATCGGCTTGATTGGCTCAACGATGGTGTAAAGGGCTTCGTTATCGAGCGCAAGCGTCAGCACCGAATCCGCCAATCGCTTTTCTTCACTTGACAACTTGACTTCACTTGTTGGACTGCTTGATTCAAGGCTTTTGCAAGCACCTACAAGCAACAGCACGACAATGACGGCGTAGCGTTTCATATTGATTTGAGATAAGTAAGTGAATTTTTGAAATGCACTGCGTTGATGCCCGCTACAAGCGCGAGCAACACAACTTGATGCCACTCTATTGGCGAGAGAAAAAGATGCACGCCCGCATGAAGCGTGTTCGAGATGAGAAAAAATCCGCTTGCAATTAGGTTCAGCCATTTCAGCCAACTTGCTTCCGACAGCAAGACGGCAAGCGCAAGCGCAAGATATGCCGTAAAGACCAGCGTCAGTTGCCACAATAGTCCTTGCAAGTTTTCGGATTGTTTAAGCGGTTCGCCGCCGTAAAGCATTGGCACGAAGCCTAAAACACTATGCGCTAAAACGCCCAAGAGCACCAGAAGCCAAAGCAGAGCAAGCGTTTGTTTCATCAGTAAAGCAGTTGAAGTTCGAGTGAAATGGCGCGGCGCAATCCGACCTTTGTGCCGTCGTCGTATCGCGCAGGCGAATCGGCGTAATTCAGGCTTAAAAATGTCCGAAGCGCGGAGGCGCGAATCCAAATTGCAGTCGTTTCAACCCCGAGCAGGAACGAGATAAACCGCCGTTCTGCGCTCATGACGAGAAAATCGGGTCGCACTAAAATCGGCGTGAGCACGGTTGGTCGGTCGGCACGATACTTCGCGTTGCTTGACGATGTGTAAGCAAGCGTTGCGCCTGAAAAGAGTATCGCATTGAAAATCGGAATAGCGGAAAGTGCGCCGACTTGAAGCGTTTGCAGTTGCACACGCCAATCGGTTTCTGCCATAATGTCGCGACGGAAGATGTTTCGCGTTTGAAGTTTGGCGAATAGTCGCAGTGGCGATGTGGCACGCGGTTCGTTGAGCCAAAGTTCTACTTCAAAGTTTGTTCTCTTTTCTTGGTCAATCACATTAACGGCGAGAAAATCAGGTTCGGTTTGGCTACTTGTGATGGAGGCATCGAAATCATCTGCGCCGCGTTCATCTCGTTTTGAATATGCGCCGCGCACTTCTATGCTCACATTTTTTGACAAGCGTTGAACGGCAATGCGATAAGATTCAACATTGTGAATCACGCGCCCCGAAAATGATGCGACCGAAACGCCATCGATAACATTTGTCGTGCCCGTTAGCCAAGTTGCCGATGCGCTCCATGCCCACACATCAAGTTTTCCTTCGTAGCCGATGTCTATGCCTTTGAACGCGCCCGTTGCGTTTCGCTCTGCACTATTCACAGTGGTTCGGTTGAATGTTCCAAATCCTTGCAGGAAGTAAAGTCGCCAATCGCTTTGCGTGGTGAAGAATGCAAATTCGTTTTCTTCTTTTCGCCAGTTCCAGAGCGGCGAAATCGAGAAGCGTTGGGCGTCGAGGAGCCGTAGAGCGAGAGCCGTTTTAAGATTGATACGTCGTGTTCGATAGAGCGGACGTGCGCCGTTGCGCCTTGCGCCTTGTCCGACATCGTAATCCAATTTTGCTCCCAGCGACAGTCGCTCAAACCATTCAGGCGAGCCAAGCGACGCCGAGAGCACAAATTCATCGCGAAACCAATCGCCGCCAACCGAATCCGCATAAAGAAACGGATTACCGTTGTAGGCATTTTCCGCCGCGAGCCATTCTACGGCTTTGTCGTTGACACGGCGATAGACAAAACTTCCTGCCGCCAACCAAGCACCGACGCGACTTGCGCCTTCCGCATTGAACCGATAAATCCCTTGCTCCGTCGGCTCTTGCGGACGCTTCAATGCGCCAAATCGGTTTAATCCTCCAAACGATGTTATCGCATAATTCACTAAACCTGACGACTGAAGCAACGCA
The DNA here is from genome assembly GCA_938003965.1 of uncultured Chlorobiales bacterium. Classification (GTDB taxonomy): domain Bacteria; phylum Bacteroidota; class Chlorobiia; order Chlorobiales; family Thermochlorobacteraceae; genus JANWWM01. Next base: position 6,485 of record CALKXI010000079.1, read on the forward strand.
GGATTTTCTCCCTCTCGCCACAGCGAAGGCGACAGCGACACAAGCGGCGAAAACTTTTCCGAATCCAACACTTCTTGTGCACCTGCTAATTTGCTGATGATTAAAACTCCAACAAGAAGCGTTACGTATTTGAGTTTAGCCGACATTTGCCTCGCCTTCGCTGAAACGACTGTTACCATCACCTACTTGACCAGCATCATTTTTTTCATCTCAATAAAACCGTCGCCCATTGCGCGATTGAGCGGCGTGGCTTGCAACCGATAGAAATACATTCCACTCGTCAGCGACGATGCGTTGAAATTGGCTTGATAGCGTCCTGCATTCTGCGTTTGTGAAACCAGCGTTGAGACTTTTCTGCCGAGCATATCAAAAACTTCTAACTTCACATTGCTGGCGGTTGGTAGTTGATATGTGATGGTTGTTGTTGGATTGAACGGGTTGGGATAGTTCTGCTCGAGCGCAAACCCTTCGGGCTTCGTTGCATTTTGGCTGATGTCTCTCACAGAGAGCAGTGGCGCACCGATGATGAAGTCCTCTCCGCTGTCGTCTGTGTCTTGCAAAACTTCGCGACCGTTGACAATGCTGGCAACTTTTCGGCGTGCCGATTCGCGCGTATAGGTGCCGCTTGCAAATGTGAAGCCCGCATCGAGCGAGAGCGGGATTCGCTTAAACGAACCGCTGTTAGCATCGCGCAAGGCTTCAAAGGCATCAATGACTGCCGACACGGGAACTTTCTTTCGCGGCTCGGTGGAGCCTGTTGGCGTTGCTGATTCAAGTGCGGTTGGGTCAGGCACTTTGAAAATAATCATTCCTGGACCGAACACGGTTACAAGCCAATCGAACCCTGAAACCACATGAATCTGCACCATATTCGGCACATCGGGATTATCTATGTCTTTGGCATTGCCGCCTGTTTTGTAGGTTTCCCAATCTGCATTAGAAAGGTCAATGCTGTTTGCGTTGAACTGCAAATGGTTGACGCCATCTTGCGCAATAATGATGCTTCTTCCGGGCGGAAGAGGGTGCTCTCTGCCTGTTCCGGGAATCATCCAAATGTTATTCACATACACGTTGTTTTGGTCGTTCTGAAATTGCGACGGCTGTGTGGTCGGATTGATTTGACCTGACGCGCCGAAAGCATCAGCAATACACAGACTATCAACATAGACCGTATCAGGCGAGTTGTTGTAAATCTCGTGAAACTGGTCAGAAAAGTAGTTCGTGTTTGCAGGCGTGCGCGAGCCTGTGTAGTAGCATTGCTTGATAACGAGTTTGCCTTGAAGCGATTGCGCGTGCAAGCCATTTGCAAGTGCAAAAAAGACAAGCAAGAGTAAAATTGTTTTGTTCATGGCTGTAAAAGTTTAGCGTTGATTGTTAAAGAAAGTTTGAAAGAACAAGTCAAAGCAGTTGCAGTCGAATTTTGGCTTCTTCGGCGCGGCGCATAAGCGTATCGAGCAAGACGCCGTTACGATTCGAGGCGCGTGTGCGAATGTCGTAGCGTCCCGGTCGCACATCGTAGAAAATGGCTAAGCCTAAGGAGTCTGTAAAGGACGTATCAATTTTGCCTGTCTCTAAACTGCGCAAGCGCACAATCGCATTGGCGATGTTCAAATTCGGAAACGCTTGCGGGCGCACTAATTGCACCTCGACGTTGAACGTGGAAATTTCCGTCGGGAACTCCGTCTTGCACGATGAAACGAGCAACAGCAAAACGAGCAGAATTTTTTTCATGCTTGTTTCAACTCCTTTCATAGCGTCAGCACCATTTCCGCTCCGAAAAACAAGACTTGATTTCGCCGCTGAAAAATGGGTCTTGTCGGATTAGCGTTTCGGTTGATGGCGTAAAGCGGTCTATCGGCAAGCGCGTTATTGGCATAAAACGACACTTGCAAGAGTTCAGAAAGTTCTTTTGTAATGCGAATGTTGAACAGCCAAAGTGCAGGTGGATTTTCTTCGCGAAAGACGGCATCGTTCAAGCCGCGTCTTAAATCGGCAAATTCATCGGACTGTGCTTGCTCTTCAGTCAGGAGCGTGCGGTTGCCGTCGATGTCTAAAAACCCGATGGGGAAATTGCTAATGCCAATCGGTCTATCGCGGTCAATCCACACGGTTTGCGCAAGGAATGAAACGACAAGACCTACATTTGGCGCACGGTGAATGAATCGCAAACTGCTTACCAAGCGTCGCCGCTCACTGCCGTTGCCCGCATTGAAAATGCCCACCCTGCCGCGTGCACTTGCGCTCAGCAAAGCGTCGGTATTGACGAAAATTTCATCGCTTGTCGAGCGCGAATAAATCCACGCTAAATTCAGATTCAGTGCTGTTCGAATCGGCTTCCACTCGGCAAAGTCGGCGGTCAGTTCCAACCCTTGATTTTCAATTCGCCTCGAGTTAATCGGCGCATCGTATTGACCTAAAAATTTTCCTGTGGAGTCAAAGGTGTAGGAAGGCGGCGCACCGGGATTGGGTTGCGTTACACGAAAGACGGGAAAAGTCAGCGGCACGACTTGTCGCCCCAGCGCAAATCCGCCTGTGGTTACTTCATCAAATACTGCCGCCGTCAGCGTGAGAAACGACGAACTCCAATCTAACCCAAATTCAATTTTGCGATTTTCAGCGGCGCGTAAGAACGATGTGTTCGGCTCAATGCGCCGCGTGGTAACAATCAAGAGCCGTTCGGCAGGGTTATTGGCGAAGAAGTTCAATCCAACCAAATCAAAAAATCGTGGATTCGGGTAGAGATACGCCAACGGCGGGGCTTTTGCCGTAACGCCATATCCTGCGCGTAGCCAAAGTTTTTCAACAGGTTCGAGCGCAACATTGATGCGCGGCGCAAGCACTGTTCCAAATTTGCCTGTGAAAGGACTTGTTGGAGAAATGTTATCGAACCGCACACCCACTTGCGCCAACAGATTGCGATTGAACACTCGTCCTGAAAGGCGTTCTTCGAGGTAAAATGAAAGTTGATTGAGCGCGGGAATATCGTCGAAGGTGCGCGGTCTATCGCCGACATTGTAGTTTTGGCGTGGCGGCGTGGTGAGGTCGAACTGCCGACCGCTTCCGCTGTTTGCATCGGTTCGCCACTCTGAACCGAAAAGCGTTTTGAATGTCCATTGCGAAACATCTTTTGACAGCGTTGTTTCTAATCGCGCATACACATTGAGCGGATTGCCTTCGACGGTTGTGCGGTTGAGATATTCAGCGGCACCGTAAATGCCTTGCATCGTGGTGTCGGTTGTGGCAATTCCAAGTGCAACGGGTCCGTTTCGGCTCAATTTTTCTTGAAAGGCGGCGCGCTGTTGGGTATAGGTTACGCTTGAAACAAATTCAACTTTTGACGCTCCCATTTCGCCGAACTTCCAAACGAGGTTGCTGTTGTAGCGAAAACCGCGTTCGCGTGAAAATTGCTCGCGCTCGAATTGCGCATCTTCGGGATAGCGTTGCCGCTCATCAACCGTTGAAAAAAACGACAATCGCAAGTTGGAATTAACGGATTCTGACCACCGCTCCGACCACGTCAGTTGTCCTGTCAAGCGGTTGAATTGTTCTTCAATGCGGCGCGGGTCGTCGAGCGATTCAAGGTAATTGAGGTCAAAGGCTAATGCCGTTTTTTGATTCCGAAACTCAAACCCTTGTCCAATCGCTGTTTCAACGATGTTGGGGTTCAATCGTGCGCGAGTCTGAAATGGAAATGCACTGGCGCGGGTTTGCACGAGAATTGCACCTGTGGTTAAATCGCCGTGCCGCGCAGAGGGAATACCGCGAATAATTTCAACGGATTCAATGTTGTTCGTTGCGATTTGTCTCAAGTCTAATCCACGTCCAACAACAGAACTAAACGGCGGTTGTGCCGTTGGTGCGCTGTTGAGAATCGTTACATCGCTTTGCAAATTCGCATTGTTGGAAACGGGCGCGTCATCGAGCACGATTGCTGTTCCAAAGGCGTTCATAAACGCACCTTCGGCATTGGTTGGCACTTGACGAAGCAAGACTTGTCGTGGCGATTGCAGGTTCGGATTTTCAGCAAGTTGTCCGGGCGCAAGTTGCAGAATGTCGGCAAGTGAGAAGGGTTGCACGTGTTCAATTGCGCTGCGCTCAATGCGCGAAGTTGTGCCGAGTTCCGAGCCGCGCGTTTCTTCTTTTGCCGTTACCACAATTTCCGCCACGCGCAATCCCTTTTGCGTTAAACCGATTTCCACTCGCGTCGTTTGATTCGCCCTGACCACGACTTCTCTTTTTTCGGTTTGAAATCCGATGCGCGAGACGATGACTTCAAACTTCCCTTCGGGAACTCGTTCAAACTCAAATGTCCCGTCTTTATCAGTGAATGTGCTAAGGCGCGTCGCTCCAATCAAAAATGCTGTTGCATCTTCAATTGGTGCATTCGTCTCTTTTGAAACAATGCGCCCTTTTACAACTCCTGTCTGCGCCACTCCTGTCTGCGCCAATCCTGTCTGCGCAACAAGCGAAGCCATGCAGAGC
>CALKXI010000080.1 GCA_938003965.1 uncultured Chlorobiales bacterium
CTGTAGCCTGTGTTATTGACAATCCCTTCTTCGTTTCTCGCACTGCCGCTAAGGAAAAAGAGCGTTGAGGCGTTGCCTCCGCGCACACTGACGCTGGTCTCGTTGATGAAGCCCGTTCTTCCATAAAGCTCTTGTTCGTAATCAATGTAGGGAACATTGAACGCGGCTGGCGCAGGACTTCCAAACGCCGAGAAAAATCCCGAAGTGTCGGCTTGCCAATTGCGTGTGCCTTGCTTGCGCAGGAGCGAATTGAACCCAAACTGTTGATTGACTTCAATGAGCGTTTTTTCAGCGAGCGTGCCTTGTTTGGTCGTAATCAAAATAACGCCTGCCGCCGCTTTCGCGCCATAAACGGCCGCCGCACTTGGACCTTTCAAAACTTGAATATCGGCAATGTCGTTGGGGTTCAAGTCCGCAAGGCGGTTCGTGGGTTGACCTTGTGGGCGCGCGCTACCCACGCCGGTTGCCGCTGTGAGCGCGTCTAATCCGCCTTGAATTTGGTCGTTGCTGATAATGACGCCATCGACGAAAATAAGCGGTTGCGAATTGCCTACGAGCGTTGAAACGCCGCGCAAGTTCAAACTAATGCCGCCGCCCGGCGCACCTGTGTTTTGGCTGATAGAAAGCCCCGCCACTTTGCCTGCAAGGGCTTGTTCGGTGGTTTGTGCAGGTGCAGGCAACAGTTCCGATGCGGAAATCGTGCCAATCGCGTTCGGAGAATTTTCCCGCTTAACACCCGTCGCCACACCCGTAACCAGCACTTCTTCGGCTTTGAGCAAGTCTTCGGTGAGTTTAATCACCAAATCTTCTTTTGAGCCTTCGACAGAAACAGTGCGCGCCTTGTAGCCCACAAGTTTGACGATGAGCGTGGCTTTTTCGGCTTTCAGGAGCAAGCGAAATTTGCCATTAACATTCGTAACGGCACCCGCACTACGAATTTCCTTCACCTGAACAATCGCGCCAGGTAAAGGCTCATTCGTTCCCGCGTCAAGCACGGTTCCTGAAACGGTGATTTCTTGAGAATAAAGGAACACAGGACGCAATGCCAAGAAACATGCGCCCAGCAAGAAAAGTCGCAAGATGCTTTTCATAGCTGATGATGTTGATGTTATGTTGATAGATAAAGCGGCGATTGTTTCGCCACTGCGCAATAATTACAACTTTTTAGAAATAAAAAAAAGCGGTAACCTTGCAAAACACATTTTATCAACAATCAACATCTTATCTCTAACACTATGCTGAGACTCATCGCACTATCTTTTTCGCTTCTCTTTTTCTTTGCTTGTAACACTTCAACACCACAAAAGCCATCAAAGCCAACACAATTCACGCCTGCACTCTTCGATACCTCGTCGCTACAAAACGGCGGCGTGAAAATGATTACGATTGACGGTAAGTATAAAGTGTGGACGAAAAAAATCGGTCAAGGCGATATTAAACTCTTGCTCCTGCACGGCGGACCAGCCATGACGCACGAATACTTCGAATGCTTCGAAAGCATCTCCAAAGACGCAGGCATTGAGATTTACCTCTACGACCAACTTGGCTCTTATTACTCCGACCAACCCAATGACGACAACCTCTGGACAACCGAACGCTTCGTCGAAGAAGTCGAGCAAGTCCGACAAGCCTTAGGCTTGAACAAAGATAATTTCTACCTCTTGGGGCACTCGTGGGGCGGCATTTTAGCGATGGAATACGCGCTGAAATATCAACAACACTTGAAAGGCTTGATTATCTCAAACATGATGGCAAGCATTCCTGACTACGAAAAATACAACGGTGTGCTCCGAAGCAAAATGCGTCCATCGCTTATCGATTCGCTCACGAAGTTTGAAGAAAAAGGCGATTTCAAAAATCCCATTTACACGCAACTTGTCGAGAAAGAATACTACTCTAAACATGTGCTCCGCATGGCGGAATATCCCGAACCTGTTGCCCGCAGTTTCAAACATCTCAACGAACACATCTACGTGCTCATGCAAGGACCGAGCGAGTTCAAAGTCGGCGGACGCTTGCTCAAATGGGAAAGAAAAGCCGACCTGAAAAACATCGCCGTGCCAACGCTTGCTATCGGCGCCGAACACGACACGATGGACCCAAAAGCCATGGAAGAAATCAGCAAAACCGTGCAGAACGGACGCTACCTCCACTGCCCAAACGGTAGCCACATGGCTATGTGGGACGACCAAGCGCACTACTTCCCCGGCGTCATCAACTTTCTTTATGATGTTCACTATGCGCGTTTCCCTTTGACGAAGAAATGATGTAAATTCGTCGCGACATTAACCGCTTTTGGTGCCTTGCGTAAGGCAAGGAGAATAGGGAATCGAGTGCAAATCTCGAACTGTGCCCGCAACTGTAATTCACACTACGCGGCTTCAAACCACTGACACGTTCGCCCGAACACGTTGGGAAGGTTGAAGCCAATCGGTGATAAGTCAGGAGACCTGCCAAAAGCATTTTGCAAATAATGGACGACGGGGACTTCGTCTTGCAACCTTTCACGCTTGTGGACTTCGCTTCCAATGGCTTTACCCTTTGTGCCTGCATTGTTGCGCTTGGCGTAAGTGTAGCAATTCTCTTGACGGAATCTACACGCGCACAATCGCGCGACTCTACCAAGACCGTGCTCACCGAAGAAATTCAGGTGGAAGAGACACGCCTTGCCTTGCCGTCAACCGAACCGAATGTCTATGAAACGCTCTCGAAAGCCACGCTCGAAAAACTCAACGCGATTTCCGTTGCCGACGCCGTGCGTCAACTGCCAAGCGTGATGCTCAAAGACTATGGCGGCATTGGTGGCTTGAAAACCATTTCCGTTCGCAGTCTCGGCGCGGAACATACCAGCGTTCAAATTGACGGCATTAAAATTTCCGATGCGCAAACAGGACAAGTCGATTTAGGTCGGTTCTCCGTTCAAAACATCGAGCAAGTTGAACTGATTCACGGAACATCGCCCGACGTGCTTGCACCTGCACGCGCCTACACATCGGCATCGGTCTTGAACCTTGTTTCCCGAATTGAATCTTTTCACCAATCAGCCAAAGCAACGGAATGGCGACTTGGCTCACAGGTTGGCGCGTTTGGTCAGTTCAATCAATCGGCATCGCTGTTATCAAAACTTGCAAAACAAGCAAGCCTCGGCATTGATGTTGAACGCATTTCAGCCAACGGTGAATATGACTACACTCTGCAAAACGGACGCGAAACGCTGAACCTGCGACGACGCAACACCGATATACACGCGCTTCGCGCCGAAACCGACCTTGCGCTCAATCTCGCCGAACGCTCAACACTCTTCACGAAAATTTATCTCTACAACTCCGAGCGTGGCTTGCCGAATGCCGTTGCCATTCGTCCGAATCCCGACCTCATTGAAGTCTCGCGCCAACGCCTTTACGTGCAAGATGCTTTCGCTCAAACAAGAATAGTAACCAGCATTAACGATAAACTCCAACTTGCTCTCGGCGGAAAATGGGCTTACAACTTTCTGCGCTTTACCGAGCCTGCACTCGACCCACGCACTCCCGACACTGACGACCGCTACATTCAACGCGAAGTTTACGCCACCACAAGCCTTTCTTATCGTTTGTCCGAAAATACATCGGCGCGATTCGCCACCGACCTTGCGCACAATACGCTCAACGCCTCGCTCTTCAATGCGGCACAACCGACTCGTTGGACGTCAATTTCTGCTGTTGCCTTCGTGCATCGAGCAAGACGGCTTTCGTTGGAAAGCAATCTTTCGGCAACGCTTGCGCGTGAAACTACTGCCTTCGGAACAGCGGCACCGAATCGCCAAGCCCTCACGCCATCGCTTGCGCTTGGCTACAAGCCCTTTGCTAACGAAGGCTTGCGCATGCGTGCGTCGTATCGCGAAACTTTCCGACTGCCAACCTTCAACGACCTTTACTACACGCGCGTCGGCAACACAACCCTTCGCCCTGAATATGCGCGCCAATGGAATGTGGGAGTTGGTTATGAAAAACGCTTGCAATCTCACTCCTTCGCGCTTCGCCTCGATGGATTCCGCATTGATGTAACGGATAAAATTCTTGCCGTGCCGCGCGATGCCTTCAACTGGTCAATGCGGAACATTGGCGAAGTCAAAACGCTGGGCGTCGATGCGCATGCGGAATCGACTGTTCGCGTGTATGAAACAACGCTCTCGCTGGTCGCAAACTACACGCGCCAAGATGTGCTTGATGTCTCGAGGACTTCGCTGACGCCGAATCGACAAATCCCCTACACGCCGAAAGAACTTGGCTCTGCTATGGTTGCGCTTGAGCGCGGCAGTTGGTCAATCGGCTACACGCTCACTTACACTGGCTTCCGATTCACCTTGCCTGAAAACACGGCGAATGAGGTTCTACCTGCCTTTTGGCTTAGCGATGTGAATGTGTCGGTTGGCGTGCCTTTGGGTGAGTTTGCGCTCAAACTGAAAGCCGAAGTGAGCAATCTCTTGAATGCCGATTACGAAGTGATTCAATTTTTCCCGATGCCCGGAAGGAACTATCGGCTATCGGTCAACTTAACGTCGCTTGCAAGATGAAACGCTGGTTAAATTACTTGTTGGGGTTTTTGGTGTTCATTGCCGCGTGTGTTGAAGCACCGACAAACACGCCGCAAGACTTCGTGCCTGCACCAACCTCGCGCATTGCACTTGTGCTCAACGAAGGACTCTTTCAGCGCAACAATTCGAGCATCACGTTTTACGAGATTGATTCAAACCGTGCTTTTACAGACTTCTTTGAGCGGCAAGTCGGCAGAAGGCTTGGCGATACAGGCAACGACCTTGCGCAGTATGGTGAGAAAATCTACATCGTCGTCAATGTCAGTAGCACGATTGAAGTCTTAGATGCGCGCACGTTCAATTCGATTGGAACGATATTGCTCTTTAATGGCACACAACCACGTCAGCCGCGCCACATCGCCTTTCACGGACGAAACGCCTTTGTCAGTTGCTTCGACGGAACGGTTGCCGTGATTGATACTGCCTCGCTCACGATTACCCGAAACATTCAGGTCGGCTCATATCCCGAAGGCGTCGCCATTCAAAACGGCAAACTTTATGTTGCCAATTCAGGCGGATTGAACTTCCCCAATTACGACAGCACCGTTTCCATCATCGACCTGAACACGCTCACGGAAACGAAACGCTTAACGCTCCGCATCAATCCGACCTCGCTTGCCGCCGACACTTACGGCAATGTGTATGTGATTTCAAACGGGAATTATTCAACCGTCCCAATGCGGCTTTTGGTCATTGATGCGCAGCGCGATACGCTCAAAAAAATCTACGACTTCGACGCAGGGCGAATTGCGATTCTCGATAGCCTTGCGTTTGTGGCGTCAGAAGGCGGCGTCAAACTGCTCGACATCAAAAATGAAGTGATGCTCAACGCGCAACTCATTCCCGCCTCAAACTTCCAAATCCTTTACGGCATCAGCATTGACAAGGCACGGCGGGAACTTTACTGCGCTGACGCAAAGAACTACGTCGTCAGCGGCGAAATGAAAGTCTTTGATTTCAACGGTCAGTTCAAACGCAGTTTTCAAACAGGTTTAATCCCGAGCAAAGCCATTTTTGTTCGGTAATTCTATAACTCAAAACAGGAGAAAAAAATGAAAAAGATGATTCTCTCTCTCGTCGCCGTTTGCCTCTTTGGCAACGCGTGGCTGAACGCACAGCCGCAAAAGGTCTTGTTTGCGATTCGCGGTTTCAGCAATCAAGGCTTGACTTACATCAACCTTTCAACAGGGACGGTGGTCGATAGCCTTGCGCCGATTGGTCCAGTTGCAAACGAAATTCTTGCCTTCAACAACCGGTTGTATGTAGTGAATTCAGGACAATTTCCGTCGGGCGTAAATGCCTCAATTCAGCACGGGCGATTGGCAAACTTCGTTGTGGGTGCGGCACCGATTAAAACCGAGCCAATTGCGACAAACCTCAATCCGTTTTCCATCGCAACCTTTTCAACGCCAACCAATGAAACCTTCGGCGTGGTAACGAACTTGCTCGACAGTTCCATCTCGCTCTATCGCATGAACGCGCCAACCTTCAATGCCAATCAAGACACGATTCAATTCCTTCGCAAAATCAGCATTGGGCGACGCGGACCACAAGGCATGGACGTTGTAAGCGAAGTGAACGGCGCACGCATTTACATTGCCAATGCTTACAATCCCGAAACCTTCGACTACGATTCGGTGGTAACGGTATGGCGATTCTACAACAACGGCGCAAACGATAGTCTGCTCACACGTATTCAAGTGCAACTCAATCCACAAAATGTGGTCAAAGACCGCAACGGACTCTTGCACGCGGTTTGCACAGGCAATTACGGCTTCGGCACGCCGCCTGTGTTCGGAAAAATTTCGGTGATTAACCCAGCAACTAACAGCGTTGTAGCGACCATCGATGTGGGCGGTTCGCCTTCGAGCGTCGTCTTTAACTCGAATAACATTGGCATTTTGAGCGGCGGCTTTGTAAGCAATCGATTGATTCGATACAATGCCAACACCTTCGACACCATTCCAACGCCGTTTATTCAAGGCGGAAGTTTGGCACTGATTGGTGATACGCTCATTGTTGCGCGCAGCGGCAGAATCACGCTCTACAACGCGCTCACGCTCGACAGTCTCTTGCAGTTTAACCTTACGCCCGGCGCACCTTACGGCGGCGTGGTAGCATTCACCGTTGATGCAGGCGCGTTGCCTGTCGAGCTCATCGCATTTTCAGGACGCAAAACCAACGACGGCGTCTTGCTCTCGTGGAAAACCGCATCGGAGCACAATAATTCAGGCTTTGAAGTGCAAAGAAGAAGCGTGAATCGAGAAGTGAGTAGCGAGGCGTGGCAAGTGTTGGGCTTCGTCAGAGGCAACGGCACGACGACCGAAGCGCAGTCTTACTCGTTCTTGGATAGAAGCGTGTCGGGCAGAGTGCAATACCGCTTGAAGCAAATCGACTTTGACGGACAATTTGAATACTCGAACGTGATTGAAGTCGACGCCGGCATGCCGAAGCAATTTGCGCTCGAACAAAACTATCCGAATCCGTTCAATCCCACAACGGTGATTGCTTATCAACTGCCTGTGGCAAGCACGGTTTCGCTCAAGGTTTATGATGTGCTTGGAAAGGAAGTGGCGACATTGGTTAATGCTCGTCAAGAAGCAGGCGCATATAACTACTCCTTGAACGCAGGCAACCTTGCAAGCGGCATTTACTTCTACCGACTGCAAGCAGGGAATTTTGTGGCAACGAAGAAAATGATGTTGGTAAAATGATGAAATCAACAATTCAGCGCGGGGCAGTCATGTGCCTCGCGCTTTGGGTATGTGTAGTTGGCGCAAAAGCGCAGTTCGCCGATAGCGTCGTGAGCGTCAATTTCGGACCGAACTTCAATGTCGGCTACGGTCCTGACAATCCGAACTTTCCGCAGTGTGTGTTAGGTCCGCCCGATTCAACGGCGCGACCGTGTGCGCCTGCATTTGTGCCTGCCGAACTGCTCTCGCTTGGAACAGGCGGCTCAATTACGCTTTACTTCCGCCGACCCATCGTCGACCTTGCGGGCGTCGATTTTACCGTGTTTGAAAATCCGTTTTACATCTCTTGCGACACGAACCGCGTCTATGCCGAAACAGGCATTGTGAGCGTTAGCAAAGATGGCATTTCATTCATTGAGTTTCCGTTTGAGGTTGTGGATTCATTGCCGATTAGTTCGCCACGTCGGTATCGTGGGCTTGCAGGCGTTACGCCAACGAATGGTGCGGTCAGTCCGCTTCTTCCCGGCTCGCCAAGTCAAAATCGGAGCGGTGGCGATTCGTTTGACCTTGCGACGATTGGATTAGATACGGTCTATTTTGTTCGCATTACGGACGCAGGCGATAGAGTCAATGATGGCGGAGCGTTTGCGGCGTCGTTCGACCTTGATGCTGTTGTTGCAATTCATCAAGCGGCACTCTCGGCACCTGTTCAAACACAAAAGCCCGCAACCTTTACGCTCTTTCAGAACTACCCGAATCCGTTTAATCCAACAACTGTTCTCACTTACGAACTATCGCAGGCAGGAAAAGTGAGCCTTGAACTCTTTGACGCACAAGGCAGAAAAGTAGCGACTTTGCTCAATCAAGTGCAGGGCGTCGGAAGGCACACCTATACGCTTTCAGCGTCCCATCTTTCGCTCTCGTCGGGCGTGTATTTCTATCGATTAAGCGCAGGAAATTTTTCTCAAACTAAATCAATGTTGTTTATCAAATAAATGCACAAACTTCATCTTTATTACGGCTACGGCAAAGGCAAAACCACGAGCGTGATGGGATTAGCCATTCGTGCGCTTGGCGCAGGTCAGCGTGTTGCGATTGTTCAATTCGACAAAGGTTACGACGGAAAGAACGAGCACTATTCCGAGCGAAAAATTTTGCGCGAACTCAAAGAGAAATTGAACTATCCGATTGAACTTGTTCCAACAGGGTGCGAGCGCATGATGGCGGACGGCACGTTCCGATTCAAGAACGAAGGACAAGACTTTGCCGAAGCCGAGCGCGGCATAGCGGCAGCAAAAGCCTTTCTCGAATCTGAAAACATTGACTTGCTCATTCTTGACGAAGGGCTTGCCGCCGTTGCATACAACTTGATTTCAAAAGAAACCTTGATGGGCTTAATCGACTTGTGGGAAAGCAAAGACCGTCCGTGCGAGTTGGTGATTTCAGGGCACAAAATTTGGGACGAACTGGTGGAGCGCGTCGACTTGATTACTGAAATGCGCAAAGTCAAGCACTACTTCGATGAAGGCACGCCTGCACGACTTGGGATTGAGTTCTGAAGTCCTGAACGCGACAATAGGCTTGGTGCAAAAGCACACGTTGGTTAGGCTTTTTCTTTGAGTGGCGCGTAAAGAATTTTGTCGATACGCCTGCCGTCCATGTCGACAACTTCAAATCGGGCGTTGTTCCATTCAAAGGCTTGACCTTCTTTGGGAATTGTGCCGAGTTGGTGCATCACAAAGCCAGCAAGCGTCTCAAAGCCTGAATCTTCGTCAGGTAATTCAGGAATGTTAAACTGCTCTTTGAAGTCGCGAATCGGCATCAAGCCTGCGATGAGCCAAGAGCCATCGGCGCGTTGTATAGCGTAAGGCTTGAGTGTTTCGCTGTCAAGGTCGCCTGTGATGCTGCCAAGAATATCGTTGAGCGTAATTAAGCCTTGCGTGGCGCCGTATTCATCGATGATAATCGCAAGTGGCGGCTTGACCTTACGCAGTTTCTCAAAAACGCGAAACGCTGAGAGCGATTCTAAAAAGAATGTCGGTTTTTTCATGAGACGGCGGATATCAATCGGTTCGCCTTTTTCCATAGCGACGAGAATATCTTTAGCGCGCACTACCCCGACAATATCGTCAAGCGAATCGTCGCCGACAGGAAACGCCGCATGGGGCTTGCTCAAAACAAGTTCGCGAATCGCTTTTTCGGAATCGTGAATATCAATCCAAAGAATTTCATTTTTAGGCGTCATCAGTTCGCTAATGCGTCGGTCAGACAGTTTGAAGATTCGATTGATAAGGTCTTGCTCAACTGGCTCAAACTCACCAGACTGCGTGCCGAGTGCAATCATGATGCGAACATCCTCTTCGGTTACGGGCGTTTCAGGATTGGCTTTAATGCCGAGCAGTTTCATCACGAAACTTGTTGAGCCGCTCAAAACGCTAACAATCGGATTTGCAAGGCGCGAAAGCCACAACATCGGCACCGCAACTACACACGCAATAGCTTCGGGACTATTGAGCGCGATGCGTTTCGGCACTAATTCCCCCATAATCAACGAAAGAAACGTGATGATAGAAACCACAATACCAAGACTTAGGCTCTCGCTGTAAGTATCAATGAAACGGAATTGAGAGAGATACTCGGAAAGCGGAGCAGAAAGCGTTGCGCCGCCAAATGCCCCCGCCAAAATGCCAATGAGCGTAATGCCGACTTGAACCGTTGAAAGAAACTTTTCAGGCGTATTGGCAAGCTCGAGCGCAACCTTCGCACCACGAACCCCTTTCAGCGCAAGTTGCTCGAGGCGAGTTTTTTTAGAGGAAAGAATTGCAATTTCTGCAAGGGCAAAAACACCGTTGGCGAGAATCAAAATCAAAATGAGCGTAATCTCAAAGGCGATGTGCGACATCAAGAAAAGTTTGTAAATTCCAAGTACCTGTTAGGATAAGATTTTTTCGCCAATCTCTCAACAGCACCTCACAATGAAACAAATGTTATCAATGGTTTGCGTGGTGATGATCTTTAGCTCATCGATATTTGCAGGTGGAGAAAAGTTAGACGTGGGCGCAAGAGCCATCGCATTAGGCGGGGCTTTCACAGGATTAGCCAATTCATCGGCAACGCTCTTTTACAACCCTGCTGGCGCAATGCTAGTGCCCTATCGCGAAGCCTCGTTCTTTTATGCGCGTCCCTACGGCTTACAAGAACTCGATTATCTCACCTTTTCTTATCTCGAGCCCTCGCTTTTGCCACGTCAATACGGTGCAGTCGGCGTTTCAGCCAAACGCTATGGCTTTGAACTCTACAACGAAACGATGTTCGGGCTGACTTACGCCAATGCGTTTGAGAAAAAATTTCTTTATGGCTTCACGGTGAACTATCAACATACCTTCATCAAAAACTATGGCAGTGCGGGCGCAGTCGGAATTGATGTGGGCGTATTAGGATTGATTACCGAATCGCTCACGCTTGGATTTGCGGCGCACAATCTCAACGCACCACGCATCGGACTTGCGCGCGAAGAATTAGCACAAACTTACGCACTTGGACTTTCCTACAAAGCCTTAACCAATATGCTCTTGGTCTTTGACCTTGAAAAAGATGTGCGATTTCCAATCAGCGTGAAATCGGGACTTGAATATCGTCCAGTAACGGCGTTCAGCATTCGGGTTGGATTTTCAACCGAACCGTCGCGCTTTACGGGCGGCATCGGCGTGCATTACGCCCTGCTCGATATCGATTATGCCATCGCAACGCATCGCGATTTGGGCATGACGAATCAACTTTCCCTCTCGCTACGATTCGGAAATGGCGCAACGCCCGAACTGGCTTCGCGTGCGCTCGATGAAACCATTGCCGAAGCCTTCGCCAAAGAATCAATGATGCTCAAAGAGGGCGAGCGGCTTAATCTCAATCGCGCCACAGCCAAAGACCTCATGCGCATACCCAAAATGACCAAACAACTTGCCGAGCGCATTGTGCGCTATCGCCTTGAAGTCGGGGCGTTTTCCGAGTTAGACGACCTGCGCCAAATCAAAGGCATTGACGACGAAAAGTTTAATCACTTCTCAAAATTTTTAACGGTGGAGGAAAAATAATTGAATCGCATTCTCTTGGTATTGTTCTTTCTCATCGCGGCATGCAAGCGTCCTGTTCTCAATGAAGCCGACCTCTTCGACGGCGCGATGGTCGTAAAACTTGGCGGGCATGTGCTCTCGCAACAGTCAGCAACCATCTTTGAACTTTCGCCTGAACTGCCAAGCGGCAAAGTCGAGAAAGTCAGTTACTTGCACTTCGAGCCACAAGAGTTGCGCATGCCACTCGATAGCATCGCAACAGCCCCTTTCGGCGATATGCTTCACCGTGTTTATGGCTTAACCTTGAAACGCAACATGGGCGCGTTTGGCGGAATGATGAAATCTTACCTTGAATACTTCGACAAATTCCAAACGCTTTCGCTTGCAAGCATTCAGCACGGCGGCAAAACTTGGCAATCGCTCCTCAAAAAGCACAATGAAGAGAATCACTATTGGCAAAGTTTCTACACCACGCATCAAGGAAACTTGATTTTTATCACGCTCTTTTACGCCTGCGAACCGAACGAGCCAACAATTCCAACAACTGAACTAACAAAATACCTCGATGCCGTCCGATTCAAACCCCAACCTTCAAACGCTCAATAAGGAAGCCGAAGCCCTGCGCTTGCAAGAACCTGAACGGGCATTGGAATTAGCAAGAGAAGCAGAGCGGCTTGCGCGAGAGCAGGGCGATAGCAAAGCGTTGGCGGAAAGTTTGCTCAACATCGGCGCGGCATGCTGGCGGTTGGAACGCTACAGCGAAGGCAAGCAAGCCATCAGCGAAGCCATTACGATATTTACATCGCACGACGACGCACGCGGCAAATCAACCGCCTATCAAATTTTGGGGCATTTGCATCGAGAAATGAACGAGATGAACGACGCACTCCTTGCACATCAAGAAAGTTTGAAGTGGGCGGAAGCCATCGGTGAAAAAAAATCTATCGCGAATCAACTCAACAACATTGCCACGCTTTACGGGATGTTCGCTGATTACACCAAAGCACTTGAGCTCTTACTCAAAAGTTTAGCCGTGCGCCAAGAACTCGTCGACCGATACGGCGAAGCCTCCGCGCGAAACAACATTGGGCTTGTCTATAAACTCAATCACGAGTATGAAAATGCGTTGAAGGAATATCAAGCCAGCTTAGCCATATATGAATCGCTGAACTTGAAAAAAGAAGCGGCGATGGTGCTTGGCAATTTAGGCTCGGCACTCGAGCGCGTGAGCGATTTCGAGAAAGCGTTCATCTGTCACGAAAAGGCTTTGAATCTCTATGAATCAATCAACTCGCTCAACGGCATTGCAACGGCAAAGCATAACCTTGCGATTGTTTATGAACGCATGGGCAAGCGCAAAGACGCTATCAGACTTTTTCAAGAGGCATTAGCACTCGGCGAGCAAATGAAAGACAAAATCATCATGGCAAATGCGTGCTTGAACTTGGGAAAACTTTACGCCAATCAAAATTTGGATTAGAATGGAACAAAAAGCGGTTGAATCAACACCGTCGCAATTCCTCAAAGAAAAAATCCAAACGCTCAACGAAGAAGCCTTCGCGCTTCGATTCACCGACTTCCAACAGGCACTCCATCTTGCCGAAACATCGCTCGCGCTCATTGGAGACAACCCTGACCTCTTGGCTGAAAAAGCCTTCGCGCTCAACGCCAAAGGCATTGCCCACTACACGCTCGGTGACGATGCTAACGCCGTCGACTGCTTTCAAGAAAGTTTAAGGCTTGCCCGTGTTATTGATGATAAAGAAAAAGAAGCGGCGTTTCTTTGTAGCATCGGCATTGTGCATTTGCGTCGTCAAGAAACAGAAGCGGCAATCAGTTTATTTGAGGCGTCGCTCGCGCTCTGTCAAAAATTCGGATTTTCTAAAACGGAAGCGGTTGTGCTGAACAATTTGGGAAATGCCTTTATCGACCAAAAGCGATTTGCAGATGCACTTGCCTGCCACGAAAAGCGTTTGAACGCAAAAGAAAAAATGAACGACGAGCGGGGGGAAAATTGCCTCTTTGGGAAATTTAGCCTTTGTGCATTTGGAGTTAGGCAATTTGGAGCGTGCATTCGCCTTGCTAATCAAGGTCGTGCGATTGCTGAAAAGTTGGGCGAGAAATGCTCAATGGCAACCGTTTATTTGAACTTGGGGAAAGTTTATGCAAAGCGCAACTCTTGAATGTAGTTGAAGAATTTTACGAAACGCCTATCGCGATTTCAGTCGCTGGTTGCGAAAGAATTGAACGACTGTGCCAAACGGGCAAAGGTAATGGCACGCGCCGCGCGCTCCAAGTACCATAACCGAAAGTCCGACCAACATTAGGACCAAAAAATGTCCTGCTTGAACGAGAAGACTTTCCGTCGAAGTGAGAGGATTGTGAATCGGCGATTCGGAAAGGTCAAAAACGACTTCGGAATGAAATGCCCACGCAAGCGGTACCCAAACGAAGAGAAAAATGAGAACAATTGTCTGTGAAATTTTCGGATTGAAGTCTACGCGTTTCTTTGCGATGCCGTAAAAGAGGTCTTGAATGCCACCGAGCCAGCAGACGGTTGAGCATACCCATCGTCCGCTTCGTGCTGCCAGTACAATAAGCGTGCCCCAAAATGCCAAGCCAATCACTGCCCAAAGCAAGTTTGGAATAGCGAACTTGATCAGTGCGACGTGAATGAAGATAAAAGTCAGTTGAATAACCATGCGCTTCCAGACAATTTTCATGCGCTTCTTGCCCGTAGTTGAAACGGTTTCAACTGGTGTAGCTGAGAGTTGAACTTCCATAGGACACCTCACGCGATTTTTCGTGTTGCGCGCAATTTGTTTAAGACGCTTTTATTGACATTACTGAGTTCTTGACGCTCTTGTGGCTGCTCCTTGAAGAAGACACGGAGCGTATCATTTTCACAGACGAAGTTTTCCATTTCCAAAGTGTAAAGCACACGTGGAAGAGTAATCAAGCGTTGGTTACGGTCAATTGTAACGCTGATGTCGGTACCCATTCGCACCACGCGCACATCTTCGGCTTCTTTGAGAAAAGGAATGCGAATACAAAGCACTTCGCGATTTTGATTTGGTATAGTGTCTTTCTTGCTTTCAATCCAGAAGTTTTTGCCTTGTTGAAAAATTTCGTCAGCGCTTTTTTGACCGAAAATTTGTTTGGAAAGGTTATCAAGTGCGTCGCAGCCAATCGGCTCGGTGCGCTGCATTTCGCAACGGAAAATCGGCGTCGGATAAAACGAGTTATCGATTTCCATCAAATACTTTCGATGCAAATCTGACCAGAATTCAAAGTATTCGCCAACCGTGTTGCTTGTCGGCAAAACTTTATTGACCACAATCGAGTCGATATTGATGCCGTAGAGATGCACGAATGTGTAGGCGCGTTTGGTTTCAAGGATGGAAAGCTTTTCAGGATTCAGCACGAGGCGGAAGGTTACTTCGGGCTTCAAGATGAACTTGTTGATATCTTCCATTTGCTTCAGAAGCATATTGACCTCGTCAAAAAATTCGGGTTCAGGCATGTTTTGTCCGCCAAGCGAGCGTTGAAGCGACGCCATGTTTTTGTAAAGCTTAAAGAACTGTTTGCCCATGCCGCCACCGATGATAATTTCGGGATAAGCCAGCAAGCGCAGTGTATTGCCAGTTGGTGAAGTATCGAGAATGACAACGTCGTATTTGCCAGAATGCGATTCGTCGACAAGGCGAGCCAGCGAGAAAATTTCATCGAGACCAGGCTGTGTGGTCAGTTCAGACGCAACGCCTGAATCGACGCCACGATTTTTGTAAGAATCGGCGACGAACTTTTGAAAGCCTGACATGTGCTTTTTGAGCTCGTAAATCGTATCGATTTCAAGTCCATAGAGATTAGGCTCAATTTCAACAGGCTCATTGCGACCAATCTTGAATGCAAAAACATCGGAAAGCGAGTGTGCAGGGTCGCTTGAAAGGATTAAGACTTTTTTGCCTTGTCGTGCAAGTTGAACGGCGGTGGCGGAAGAAACGGTGGTTTTGCCTGTGCCACCTTTACCTGAATAGATAATGACGCGTGGCAACTTTGGTGCGTCTAAGCCTAATTCTCGTGTGAGCATACTTCTGTCTCCTTTTTCAATTCAGCAATGTTGCTACCTTAATCTGCAACCAAATCGGGAATTTTGAGCACAAAAAGCGCGCAAATAAGTCAGAAAGCGAGCAAGAAGAAAGTATCAGAAGAAAACGAGGTTGGATTAGATTCCGGCTAAATCGGCTCCCTTCAAGGGGAAAGTCGGTCAATTTTCCAAGTGCCATCAGGTTGTTTGAGGTATCGGAATCGGTCGTGCAGGCGTGAAGGTTGACCTTGCCAGAATTGAAGTTCATCAGGCACAACGCGATAGCCACCCCAAAACGGCGGAAGCGGCACATTGCCGGTTGGATACTTCAAACTAAGTTCAGCCACGCGTTTGAGAATTTCGCCCCGCCCTGAAATCACTGAACTTTGCCGTGATGCCCACGCCCCAATGCGACTGCCAAGCGGACGCGTTTTGAAATACGCTTCAGATTCTTCGCGTGAGATTTTCTCCACTTGTCCATTCACGCATACTTGCCGCTCTAAAAGTTCCCAATGAAAACACAACGCCGCGTAAGGATTCTCGGCAAGTTCTTGTCCTTTACGGCTTTCATAATTCGTGAAGAAAACAAACCCGCGTGCGTCAAGCTGTTTGAGCAAGACCGTTCTTGCAGACGGCTTGCCATCTTTAGTTGCCGTTGCCAGCGTCATGGCATTGGCTTCGAGATATGTGGCGTTAAATTTCTTTTGAGCCGCAAGCGCATCTTGAAACCACTTCTCAAATTGCTTGAACGGGTCAGGGTTCAAGTCGCCTTCTTGCAAGCCGCCAAGCGTGTAATCTTTGCGAAGGTCAGAAAGTGAAAACGACATAGCGATGTAGAAATTCGGTTAGTGTAGTAAAGCAGAGATACACACCAGCACACAAGCAAATTAATAATCTACGCAATCGTGCGCTCAAAATTCAAGACGAGCACCAGTGAGAAAGCGCGTTTGTTCATTCATTGCCAAAGCCGAGCGTGATTGATGAAGCGGCGCAAGCACGAGAAAATCAAGCTTAACAAAATGAAAAATCACCTGACCGCCAACCTGACCATAAAGCGAGGTGAAGTCAGAATCCGCATCAAACCGACCAGAAATCCAGTCTTTCGTTTTTGTCTCAAGTCGTGCACCGATGATGCCAACGAGCGCCATCTGTGAAGCGTTGTGGCGAAAAAGGTCGTGCGAAAGCGTTGCGGTGGCTGAAACCGAAGATCCGATTCTATCACCAACGGTGCCTGATGTGTTGAATTTAGCAAAGACATCGAGCGCATAAGTGAACCCAAGATGCGACGCAAAAAACGACGGATTTAGAATAAAATCCCACGAGCCGGTTCCTGATTGAAATCGTGTATCAAGTCGCATGCCGTTGGCGTCGGTGAGGTTGCTTAACCCTATCGGCGTTTTAATGCCGCCGCCCAAAAGCAAAGTGGCGCGGTCAAGAACATCAAACTCAAAAACATAGTGCGCCAAAAGCGATACATCGCCGACGCCTGAAACCGAAAGTGATGAGCCTTGTTCAATCGTCAAGGTTGAAAACGGCGCAAGTGCCGTGAGCATCAAGCGGTCAGTGAGGTGATGTTGAACCATCACTTCAATCGTTCGTCGTGTTTCGGTTGTGGGAAAGAGCGATGCGCCGTGTCCGCTGTGCATAGCTGTTGCCAACGACATGTGTTTCGTTTGGAGGGTGTTAGTTGGAGTGGGAAGAATCGGCGGAAGGAAAGAGCGTTGCAAGAGAAAGTTCAAGACGAAACGGTTCTTGCCATTGTAATACGGATTGATGCCTGAAAGGCAGTTACAAAAATCGCATGCAAATGAAACACGAAGCGAGAGGCAAGAGCCAATCACAAAAAGCAAAAGAAGTCTTGTCATATCTCTCCCAATCGTTATTATTTCCAAGGATTTTGAAGCAGCGGATTCTGCGTGAAGGCAGTGTCGGTGAGCGATTTCAAAAACTCAACCAAGTCTGAAATGTCTTGTTCCGACAAGCCAAGCGGACGCATAAGCGGGTCTTTCTGCGGATGCGGTTTGCCGCCTGAATTGTAATGGCGTATGACTTCCTCGAGCGTTTGAAACCGACCGTCGTGCATGTATGGTGCTGTTAGAGCAACATTACGAAGCGTTGGCGTTTTGAATTTGCCTTCATCATCAGGGTTGGCTGTAACGAGCACGCGACCTTTTTTGAATGTGTTTGAATCCAGCCCAATGTTGTGGAACGAATTCGTCGTGAAGTTAAATCCGTTGTGGCAGTGCCAGCAGTCGCCGGTTTCGCCGAAGAAGAGTGCTTGACCGCGTTGGGCAGCCGGCGAAAGTGCGGACATGTCCCCACGATTCCATCGGTCAAATGCAGAGTTGCCACTCAGAATCGTGCGCTCAAACGAAGCAATCGCAAACATCACACGTTGAAGCGTAACTTGTTCGCTGCCGAAAGCGTCGCGAAAGAGCGGACGATATTCAGGAAAAAGAGCAAGTCTCGCTTCCAGTTCGCTTTGAGTCATGTTGAACTCGTTGTGTGCCAGAACGGTCGCAATCACTTGTTGCTCCAATGAAGGAACGCCGCCTTCGGCAAAGAGAAGCGGCACATATCCAACGTTAGTCAGTGTCGGCGTATTTTTCTCTGTGGATAAGCCTTGAAAGCCAAAACTCACCTTGCCCGTATCGGCGAAGGCGCGCTCAGGCTTGTGGCACGAGCCGCACGAGGTTGAACTATCGCGGCTTAATCGCTTATCAAAGAAGAGAAATCGCCCCAGCCGAACTTTGGCGTCGGTCAATGGATTTTCGGCAGGGATACGCATCGGTGGAAAATTCGTCGGAATGCTACCTGTAAAACCTTGATGACCGTCATCGGGCATTGTGCCGTCGACTTTTGAGCACGCAAATGTGCCGAAAGCAAAGAGCAAACAAAGAAGCGAGACTTTTTTCATGTTATCAAGACGCTTAGTTCGTAATGCGGCTAAACATCGATTGTGTGTTCATAAACACGCGGTCGGCAAGTGCGCCGCCGTGTGCCGTGCGTTCATTTCGGTTTTGGCGCAAGTTAATCGGGTTCGGTGGCGTTAAGCCTGTCGTGAAAATACGGCTATAATCCATCCGCGCTCTGAAAACGCTTGAACCATCGGCATTAATATCAAAGCGTGTAACTGATGAACCAACGAGTGTGGCAAGTTGAACCGTGAGGTTACGATTGTCGCCACCAATGTGATAAAGGAAGTTACGCTGTGTGCCCAATGAATCGAAGTTGCCTTCAAGGCGATGGAAAATGTAGCCTGTGTTCCAAGTCCAGAACATGCCTTGGTCGACATTGAGCGGTCGCGGTTGAACCGAAGCATCGCGGTGGTTGAGGTCAAACGGCACACCGACTCGGAACTTCATACCACGATACAATCCGGGCTTTGCACGAAGCGTAAGTTCAAACGTGCCATTTTGCGCATTGGCGTAATCGAGTAGCGTAACGGTTTGGTTATCAATCGTTACCGTGTTTGTCGTATCCACAACGCGCACGGGGATTGAACGACCAAGTGTGTCAATGACGCTGATTTCCGAGAGATAAAATTTCGCCATCGTGAATCGCACTGTGTCTTGAGCGGCATTCACATACGGTTGGTTGAGTGCGAATGGCGTTGTGCCAAACACGCCTTCAATGCGAAGCTTGAACGAAACCGTCTCGTCGGTCGGCGTTGGTGGCGGCGCTACGGTGTTAGACTCTTCCTTGCAGCCAAGTGCGAAAAGCGCCAGAAGAATAAGCAAATAGGATATTCTTTTCATGGTTATGAAATGAAATTTGATGATGTTGTGGAAATAAAAAATCCGACGGGATTGAATAATCCCAGAACAAAAGGTGCAGATTGCAAAATGTAGATTAGGCGTAGGTGGGAGGACGGAAAACGGGGCACACAATTCCTTGTAGCAAAGAGGGAACCACAAAAGTCGGGTAGGTCTGCAAGCGATGAAATCTCAAAAACGAAATTGAAGATTTCATAATGAGGAACTCCAAAATTTCAGGTATGCTAACTTTGAGAAGACGTTCGTCAGAAGTGTTCGCCTCAATCTTTCGAACCTGACATTTCCCTGAACAGGCAACATTGGATTTGTTTTCGCAATACATCGCGATTTGCTCTTGAAACACGAAGTACGACAACCATACCGTTGTATGGTTTTGCAGATACAGAACAAGAAAGCAGAGTGTAATAACAAGCGATGTTGTTTGCATATGCTTGTGAACTTCAATGTAGCAAATATCGTTACACGAGCGATAATTATCAAGTTTTTCGAGAGGTATTTCAATCTCGTCTATCATACGCATTGAGAGGGATGGCGAACAGTGCAAGTTAGAATCGCTGTAACCCGAGGGTTTCAAACCAAAAGCATCTGCGTGGACGCAATCAAAGCCAGTGTTTCAGCTGCAAAGAGTGCAGAGCCCAACATGACGATGATAAGTTTGAGAACCATACGGTTGCGCAATCGAGTGATGTGCTGTTGAATTTCTCTTCGGCGTTGCATGGCGCGTTCATAGTCTGTAAGCACAACAACCTTAAAGATGCACGGAGAATATCGAATTTTTTTTGATGGGAGGATATAACGTGCTTGCATTTCGACAAGGGCGACGTCGTCGTTGTAGTCAACGGCATATAGTTTTTGTTTGCTGAATGGTGTCCAATCTTGGTTGTAGTGAAAACGAAAGCGAACTTCGCAATCAGGATTATGCTCGAAGAAGTGCGAGACGCTGAAGACGACGCGCCGCGTTTTGTAATTCACACGAGTTGAAAACGAAAGCCACTTGAATGTGTTGAGTTCTTGCGCCTGTGTTTGGGTCAGCGGGTTAATGGGAATGCCATGTTTGAGTAGGTCTTCAACCGTAATTTGACGCTGTTTCGGTCGCGCTTTGCTTGAGAGTTTTTCCCAACGGCGCGGGAAACGGGCTTCAAAGGCTTGGTCGTATTCGGCTTTCAGCGAAGGTGTAAGCAGAATGCGCTTAGCTTCGAGAATCAGTTTGGCACGCTCTTCAGCGTTTTGTTTCGTGAGCGGGTCAGCATTGGCAAAACGGTCGGGGTGCCACTGCTTGATTTGTGCAACAAATGCGGCTTGTATGAGTTCGGGCGAGTCGTAAGGACGCACACGCAAAACTTCATAATAATTTTTGAACCGTTCTGATGAAAGCGAGTTGCTCATAATACTACACAAAAGAGCAGAGAACTAACTGTTTGCTCGGTTACAACAAGACTTGGATTGAGACGATTTGGTTGGTTTTAGAACAAAGATATTTGTTTTGCGTTGCCTTTGCAACGAAAAAGGAAAGAAAACCGTCCTTTCGTTTGCGTTCAGAACGCATTGGCGACAAAGTTCAAACTGCGACTTACGACCAAACCGCAAGCCTTGTGCAGGTGGAAAGCGTAGAGCGACGAGCGTGGATTTTTTCGATGACTTACTTCTTCGCAATTGGGTTGGACGTCTTCAGCACTGCGCGATTTTTCAGTCGTGCTGATGTATAATTTATTGGCACTACGGCAATGTGAAAGGGTCAAGCGATTTGTTTCTTTTCTCTCTGCACCCAAATTTGTAAGGGTCTCGTGCGTCTTTGTCTCTGCGATTATTTCATCTGCATTTTCTCGGCGCGTGCAAGGCTATCGCGCACTTGTTGACGGCGTGCATAGTAGAGTTGTGCATAGCGACGATGTTCTTCATATGTGCGTGAGAAGTTGTGTCCGCCGTAGCCAGTGGCAACGAAGAAAAGATAATCCGTCTTTTTAGGATAGAGTGTTGCAAGAATCGCCTCGCGTGTTGGATTGCCGATTGGACCGGGAGGCAAACCGCTGTATTTGTAAGTATTGTAAGGCGAATCGCGCTCACGGTGGCGGGGCGTGTTAGGGTTGCCGTCATAGTCATTGGCAAGAATTGCAGCGTAAATGAACGTCGGGTCGGCTTGGAGTTTCATGCCTTTTTTCAAGCGATTGAGATAAACGCCTGCCACAATTGGCATTTCTTCTGTTGAGCCTGTTTCGCGTTGCACAATCGAAGCCAGCGTCAATACTTCGAGTTCTGTTAAGCCCATGCGTTCGGCGCGTGCGCGAAGCGAATCGTTATAGAATTGACGAAACTTCCCAACGAAAAAGCGCAGAGCGTCTTCGGCGGTCAGTGCCCAAGGAATGTTGTAAGTATCGGCGAGCAAATAGCCCTCAAAGTTCGGCGCATCGACGCCCAATTCTTTAAGCAACTTCGGGTCGGTGAAGGCTTGCATAAACGAAGCCGAATCCGTATCTAAGTTTTCGCCGACAAGTTTGGCGACATCCCACCCATAACAGCCATCAGGAATTCGGATTTTCGCTTCATCTTGTTTGCGCGAATAAAGAAAAAGCACCAACTCTGAGCAGGTCATTCCGCTTGGCACATAATAGCGTCCAGGCTTGATTTGGCGGGTTTCGGGCATCAACCGCGCCAAAAAGAGCATCGGCGCTTTGTATTTAATGACGCCTTCTTTGTGCAGTTCATTGACAATATCACGATAAGAATACCCACGATGAATTTTAATCAGTTTCGGCTCGTCATACTCAAAAGTGTTAAGCGAAGATTTGAACAGGTAGATATATCCTGCGGTCAGCACAATTAAAGCGAGCGCAAAGAAAACAACAACAGCGCGAATCACATAGCGCAGAGGCATAGTTGAATCAAGGTGAGATTATGATGATGGTCGGCGTTGGCGCACGACCTGAAGCGTACGCGAAACATCTAAAATAACAGCAAAGACTTGACGATGAAAATCAGAAGGCAGCCGATTCAAAATATGCGCTTCGCGTTCAGGAGAATAAATCGGAAGCGATGCCAAATGCTTAAGGTCAGCGATAGATTCAGCGAGTTCGAAGCGTTTAGAAAGCAATCGGATAAGTTCATCGTCAATTCGGTCGACCTCTTGGCGCAGTGCGCTCAGGCGGTTCAGATGCTCGTCCATTGCGCTCGACTCCATTAGACGAAGTTTTTAAGTTCTGCCAGTGTACGGATTTTTCGGATATGCGTCGGGAGCGATTTGGTTTTCGTGCGTTTCGTCAAGAAAACTTTTGTAGAAACAATATCGTGAAGTGGCTGAATATCACGGTCGTAATTTGTGCCGATAATCACGACATCTCGCTCACGAATGCCCATCGAATGGATAGCATGTCTGAACATATCTTGGCTTGGCTTAAAGACCCCCATGTCGTTGGAAGTAATAATCGTTTCAAAGTAGCCACGCAAACCTGATTTAATGAAAAAATCCATCAAAAAACTGGCAGGAATCGGAAGGTTGGCAACAATGCCAAGCATGTGACCGGTGGTATAAAGCAGTTCAACAATGCGCTTGTACTCGTCTGAAATGGACATCTTTTTGTAGACTTCCGACGCAATCAAGCCGATGACCTCCTGCGTTTCTTCAAAATAAGGCGCGCGTGTGAGCGTGTGTGTCAAGGCTTTTTCAACAAGCGTATTAAGGTTTGGCGGACGCGAGTCGCCGTTGAGCGCTTGCTCAACAATGGCATTGTAAATTAATACGACGCGCTCGGCAACCGCTAAAATTTCTTCTTGTTTGAGCGAGCGAGAAAGTATCGGGCAAGTTGTGCTTAATGGCAATTCCAAATGCACATCTAAACTTTCGCACTCCGCCTTGCGCTTTGTTAAGACATCTAAACTGAACAGAACGGCTTTATTGTTTTTAACGCTCATACCTAACTGCGCATTTGCGGCGTTTATGATCGCTGTTTGCCTCAAGGCGAATGACGACTATCGTTGCGGATAATCGTTATGAAGATTACTTAAAAAGTTTTTTCCACTCCTCGACTTGGCTCGCGCTAACTTCGCTGGGCTTATGCTCCGTTGCCTCTCTCTCTTTTTTGATAGAAGCGTTTGAGCGCGACTTTTGCTTACCTGAGTCGGACCCCGTGGCAGTCTTCAAATCGCGCAAAAAATGTTCAGAGGGCATAGTTTGAGCGCGCGAAATCTTGGCGTATCGCAGGATTTCATTGTCAGAACTAACCACACACAGCGTGGATTTGCTTAGTGTTTCATCAATCATCTTTTTGATATACGCATCGGCAGTTTCACCACTTGCAGTAAAGACCACAGCAATATTCTGATACTGCTCGGTAGCACCCAGAACACCCCGCCCGTCAAACACAAGCGTCGCTTTGCACTTTTTTTGTGAAACAAGCATTGAAACCTTACGGCAAACATCGTTACGCACTTGTTGCAAATTCTCTTTTGTGATGTTGACGCCAAGTTTGTGTGCAAGATTGTAGCCGTCGATAAGAAAATGCTTAACCATAAGCTCGAAGATGTTAGAATTTCGTGGGCACTACGCTCGAGTGATGCAGCAGGGATTTCACAGACAATATACAAAAGCATTTTATTCGAACAATTTTCTGTAAATTCATCGCAATGCTTCGTAGCAATTTCGTGGCAATACTTATCAACCCTGTGTAGGGCAACATCTCGCCGAAGGTTGAATCACAATAAGTTCAATCAAACCAAAAAAGGAGAAGTAGTATGGCATTTGACTTTGAGATGATACAAGCCGTGTATCAACGCCTTCCAGAACGCATTGCTGCCGCTCGCAAAGTTTTATCCAAGCCGCTTACGCTCACCGAAAAAATTCTTTACGGGCACTTATGGCACGAGCAGCCCTTGCAAAATTTTGAGCGAGGAAAATCATATGTGGATTTCGCGCCCGACCGCGTCGCCATGCAAGACGCCACCGCGCAAATGGCATTGCTTCAATTCATGCAAGCCGGTCGCCCAAAAGTGGCTGTGCCCTCAACGGTTCACTGCGACCACCTCATCGTGGCAAAATCTGGCGCGAAAGAAGATTTAGACCAAGCCTTGAACGACAACAAAGAAGTCTACGATTTCCTCGCTTCGGTTTCGAACAAATATGGGATTGGCTTTTGGAAGCCGGGCGCAGGCATTATTCATCAAGTTATTCTTGAAAATTATGCCTTTCCCGGGGGCATGATGATTGGCACAGATTCGCATACCGTTAATGCGGGCGGACTGGGCATGATTGCAATTGGCGTTGGCGGCGCAGACGCTTGTGATGTGATGGCAGGCTTAGCGTGGGAACTCAAATTCCCGAAACTCATCGGCGTGAAACTCACAGGAAAAATGAACGGCTGGACTTCCGCCAAAGATGTGATTTTGAAAGTCGCAGGAATCTTGACCGTCAAAGGCGGAACGGGTGCTGTGGTGGAATACTTCGGCGAAGGCGCGAAAACGCTCTCTGCTACAGGCAAAGGCACGATTTGCAACATGGGCGCGGAAATCGGCGCAACCACGAGCATCTTCGGCTACGACGAAAAAATGAAAAACTATCTCATCGCTACAGGCAGAGCCGATGTCGCCAAAGCCGCTGATGCCGTCGCTGAACACCTCACGGGCGACCCCGAAGTCTATCTCAATCCCGAAAAGTATTTCGACCAAGTCATTGAGATTAACCTCTCCGAATTAGAGCCGCATATCAACGGTCCATTTACGCCCGACCGCGCCACGCCACTCTCCAAATTCGCCGAAGAAGTCCGCAAAAATGGCTGGCCCGAAAAACTTGACGTCGGTCTTATCGGCTCATGCACGAATTCCTCTTACGAAGACATCTCGCGCGCCGCAAGTATAGCCAAGCAAGCCGTCGATAAGCACTTGAAAGCCAAATCTGAATTCACCATCACGCCCGGCTCCGAGCAAGTCCGCTACACGATTGAGCGCGATGGACTCTTGGACATCTTTGGAAAAATGGGCGGCGTGGTGCTTGCCAATGCTTGCGGTCCGTGCATCGGACAATGGGCGCGGCACGGTGCTGAAAAGCAAGAGAAAAATTCCATCATCACCTCGTTCAATCGCAACTTCACCGGACGCAACGACGGCAATCCAAATACGCACGCCTTCGTCGCCTCGCCTGAAATTGTAACAGCGCTCGCGATTGCAGGACGATTAACCTTTAATCCTATCACCGACACGCTCACCAACGAAAAAGGTGAACAAGTCAAACTCGATGAACCCACAGGCTACGAACTGCCTCCCAACGGCTTCGATGTCAAAGATGCAGGCTATCAAGCCCCTGCTGAAGATGGTTCATCGGTGCAAGTCATCGTTAATCCGAAATCTGAACGTCTCCAACTCCTTGACCCTTTCCCCGCTTGGGAAGGCACCGACCTGCTCGGTTTGAGATTGCTCATCAAGGTTCAGGGCAAATGCACGACCGACCACATCTCTATGGCAGGCAAATGGCTTAAATATCGCGGACACTTGGATAACATCTCCAACAACCTGCTCATCGGCGCAACTAACGCCTTCAACGGCAAAATGAACAGCGTGAAGAACCAACTGACAGGTAACTACGACGAAGTACCGAAAGTGCAACGCGCCTACAAAGCCGCAGGCATTGGCTCTATCGTTGTGGGCGATGAAAACTATGGCGAAGGCTCGTCGAGAGAACACGCCGCTATGGAGCCACGACACTTGGGCGTTAGAGCCATTCTCGTGAAATCCTTTGCGCGTATTCACGAAACGAACCTCAAAAAGCAAGGCATGCTCGCACTCACCTTTGCGGATAAAAACGACTACGAAAAGATTGAGGAAGACGACGTGATTGACATTCTCGGCTTAACTTCATTCGCGCCCAATGTGCCGCTTACGATTCGGCTTACGCACAAAGACGGACGCGTCGAGGAAATCAAAGCCAATCACACCTACAACGAAGGGCAAATCGAGTGGTTCAAAGCCGGCTCTGCCCTGAACTTGATTAAACTTCAACAGCAAGGCGCGCTTGCTTAATCAGAGCAAAAGTGCGATAAAACTTAACGCAATTCACGACGATTGACAAGCGGTTGAGACTTCGGTTTCAACCGCTTTGCTTTCGAACCATCGCGAAAAGTTAAAGACTGCTCAAACAAAAAAGCGCGACAACAAGATTGCTCCCGCTGTCGCGCTCCTCCTTAACAATCACACGAAACAAATTTTAGAAATACACCATCGCTTGGAAAATGAGCTCGCCCTTGCTTCCGCCGTCGGGGTCTAAGAGCCAATTTCCAGCCGCATCGGTGGTGCGATAAACAGGACGCTGACGCCACATCGCACTGTATTTCGCATGGTGACCTTCGATGAGATAGTTTGCGCCAACTTCCCATAGAATACCTTTGTCGGCTAAGCGGTCAAAGCCAAGGTAGTTGAAGGTGGCAAAGGGTTGCAATCTGCCGCCGTAGTTGAAGATGTTTTTGGAGAGCAAATAGCCGGTTTCCGTGCGGAAAACAATGCCCGTGCCCAAAGTTGGATACCCTGCACCGACGCCATTGAGCGCACGCCGAGCGGCAGGGACGGCTGGGTTCACGCCAGCCGTCGGCATAATGGCAATGTTGCGAATGTAGTTTGGACCGAAGTCATATTTGTAAAGCACAGAGTAAAGCGTCCATGCACTCTTGTTGTCGCCTTCGCCAAAAGGTAGGTCGAGGAACACATCGAAACCGAGCAAGAGTTGGTCGTAGGTTGTAATGGAGTCGCGACGAACGCCCGTATTGCCCGCAATCGTGCCGTTTGTTGTGGTCGCACTTCCTTTGGGGTGGTAATAAAAGCCAAAGCCAATATCAAAGACGCGCTTCGTGCCTAAGTAGGTTCCGACTTCAAACGGAAGCACGTCGGGCTCGTTATCCAAAAATTGCCAAGTTAGGTAGGCACCATAGGAGAGCGTATTGTTGAAGGGGTTGAAATTGGCTTGAATGTTCGTGGAAGCATTAGCCGCACCAGAACTATCGACTTGCGCGCCGCCCAAGGAAAGTCCCGCACCCGGCTTAAACGGCTTGTTGATATGGGCGCGATAGTCTAAGCGACCAAATTCGCCTTCAAAGAGTTGCCCTTTGATATACATCCCGTATTGGCGGGCGAATTGGTCGGTGGCTTCAATGAGTGGCCAGTTGAAGATGGGTGCGTCGAGCGCAAGGAAGTTGAGCGTGCTGGCGTTGGCTTCGCGAGAAATGCCCCACCAATAGTGCAAGCCGAATCCGAGATAAAGGGCTTTATTCACAAGTTTTTGCTCATACCAAATATCGTGAATGAAGACTTGTGGCTTTTTGGCGGGTCCTGTTCCTTCGCCTGGCGCGCCGCCACCAAGCCATGTTTGGTTGTTAATGCCGATGTGGAACATAAAGAGCGAGCCTGAGCCAAACGAGCCGTAAGCGAGGAAACGACCGCGTCGCAAGCCGACGTCAGTAGCAGTTGTCGTGGGGTTGCTGTTCACGGTTGAGCCGGGGTTCATTTGTTGGTAGCGTGCCCAGATTTGCGCCCAAGTGATGAAGCGAATGTAGTGAGATTTGTCTTCGTTGAGGTTGACGCGAGCACCGCCGCCATATTTCTCCATACCTTGCCCGAAGAGCGTGTTGCTGATTGCCGTAATTGCAACCAAAAGTGCGAATACTGTTCGCAAGATTCTCATTGGTTTTCCTCCAAAAAGGTTTTGTTTTTTGTTGATTTACAGGACTAAGTTAATTGGGACAGAAAAAGTCTCCCTCCTCTTCATAAGAGAGGAGGGAAGTGCGAAAAAAATATTATGCCGTGCCGCCGATGGATTCGACTTCTTTGCCTTGCGCCGCGCCTTTCGGGAAGCGAACGTTATAGACGAAGTCTTGCAAGGCTTTATCGGGTTCGGGCGTAATCAAAGAGACGATGATAATCACTAAGAATGCCGCTGTCATGCCGAGCAGCCCAGATTCGGTATGTCGCAAACTCAGAATGCTGAACTGATAGAAGAAGTTAGCAATCGAGTAGCTCATCGAGACGGCTAATCCAATGACCATACCCAAAATGGCGGCTGGTCCTGTAGTTCTGCGCCACCAAATTCCAAGCACGAGTGCGGGGAAGAGCGACGAGGCAGCAAAACTGAATGCCCATGCAACGGTTGCTGCGATGACTGGCAGTTTCACGAAGGCAGCAATTGCGGCACCGATAAGTGCGACCACCACGAGCAAGGTTTTTGAAATCAGCACGCGGCTTTGAACAGACGCGCTTGGGTTGATGATTTTGTAATAGAGGTCGTGCGAGAAGGCATTGGAAATCGTGAGCAAAAGCCCGTCCGCTGTTGAAAGTGCCGCCGCAAGACCGCCTGCCATCACGAGACCTGTAATCGTTGCGGGCAATCCTGCAATTTCAGGCGTCGCAAGCACGACGAAGTCCGTTGATTTAATGATGAAGTCCGCAAACTGCACCACCCCATCACC
>CALKXI010000081.1 GCA_938003965.1 uncultured Chlorobiales bacterium
TGCCCCGAAATTGAAAGCAGATGATACAGGACAAATACAATTCCCTGAGCTCAAAAACGATGCTATCAGTCGCATTTACAACATGATTTTCACCGTTGGTTTAGACGAGCCAACACAAGTTCCCGAAGAAGTAGTAAAAGACTGTGTTTACCGTATTGGCAGCCACTACTACATCACCAACGAAGAAACCTATAAAGAAGAAACCTATAAGGTCTTCAAAGACCTTATAGGTTCAGGTTCAGGTTCGGAAGATAAAAAAATCTTTATTGACGGATGGACAGCGAGTTTGAACGGCACATTGCAGAACTATAAAGAAAATGTGAAGATTGTGTTTTAAGAAAACCTATAAGTTTCTCAATATCTTATAGGTTTAGAGTTTTGGATGCGCATCTTATGGTATATATCACTCGACCGTTAAGCGAAACAGCCCATTTCTTAAAAACAACTTATTGAAAAAAGGAGATTTAACATGAGAACATTTTCAGCGGCACTTTTTCTGGCGGTTGCTTTGAATTCTATTTGGGTGACAACTGCCTTTTCTCAGCAAGACACGACTTCTGAAAAGTCGGCTAAGCTAATTCTTAAGGACGGAACGGAGTATCTTGGCTTTATTATCAAAGAAGATTCTCTTGCGATTACCTTTAAGACCATCAGCAACATCTCAATGACAATTCCCCGAGAGCAAGTGAAAACCTTAGAACATCTTTCAGGGCACACCGCCAATAGCGAATATATTCAGACCAATCCCAACGATACACGGTTGCTATTTGCCCCGACTGCTCGTTCTCTCGGTTCAGGTCAAGGTTACTTTGCCGCCTATCAGATATTCTTCCCTTTCGTTGCTGTCGGTATTTGATTTTATGACAGTTGCAGGGGGAATATCGCTTATACCAGGAATTGAAAATCAACTCTTTTATCTCGCTCCAAAAATAACTCCAATTCAAAAAGACGAGTTCAGCGTTGCCGGTGGGCTTCTATACATCAATTCAACTTCAGGAAGCGATGATGGAGTAGGCATCTTCTATGGCGTAACGACATTTGGTTCTCCGAAAGCATCTTTCACATTTGGACTTGGATGGGGCTTCTATGGCAGTAAAACGGCGGATAAGCCTATCATACTAATCGGCGGAGAAGTCAGCGCATCAAATAGTATTAAACTTATCACGGAGAACTGGTTTCCACCAAATTCTGACGTAGGCATATTCTCCTTTGGTATACGTTTCATCAGGGAAAACTTATCCGCAGATTTTGGGCTCATTTATCCTGCTGGTTCTGAAACGACTGGATTTCCTTTTATTCCTTGGCTTGGACTCACATATAATTTCGGAACAGCAAAACTATAAAGTCCTCAAAGACCTGATAGGTTTAAGGTTTTTCTACCCGCGCGGGTGAAAGGTCGTATGAACTTCTTTCAAAAATTGCCTATCAATGTGCGTATAAATTTGCGTGGCTTTGATGGTGCTGTGTCCTAACATTTCTTGCACGGCGCGTAAATCGGCACCGCCCTCGAGCAAGTGCGTGGCAAAAGTGTGCCGAAGCGTGTGCGGACTCATTTCTTTTTGAATCTCGGCGCGCTTAGCGTTTTCGGTGATGATGTTGTAAAAACTCATGCGCGTAAGTTTTCTGCCGCGCGCATTGAGAAAAAGATAATCTTCGGACTGCTGACACATCAAGCGCACGCGCAGTTCGGTTTGATAGCGCGTTACCCAAAAAATGGCTGACCGCCCCACAGGCACAAGCCGCTCTTTTGAGCCTTTCCCAAACACGCGAATAAATCCTGCTTCAAAATACAAGTTCTGCTGCTTGAGCTCGACCGCTTCACTGACGCGGATTCCCGTAGCATACATCAATTCTAAAATGGCTTTATCACGCAAGGCAAATTTCGGCGACGGATTCTTCTCGCTCATCGGAACGTCAAGCAAGCGAAAAACTTCATCGTGCGTTAGAACCGTCGGCAAATATCGGCTCGATTTGGGAAGCGAAATTTCTTCCGCAACATTTTTAGAGAGAATTTTTTCCGAAAGCAAAAACTTGTGCAGAGAACGAATGGCAGAAATGTTGCGCGAAACCGATGTAGATTCTAATCCGAGTTCCGAAATTTCTTTGAGAAAGGTGCGAATGTGTTCGCTGGTGGCGTCGTTGAGCGTCGGGCAATGGTCTTGAATGAACAAGAGGTATCGGGTGAGGTCGCGTTTGTAGGCGTCGCGGGTGTTGTCGGAAAGGTTGCGCTCGAGTTTGGTGAAGTTGAGAAAGTCGCGCAAGTAAGTTTTGTATTGCGCGTTGAGGTCGGTCGTCTTGGTGCCGCTCAATGACAGGTTGTCGGTTTTATCGGTCAATTCTGTGTGCATACGAATGGCTGTTGTGCAGAAAGATACTTCAAAATTTTTTGCGTCGCGCCAAGTCGCGCTTTGACAAACGCCGCCGCCTTTTCGCCTGCTTGTTGCCGTAGCGTATCGTTTTCAAACAGCATGCGCAATGTGGAAGGGAGCGATGTTTCAGTTATGATAAACGCGCCGCCCGCCTCGACCAATTCTTTGGCTTCGCGCGACTTGTGAATGTTTCCGCCGAAGAGCACCGGCACGCCATGCACCGCCGCCTCGAGCGTGTTATGCACATTCACGCCAAATCCGCCGCCAATGTATGCCACGCTCGAAAGCGCATACAGTTCCGCCAAATAGCCCATTGCATCAACGATTAACACATGCTCGCTTGAAAAATTGTTCGGCAACTTCGAGACCTTCGCATACTTGAAATTCATTGTCGTTAAAAGCGATTCAAGGCGTGCGAGATTTTCTGCGCTAAGTTCGTGCGGCACAAGAATCAGCGACACACCGTTCAGATGCGTCAAGGCTTTAACGAGCAGGTCTTCATCAATTTGCCAAGTGCTTCCGCCAACAAGCACACGCTTGCCACGATAAAAGTGTTCCAGGTGCGCGATTTTCTCGCGTCCTTTGCTTCGCTCAAAAACTTGGTCGTAGCGCGTATCGCCTGCGACTTCAACGGTGTTCAATTCAAACCTTTCGCGCAATGCGCTGGCATCGCGTTCCGAGACGGTGAAAATTTTATCGAAGCACGAAAAGATGACGTTGTAAAACGACCTTAAAATCGGTTTGAAGTAAGCAGACTTGGCTTGAACGGAGGCGGCAATCAAGAGCAGGTTTGCGCCGAGCCGTTTGGCTTCGAGCAAGTGATTGAGCCAGAAATCGTATCGCACGACGACGGCAATATCGGGCTGAATGAGCGTGCAGAATCGTCGGGCGTTTCGGGGAGTATCTTCGGGCAAGTAGGTGATAAGGTCGGCATCAGGAAAATGCTTTCGCGCCTCGTAGCCTGAAACGGAAAGAAACGAAACAACAATCACCCAACCGCCTTGCTGGCGCAGGTGGCGAATAATCGGACGCGCTTGCTCAAACTCGCCGACGGACGCCACATGAAACCAAATGCGCGTGCCTTCTTTTGGAAGCGTCTGAACTTTTTCGGTGAGCGTTTCAAAGAGGTGCTGACGCCCTGCAAGCGTGGCGCGAATTTTCGGATTAAAGATTCCTAAAAAGCGCAACAGCAAAAGGAATAAAGGAAGAAGCAGATTGTAAATCGCGCGCCAAAGCGTGAGCATGGAACTTGAACGAAGTTCGTTGGAATGTTGTAAGTTGAAAGTGTCGTTTGTAAGATAATGTTTCTTCAACAATCGCTGTTTCAAACTCGCACTTCAACACTATGCGACTTACCTTCGCACTCTTGATTCTCGCCGTTGCTTTTATCGGCGCGTTCCTGTTTTTTCTTCGTGGATATGCTCGCACGCCAAAGCCAATGGGCAGTGCAAACGCAAACCCAAGTCCCGATTGGGTGAAGCGCGCGGTCATTTATGAAATCTTCCTGCGCAACTTCACGCCCGAAGGCACCTTCAAAGCCGCACAAGCGCGACTTGCGGACCTCAAAGCTCTTGGCGTCAATACCATTTGGCTCATGCCGATTCACCCGATTGGCAACGAAAAACGCAAAGGCTCGCTCGGCAGTCCCTATTCCGTCAAAGATTATTTCGACATCAATCCTGAACACGGCACGAAAGAAGATTTCAAAGCGTTCGTTAAAGCCGCGCATGAGTTAGACCTGAAAGTCATTCTCGACTTTGTGGGAAACCATACGGCGTGGGATTGCCCGCTCATTAAAGAGCACCCTGAGTATTACCTCAAAGACAAAAAGGGCAATATCGTCTCGCCCAATCCCGATTGGTATGATATTGCGCAACTCGATTACAAAAATCCTGCGGTGCGCACTTACTTTGCCAATGTGCTGAAAACTTGGCTCAAAGATTACGATGTCGACGGCTTCCGATGCGATGTCGCCGAAGCCATTCCGTCCGATTTTTGGCAAAAGACCATTGCGGAACTGCGCCAAATCAAGCCTGATATTTTAATGCTTGCCGAAAGCACCTTGCCCGAACATCACACCGTCGGCTTTGACCTGACTTACAGTTGGAATGTATATGATGTAGTGTTGGAGATTGTCAGCGGCAAGAAGTCGGCGCAACATTTAGACGAAATTTTAGCCACCGAAGAAAAAGTCTTCGCTAAAGGGTCGCTCCGACTTCGATTCAATTCCAATCACGACCGTGTGGTCGAGCATGGCGCGCCGATTGAAGCCTTCGGCGGTGTTGAGGGCGCGAAAGCCACAGCCGCCTTGATGTTCACGATGGGCGGTTATGGCACAATTCGCTCTGTTCCGCTTTTTTACAACGGCGATGAAGTCGGCTATAACAAACGCACATCGCTGTTTGAAAAAGAGCCAATCGCTTGGTCGACGCCACATGCGCAAGACTTTGAAATCTTCTATCGCAACCTCATTTGGCTTCGTAAAACACAGCCCGCAATCGTTGAGGGCACAATGGAGAAAGTGAAATCGTCGAACGACGAAGCAGTTTATGCTTTCACGCGCACAACAGAAAACAACAAAGTGCTGATTGCTATTAACCTTCGCAATGCGCCGCTGAATGTGTTTCTGCGCCTTGAACCAAACAAAACGCTCTACGATTTTTTTGAATCCGATAGGCAACTTGCCACAAAAGATGGAAACCTTAAACTCGCGCTCAATGCGTTTGAGTTCAAGTGTTTGGTGTTCAAATAACTTTTACGAAATATGTTCACGGGAATTGTTAAAGATGTTGGCGAAGTGATTGCCACAACGCGCAAGGGCGATGGACTTCGTTTGAAGATTCGATTTCACGCGCACGAGTTTAGCGATTTAAGCATTGATGAAAGTGTGAATTGTTCGGGCGCGTGCCAAACGGTTGTTGCTCGTGAGGAAAATGCGTTTGAAGTCGATACCGTTGCTGAAACGCTCAAAAAAACTACGCTTGGCAGTTGGCGCATTGGCACAAAGGTAAATCTCGAGCGCGCACTTCGACCGACCGACCGAATGGGCGGGCATTATGTGCAAGGGCATGTCGATAGCGTGGGCACAATTACGTCGATTCAAAATCTCTCCAACAGTTGGGAAGTGTGGATTGCGTTTGAGTCATCGTTTGAGCCGAATGTGGTGCCCGTTGGCTCGATTGCAGTTGATGGAATTAGTCTAACGGTGGCGGAAGTAACAGGCAATCACTTCAAAGTGGCGGTGATTCCCTACACGTGGGCGCACACGACGATGGGCACAAAGCAAGTGGGCGATACGGTCAATTTGGAATTTGATATTCTCGGAAAGTATGTGCAGAAGCAACTCTTGTTTCTTCAACAAACTTCACCGAAACTTAGCGAAGCGCGTTTGAAAGAATTAGGCTACTGAATATCTTGCATCAAAATCGTTTTAACTTCATCAAAAACCTGTTCATCGTCTCATCGTGAGCGAATTTGAATCGTGAGCGATTTTAACGCAACCGAGTAACTATGACCTTGCCAAATCAACTAACCACGCTGCGCATTTTGCTCACGCCGGTGTTTGTATGGCTGATTCTTTCTGACGCACCGCATTTGCGCATTTGGGGTATTGTTGTGTTTATCATCGCTTCGCTCACCGACCTTTACGATGGCTATCACGCGCGCAAATACGGACAAACAACGCGCTGGGGCGCATTCATGGACCCGCTCGCCGATAAAATTCTCATCACCTCCGCATTTATTTACTTCGTGCATCTCGGCTTGCTGCCGCTGTGGATGGTGATTGTAGTTGCCTTTCGCGATGTGATGGTTACGCTTCTGCGTCTTTACGCAGAGTGGAAAGATAAGCCCGTGATTACGAGCAAGTCTGCTAAAATTAAAACCGCACTGCAAAATGTGTTCGCCTATGTGTTGTTATTGCTTTCACTGCTGCGTGAGAACATTCTGTTCAGCGATTCGATTAGCCGTGTTGCCGCACGACTGCTGTTTCACGAGTGGGTGTATTGGGCAATGCTTGGGCTAACGCTTTACACGGCTTACACGGGCATCGCCTATCTTTTTGAAAATTGGCAAACACTGCGCGCGGCTTATTTCGGAACACGCTCCACCCTCAACGCTTCATAACGATGCGCCAACTTGCAAAACTGCTCGGCACAGGATTTGGAACAGGCTACTTGCCTTATGCTCCGGGCACGTGGGGCAGTTTAGCCGCGTTGCTTTTGGCATGGTTCGTTCCGCACTTTACATTGCTTCCAACGTTCTTTTACCTTATCCTTATCTTTTTTGCCGTTGGCGTTTGGGCGGGCGGTGAAGTAGAAAAAGATTACGGCAAAGACGCCAAAGAAATCACGATTGACGAGTTCGTCGGGCAGTGGATTGCATTGCTCTTTGTTCCGAAAACTATTCTTGCCTTCGCGCTTGCGTTCATCTTCTTTCGTTTTTTTGATGTGGCGAAAATCGAGCCGATTAACAAACTCCAAAAACTGCCCAAAGGCTGGGGCGTGATGATGGACGATGTTGT
>CALKXI010000082.1 GCA_938003965.1 uncultured Chlorobiales bacterium
CTTTACTTTTTGCTCGCCGATATTATCGACAAGTTCGTCTTCCTCAAAAAAGGCATTTCGTTTATTCTCACATTTGTAGGGATAAAAATGCTTACGCCTGAAATTTCGCGTTGGATTACGGGCGAATCGTTCTCCATTCCATCACCGATTTCTCTTGCCG
The DNA here is from genome assembly GCA_938003965.1 of uncultured Chlorobiales bacterium. Taxonomy (GTDB): domain Bacteria; phylum Bacteroidota; class Chlorobiia; order Chlorobiales; family Thermochlorobacteraceae; genus JANWWM01. Next base: position 161 of record CALKXI010000082.1, read on the forward strand.
TGATTGCCAGCGTGCTACTCCTTTCCGTTGTGCTGTCGCTCCTCTTTGCACCGAAAGAAGAAAAGAAGGAAGTTGCGCCGATAGAAGAAGAGGTGAAAGTTTAGGGAAGCGCGTTGAGTTTTCGCAAGAGCCACTCCGCCGAAAGGCACAAGACGATAACAATCAAAGTCGACCACAAGTTTGCAAATTCAACAGACGAGGCCGTGCGAACTTTGACTGGCTGAAACGACGGCTCGCGCTTGATGTCGTCAAAAAATTGCGCGAAGGTTTGCGGCGTGTAGAACTTCCCGCCACTGCGTTCAGCAATGCTTTGCATCGTTTCGGGAATTGCCGCCGTATTGCGCAGTTCCGCGCTGGTTTCACTCACTGAAAAAATGCCACTCGCCGTGCCTAACACAGTTTCTCCTTCTTTGGCTTCGGCGGTAAAGGTATAATCGCCTTTTTCAAATCCCTCGAACTTGGCTTGATAGACGCCCTCTTCTATGGCGCGCTCAAAGGTAGCGTTGTAACTTTCGCCCGTTTGCTTGTGCTTGACGCGCAAGGCAATGTCAGCGGTCGAGACCGGATTCAAGAGTTCATCTTGCAAAGTAGCAGTGAAGAAAACAGTTTCGCCTTCGTCATAAAGTTTGCGCGATGTAGAAACTTGAAAACGCTTTGAATCTTCCTTTGCCGAAAGCCATTCGATTGTGCCAAGCAAGGTTTGCGCATAAACTTTGCGCACGTTTTCGTCAGGCGAAAGTGAAAATCGCCAAAACTGCGGCGTGCAAAGCGTCGCATATTTTTTGCCCGAACTTTGCGCAACGGCAAGTGCCACGCGCTCGGTGGCTCTACCTGAAACAGAAAGTTTCCACAAAATTTGCGTTGTGGGTTTGGGTTGAAAATTGAAATCCAAATAAGAAATCGGCGGTGCGGTTTGAAAGACAGTCTGCAAAAGAGACGCCACAGGCTTGAACGCAACGAAACTTTGACCTTGCGGTGTCGGCAAAATGAACGCATTGTTATCGAGAACATCGGCAGGACTTGTGCGCGCAAGGCTAACGGCGAGAATTGGCTCATATTGTTTTAGCTTCGTGCCTGAACTTTGCAAGCCGATAAATGAAAAGACAGGAATTTTGTTCGCGTTCAAGAACCCAAACACACGCTCGGAAATCGATTCGCTAATGCTTGCGCTCGGAAAGCCGATGAGCAAACAAGCATCGGCGTCTTGATGCGCCGCAAGGTTGAGCGCGCCCTCGAAAAATTCGCTCGACGTTTTTTGCGTGAAAAAAATTGCATCGATGTTTTCAGACTGCATGAGCGTTTGACGGACGGAAGAAATTTCAGGGTCGGCAAGTCCTGCAATCACTAAAATCTTCTTCTTGTTTTTCAAGACGCGCACGAAAAAAGATTGCGAATTGTTCCTCGCCGAAAATTCGCCTTGAAGCGGCGAGAGGCTAATGCTGTATTTAGCGTCGCCGACTTCTTTCGGCACAAATTCGAATGCGATGGACTGCTCAGAAACGGCGAGTTCAAACTGCTTGCGTGCCAAAACGGTTTCGCCACTTTTCAAAAGTGCCTCGACAACTTTGCCAGTAAAACCTTCTTGCGCAACCACTGCCGAAACCGAAACTTTGGTATTCACAATCGCTTGCTCGGGTGCGTAAATGCGGCGAAGCACAATATCTTTGCGCGACGTGCTATCGCCTAACAGCACGGTGAAAATCGGAATCGGCGAACGCTCGGCTTCGTAGAGCGGGGTTTCGCCTGCGTTGAATGCGCCGTCGCTGAACATCAACGCGGCGTTGAATCTTTCGCGCACGCTGATGCGGTTAAGTGCGGCAATCGCACTCGAGTGATTGGTATATTTTTCATTGAACGAGAAATCGCCTAATTGACGCTCTTGCAGAGTTTCGCCAAAAGCGAACGAACGAATATCAACGATGTTTTCAAGGGTGTTTTGATAACGTGAAAGAAGTTGTTGGAGTAAGCTATCGCGCCGAAGTCCGTTGTCGCGAATCGTCATGCTTTCGGAGTTATCGATAATCAATGCCAATTTGGGTTGGCGCGTTTCTTCTGAAAAAAATTGCAACATCGGTTCAAGCAAAAGGGAAAGCGCAAGGAAAACCGACAGCGCACGCAGGCTTACCAATGCGACTTTAATCGGCACAGAGAGCGTGGCGCGCTGGTAGGTCCAAAAGGCAAGCAGAATGGCAAGAAGTGCAAAGAGCAATAAGAGCCAAAGTGATGAAGCGACAAAGGTCATTATGCGTTGTGAAAATCGTGTTAAGCCAAACAAAATAACCGTCAATTCCAATTCGTGAAAATTCAATTCGTGAAAATTCTCGACCGATATATTGCAATCCGCTATCTGTCTGCGTTCTTATTCGGAACGATTGCCTTTATCGCGCTTTTCGTCTTGATTGACCTCATCGAGCACATCGACGACTTCATCGACCGCAAATTGACGCTCTTGCCGATTCTGGCGTATTACGGCTACTTCCTTCCTGAAATTTTGAAATTGATTATTCCGATTAGCGCACTGCTTTCAGCACTGTTTGTAACAGGCGCGCTCTCAAAACAGATGGAACTAACGGCGATGAAATCGGGCGGAATTAGCCTTTACCGAATCCTTGTGCCGTTTTTAGCGATTGCCATGTTAATTACCGTGTTGGATTTTTATCTTTCAGGTTGGCTTGTGCCACAGACGACGAGAGAAAAACAGCGGTTTGAATCAATCAATCTCGGAAAAAATTTTTGGGTTGGCGGCAGTCGTTCAAATGTCAATATCATGGATTCGCCGACGCAACTTGTCAGCATCGGCTACTACGACGACTATACAAAAACCTGCTACGCGCTTGGCGTGCAAGCCTTCAATGGAAAAGCGTTGATTTGGCGATTAGATGCAGAGCGAATGAAATACGACACAACCGCTCAAAAATGGGTGATTGAAAACGGATACCTGCGCGTCCTCAATAACGATAAAGAGTTCATCACACGCATTGAGCGGCTCGATACGCTTGAATTTTCCTTTACAGCCAAAGAACTCGGCGAGTCGACACAAGCCCTTGAACTCATGACGCTTCCTGAGCATCGTGCGTTTTTGAAGGCGCGCGAGCGTGGCGGATTTGAGTCGTCTGATGAAGCCATCGTGAAGTATCACACGAAACTTTCTTTTCCGTTTACGTGCCTGATTGTGATTCTCATCGGCGTTCCGCTCTCGGCGCAAAAGAAGCGAAGTGGCATCGCGCTCGAGGCGGGAATTAGTATTCTTGTTGGATTTTTGTATATGGGCGTTCAGCAAGTTTTCGGAACGCTTGGCTATAAGGGTGCGGTCAATCCGATTTTAGCCGCGTGGATGCCGAACATGATTTTCCTCATCGTCGGCGCAGTGATGCTCTTCAAAGCGCAAAAGTGAATAATGAATAGTGAGTAGTGAATAATGAATAGCGAAGATTTTTTCGTTCTTCATTCATTATTGGAATGGATTTCTCGCTGTGCTCGGACTGAAGTTCTTCTATCAACTTGTCGAGCGAGAGAGTGCGAAACTAACAATTTTGCGAATCAAAGCGGGATACTCCAACCCAGCGGCTTTTGCCGAGCGCGCAAGACCGGCATCAGGCGAAATGTCAGGGTTGGGATTGACATCAACGACAAACGGCTTGCCCTCTTTTGAGACGCGAAAATCGACACGTGCATAATCGCGACAGCCAACCGCACTAAACACGCGCAACGCAATTTGTTTGAGTTCAAGTTCGAGTTTTAAGTCAATCGGTGCAGGGCAGATAGGTTTTGTTTCTTTGTATTCCACGCTGTCTTCTTCCCACTTGGCTTTGTAGGTTACAATCCGCGCAAAGCCTTCAGGCATGGTTTCAAAACTAATTTCAGAAATTGGCAACACACGCGGCGCATTTGGGTGTCCGATTTGATGCTCGAAATCACTATCGCCTAAAATCGCCACATTGAACTCTCGTCCGTCAATAAATTCTTCGACGAGCGCAGGCTGTTTGTAGGTGCGCCAAATCATCTCGACTTGTTCTTTGAGTGCCGATTCGGAATGCACAACGGAGTTATTTGAAATTCCTGTGCTTGCGTCTTCGTGTTCAGGCTTGACGATGAGCGGAAAGGGAATCGTCGTGGAAATTTCTTCTGACGGTTTGAACACAACGAAGCGCGGCGTTGGAACAGAACGGCGAAGCAGAATTTCTTTCGTCTTGGCTTTCTGAACGCAAAGTTCAAGCGTTTTTGCCCGTGAGCCTGTATAAGCAATGCCGAGCAAATCGAGCGCAATCGGAATAAAAACTTCGCTCTTTGAAATGCGATAAGTTCCTTCAAACAAATTGAACACCGCATCAGGCTTGAGTTCCATCAGTTGCTCCATCAGGAAAATAATATCACCCGTGAAGGCAAGCGGACTGACTTTGTATTCTTCGGAGAGTGCGGCACTAATTGTATCGACATTGGATAGAATGCCCATTTCCGATTTGATGTCGTGTGTGAGCGAGAATCGGTCGGGAACAGCATTGTAGATGATGACGATGTGCTTCATACAGAAACAGTCTCAAATTTTTTGAGCAGTTCAATACACTTTTCGTTTTGATGTGGAAGTCCAATTGAAATTCTCAAACAATGTGGCAAGCCGAAGGCTTTAAGCGGGCGCGTAATGACGCCGTTTTGCAACAGGTATTCGGAAACGGCATTCACACGCGCTTCACTGCCGTAATCAATCATCACGAAATTTGCCCACGAAGGAATCCAGTTCAAGCCAAGTTCAGTGAAGGCGTCGGAAAAGAGTTTGTAGCCGTGCGTGTTGTTCTCAATGGTTTGGCGCAAGAAATCGTCGTCGTCTAATGCGGCAAGCGCGCCTGCTTGCGCAAGCGAATTTGGTTCAAAGGGAAGTTTAACTTTCATCAGATTCGTAATGAACTTCTCGTGTGCGAAGCCGTAACCGACGCGCAACGCCGCAAGTCCATAGCCTTTTGAGAAGGTGCGAAGGGTAATCACATTATCGTAGCGATACGACATAGAGTCGGGATAGTCTAAATCGCTCGAGGCAAATTCAAAATATGCTTCATCTAAAATGATAATCACACGTTCGGGCACACGCGCCATGAAGGCGTCGAACTCTTCGCGTGTAAAGATTGTGCCCGTAGGATTGTTCGGATTGCAGAGGTAAATGACTTTTGTATGGCGGGTAATGCGGTCGGCAATGCCTTGTAAATCAAAGCGATAGCCCTCTTTCATCGGAACGCGCTTCAAGGTTAAGCCGCTTGCGTTGGCAAGCACGTAAAAGCCGATGAAGGTATTTTCGGAAGTAAGCAGTTCGTCGGTGTCGGAAACGAATGTGCGTAGAATGTTCGCCATAATGCCTTCCGAGCCTGCGCCAACGGCAACGTTGTCGAGTTTCAACTTGAATCGCTCTGCGAGTTTTGCGCGCAGTTTGAGCGCAGCGGGGTCGGGGTAATAATTCACATCGTGCATCGCCTTTTGCATCGCTTCAATCGCTTTGGGAGAAACGCCGAGCGGATTCTCGTTCGAGGCAAGTTTATAGACTTCCTGCAAGCCGTAAAGCGATTTGATTTCCTCAATGCTTCTGCCTGCCTTATACGGCTCTAACTTTTCAATATGCGGTGGAACAAGTTGCGTGGTCATGCTTTTCAAAGTTTAGAACGAAAGTAAAAGAATGATAAGATAGGATTGTATTTTGCTTCATTCAACACTTTGGCGATGAAAAAACTACAAGAGAAACTGCAAGAAGCAAAAAAAATGATTGAATCGCGCTGTGCTGTTTCCAAAGGCGCTGTGGCACTCACGCTGGGTTCGGGCTTAGGAAACTTTGCTGAGCGCGTAGAAAATCCCATCGTTATTGATACAAAAGAAATCCCGCATTTTCCGACGCCGAGCGTGGCAGGGCATCATGGCGAATTGATTTTCGGAACAGTGAAGTCGAAGCCAGTTGTGCTCCTGAAAGGGCGCGTGCATCTTTACGAAGGGCGAGACGCCGACGAAGTAACTTTTTATGTTCGATTGCTCCACTTGCTTGGCGTGAAATCGTTGATACTCACGAATGCGGCGGGCGGTGTGAATCCGCTCTTTGAAGCAGGCGACCTGTGCTTGATTGTTGATGTCATAAACCTGATGTTCGTGCCGAATCCTGACCTGCCGATGTTGCAAGCGGCGCATGAGCCTTTATTTGACAAGGGGTTTCAGCAAGTGGCAAAAGAATGTGCGCGCAAATGTGGGATTCATTTCAAGGAAGGCGTGTATGCAGGCGTGCTTGGACCTTCCTACGAAACGCGCGCCGAAATTCGAATGCTTCAAACCTTGCGCGCCGATTTGGTTGGAATGTCGACCGTGCTTGAAGCCACAACCGCAAAGCGTCTATGCATGAAGGTGCTCGGAATTTCACTCGTAACCAACAAAGCGGCGGGGCTTTCCGATGAAATACTTTCGCACGACGATGTGCAACGTGTGGCGCAACGCGCACAAACAGAATTTTCAACGCTCATTGAAGAAATTGTTTCAGAGGTGAGTCAATAAATAACTAAACCAACTGTGCTTGAAGCGTTTCTGGGTCGCTCGTTGGAAGTTGGCACGCATAATCAACGCAAACGAAAGCCGTCGGCTTTTCAACCGTGAGCGTATTCAAAAAGTCTAAATGCGTTGCCGCTTCGGGCGAGGCGTGAAGCAAGACTTTATTCGGGATAAACTTTTCATAAATCACTCTGCGAAGGCTCTTCATTTCAGGCGTTTCGAGCGAACCTGCCAAAATAATTTGCTTCGGCTTTTGAAGATAGAACGAGAGTGCAACGAGCATTTGTGGCAAGTAACTCGGGGCTTTTTCAAGCAGTTGGCTGAAATAAAGAAGCGTCTTTTCGGCGGATTGGCGGAAGTCTTGTCGGTCGGTCATTTGCGCAAGTCGGAGCAAGTTAAGCGCGGCGATAGAGTTCGGTGAAGGCTCTGCGCCGTCATGGTCTTCTTTCAGGCGCAAAATTACGGAAGTGTCCCCTTCTTGCGAACTGAAAAATCCCCCATGCACTTTGTCCTCAAAAAGTTTTTGCATGGTTTCGGTCAAGCGAATGGCGACGGTAAGGTATCGCGGATTGAGCGACGATTCGTAAAGGTCTAAAAGGGCTTGGACGAAGAACGCATAGTCGTCGAGTTTGCCGTCAATGCCGGCTTCGCCTTGTCGGTATCGGCGCAGAAGCGTGTGCGTTTCGGCGTTGTAGAGTTTGTTCAAAATGAACTCAGTGGCGTTTATAGCGGCGTTCAGGTAAGTGTCATCATCTAAAACTTGATAGCCTTTGGCGAAAGCAGAAATCATCAAGCCGTTCCAAGAGACGAGAACCTTGTCGTCTAAGTGCGGGCGCGGGCGTTTTGCGCGTGCTTCGAAGAGTTTGACTTTTGCAGATTGGACAAGGGTTTTGATGTTCTCTGTTGTTGTGTTGAATCGTTTGGCGGCGTCTTCGAAGGTGTGAAGTTGGATAAGGATATTTTTCTTGATGAATTCGCCGTGTGGGTCGCTCGGTGCGTTGCCGCTGGGTTTGATGTTGAAGATGTAGGAAAAAATCTCGCTGTCTTTTGCGCCCAAGAGGGAGTCGATTTCTTGCTGTTCCCACACATAGAACGCGCCTTCGGCTTTGTGGGTGCTTTCGAAGGTTGGCAGACTATCGGCATCTTCGGCTGAATAGAATCCGCCGCCGAGAGCCTGCGAGCCAGAGGCTTTATCGGTCATATCGCAAAGAATGTAGTTGAAGATATCGCGGGCGACATCGGCGAATTCATGTTCGCCTGAAAGTTGGAAGGCTTCGAGGTAAGAGATGGCAAGTTGGGCGTTGTCGTAGAGCATTTTTTCGAAGTGAGGCACGTGCCAGTATTTATCGGTTGAATAACGTGCGAAACCGCCGCCGCCTTTGCCTTCAACGCTGATGAGGTCGTGTATGCCGCCCATTGCCATTTTGCGAAGCGTGAAGAACGACATGTCTAAAACGCGCTTATTGCCTGTGCGTGCGTGGTAGTTATGCAAGAAGTTGAGAATAACCGCACGCGGGAACTTGGGCGCGCCGCCGAATCCGCCCCATTCTGAATCAAATTGATTGGCAAATTGAGAGGCGGCTTTATCGAAGACTTTCGGCGTCAGGGTTACTTTTTCGGCACTATCGAGTTGCGATGTGTAAGACTTTAATTGCTCGACAACATTTTCGGAAACATTAACAATGGCGGCGCGTTCCGACTGCCATTTTTCAGCCACGCGCTCCAAAACGGTTTTGAAGCCGGTGCGACCGTAGCGGTCTTCGGGCGGAAAGTAAGTGCCGCCAAGAAACGGTTTGAGGTCGGGCGTGAGCCAAACCGACATTGGCCAGCCGCCGCTTCCGGTCGAGGCTTGCACATAGGTCATGTAGACTTTATCGAGGTCGGGGCGTTCTTCACGGTCGACTTTAATCGGAACAAAATAGGTGTTCAAAATTTTGGCGATGTCTTCGTTCTCGAACGATTCGTGTTCCATTACATGGCACCAGTGGCAAGTGGAGTATCCAATCGAGAGAAAAATCGGCTTGTCTTCTTTTCGGGCTTTTTCAATGGCTTCTTCGCCCCACGGATACCAATCGACAGGATTATGCGCGTGTTGCAAAAGATATGGGCTTTTCTCGTTGATGAGGCGGTTGGTGAATTTATGTCTTGTGGTCATTGTGAGTTGTGAATTAACATTGAACAAAAAACGGGATAGAGGACAATGGTGCGTCGTCGACCGATGCAACGGGGCGTGTGTTGCGTGATAACAGGTTGCGCGTTACATCTGAAAATAACTCATAATCGTGTTTAAGTCTTTATCGCCACGACCAGAAAGGCAGATGACGAGAATATCATCATGCTTCAACTTAGGTGCAGTTTGAATCGCATAATGAACGGCGTGAGCGCTTTCAATGGCGCAAATGATGCCTTCGGTGCGTGCAAGGAATTTGAGGGCTTGCATGGCTTCGTCATCGGTAACAGATTCGTAATGCACCAAGCCTAAATCTTTCAGGTAACTATGTTCGGGACCGACGCCGGGATAATCCAATCCTGCGGAAATGGAATGTGCAAGGTCGATTTGTCCGTCATCATCTTGCAAGAGATACGTCATCGCGCCGTGCAAAACGCCGGGCTTGCCTTTGGTAAGCGTTGCCGCGTGTCGTCCGTTCAAGCCTTCGCCTGCCGCTTCAATGCCAACGAGTTTAACGGTTTGTGCATCGTTCAAAAACGGATAAAACATGCCCATCGCGTTTGAGCCGCCGCCGACGCACGCCGTAATGAGCGAAGGAAGTTTGCCTTCTTGTTGGAGAATTTGCGCACGAGTTTCTTTGCCGATGACGCTTTGAAAATCGCGCACCATCATCGGATAAGGATGCATGCCGACAACCGAGCCAATGATGTAGAAAGTGTCATCAGGATTCGTAACCCAATCGCGAATGGCTTCGCTGGTGGCGTCTTTGAGCGTTTTGCTTCCTGATGAAACAGGCACAACGGTTGCGCCAAGCAGTTTCATGCGCGCCACGTTCGGGGCTTGTCGATGAATATCTTCTTCGCCCATATACACGATGCACTCCAAGCCGAAAAGCGCGCACACAGTTGCGGTTGCAACGCCGTGCTGTCCTGCCCCCGTTTCGGCAATGATGCGACGCTTGCCCATGCGCTTGGCGAGCAAGACTTGACCAATCGCATTGTTGATTTTGTGCGCGCCAGTGTGGCAGAGGTCTTCGCGCTTCAAGTAAATTTTTGCGCCGCCGAGCGTTTCGGTCAGGCGTTTGGCGAAATAGAGCGGTGTAGGTCGCCCGACGAAATGCGTTAAAAGGTCATTGAACGTTTGCCAGAACGACGGGTCTTGTTTGGCGGCGGTGTATTCGCGTTCTAAATCGTCGGCGTTTTTGATGAGCGTTTCGGGAACATACTTTCCGCCGTAGATGCCGAAGTGTCCGCGTGAATCGGGGGCGTTGTAGGTTGGCGTGATGGTCATGGAAACTCTGAACTGCTGTTTGTTAAAGTGGTTGTTGGAAGACCTGTTGTAATTATATGCCGAAAAGTTTGCTGAAAATCAGTTGGCTGTGTGGTGTGGTTTCGCCGCCGAACAGATGTCCCATTTTTTTCTGTTTGGTTTCAAGATAACTTTTGTTGACTTCGTTAGGATTGATGACGAGCGGCACGCGTTCGACGACTTCCAGCCCATAGCCTTCGAGACCGACGACTTTTTTCGGGTTATTGGTCATCAGGCGCATTTTTTTGACGCCTAAATCGCAGATGATTTGCGCGCCGATGCCGTAATCGCGCAGGTCGGCTTTGAAGCCGAGTTTCTCGTTGGCTTCGACCGTGTCGAGCCCTTGGTCTTGAAGGTTATAGGCTTTGAGTTTATTGATAAGACCGATGCCGCGCCCTTCTTGCATGATGTAGACCAGAACGCCACGTCCTTCGCGTTCAATCATCATCATAGCGGTGGCGAGTTGTTCGCCGCAGTCGCAGCGCATAGAGCCAAAAAGGTCGCCCGTAGCACAGCTCGAGTGAACGCGAAGCAGAACCGGTTCGCCGTTGGCAACGTCGCCTTTGACCAAAGCAAGGTGATTTTTATCGTCAATGAGCGTTTCGTAGGCAATCAGTTTGAACTCGCCGAAATGCGTGGGCAAACGGACTTCGACCGCACGCTTGACGAGTTTTTCTTTCTGCATTCGATACGCCACGAGGTCTTTAATCGTGATGAGTTTGAGTCCGTATTTCTCTTTGATTTTGATCAGTTCAGGCAGGCGCGCCATTGAGCCGTCTTCGGAAAGAATTTCGCAGATAACGCCAACAGGCTTAAAGCCTGCCAGACGCGCTAAATCGACAGCGGCTTCGGTATGCCCGACACGGCGAAGCACGCCGCCGTCCATTGCACGGAGCGGAAAGATATGCCCCGGACGCGCAAGGTCAGAAGGCTTTGTTCTATCGTCGGCTAATTGTTGAATAGTGATGGCGCGGTCGAAAGCCGAAATGCCAGTTGAAGTGCCAGGCAAGCGCGAGTCGACGGAAATGGTGAAAGCCGTTTCGTGAAGAGAGGTATTTTGCGAGACCATCATATCGAGCTCTAAGCGTTGAACGCGCTCGCGTGTCATGGGCACGCAAATCAAGCCACGACCAACTTTCGTGATGAAGTTAATCATGTCGGGGGTAACATTTTCAGCGGCGGTCAAAAAGTCGCCTTCATTTTCGCGGTCTTCGTCGTCGACCACGATAATGAGTTTGCCGTTCTTGATGTCTTCAATCGCCGATTCAACCGAATCAAAAGGAGTGTTCATTGTGCGAAACAGATTAAGTGAAAAATAAAACCATGAAAAACGGTCAAGAAGGAAAGCAAGAAGGCGTATCGCATCGCCAAGTTGCTGAATCCGCCTTGACCTTCTCTGGTCGCAACTATCGCCCTAATGCTTGAAGCATCACTTCGCCGATGTGTGCAGGATTTTCAGCGATGTGAATTCCTGCTTTTTTCATCGCGGCGAATTTTTCTTGTGCCGTGCCTTTTCCGCCCGAAACGATTGCGCCTGCATGTCCCATACGGCGACCAGGCGGCGCAGTGCTTCCTGCAATGAATCCAACAACAGGCTTCTTGAAATTCTTTTTGATATAAGCTGCCGCTTCTTCTTCGGCACTGCCACCGATTTCGCCAATCATGACGAGGGCTTCGGTGTCCTTATCCTTCGCAAACATCTTAATAGCGTCAATAAATTTCGTGCCGATAATCGGGTCGCCGCCGATTCCGACACACGTGGTTTGACCAAGCCCTGCTTTCGTCAGTTGGCTAACGGCTTCGTAGGTGAGCGTGCCGCTCCGAGAAATGAGTCCGATGTTGCCTTTCTTGAAAATGAAGCCGGGCATAATGCCAACTTTGGCTTCTTCGGGCGTAATGACGCCGGGACAATTCGGACCGATGAGCGTTGCGCCTTTTTGTTTGACAAAGGCGTAAGCCTTCATCATATCGGCAACGGGTATGCCTTCGGTGATGCAGATGATGAGTTCAATTCCGGCGTCCGCCGCTTCCATAATGGCGTCGGCGGCAAATGCGGCGGGCACATAAATGATAGATGTGTTGGCTTTGATTTTCTTATCGCGCACCGTTTCGGCAACCGTGTTGAAAATCGGAATCGGACGGTTGAATTTATCTTTCTCGTTGCCTTCATACATCATGCCGCCTTTGCCCGGCGTAACGCCCGCAACGAGATAATCGACGCCGAACTGCTTGCCGTATTCCAGCATCTGCGACGCATGGAATGTGCCTTCGCCGCCTGTGATACCTTGCACGACAAGGCGCGTTTCTCTTCCAACTAAAATGCTCATATGGTGAACTTCGGTTTATGGTTGTGAAAAATGGTTTTTGAATGTTAAAGGTCAAGGTAAATTTTGAACATCATCTTGGTCTTTGAGCCTGCCGCTTGCTCTTTTATTCTGCTTTAAATCCTCGAGACTAATGATGTTGACCTGAATGCCGTCGATGGTATCAACCACGCGCCTTACGTAACAGGTTGCAAACTCAACGCCAGAAATTGTGGTGAGAATCTCAACTCTGTAGGGCTTGAATCCGATACGAGTAACTTGATGTTCCCGCAAAAACAAATCAGAGGTTGCATGGCTCAATCCGAAATCTCGCATCACATGAACAAGCCTTTGTGCATTGTCAGGGTTAATGGCGACCCAGAAGTCAATATCTTCTGTCGCTCTTGGATAGCCGTGATAAAAAACTGCATATCCACCAATTAGCAAATACTCAACTTGGTGTTTGTTTAACAACTTCAAAAAATCTCGGAAGTCTTCGGGTAGAATCATCTCGTCCATAGTTGATTTCTCGGATAAATTTTGCCTGTTTCAAGCGTTCTAAGGGAGTCAGACTCCACCAGTATTCGCGCTGACTTCTTTCCGCTTCCTCAAACGAATGGAAAACCTCTATTGTGAGTTCAATTTGTCGCTTTTTCATCGGACAGCCTCCACAAGTTTTGACGCCCCAATTAGGGTTGATTCTGCAAATAAATTTCCAACAAGTTGTAAGCCAATCGGCAGTTTCTGGCTATTGAAGCCAATCGGAACGCTAACGGCAGGCACGCCTGCAAGGTTCATCGGAACGGTGTAAATATCGGCAAGATACATCGTGAGCGGGTCATGCATTTTTTCGCCGAACTTGAACGGCGGCACAGGCGAAGTGGGCGAAACAATTACATCGACTTGCTCAAAGGCGTTAAGATAATCGTTGCGAATGAGGCGG
>CALKXI010000083.1 GCA_938003965.1 uncultured Chlorobiales bacterium
ATTCGTGATTATCAAGAAGAAACACCAAGCCTCACCGATGAAAAAATTAAAGAGATGTGGGAAGTATGTTTTACACGCGCGCAGAGAGCCGCTGAATTGGACATGCAAAAAAAATCGGCAATTCAATCGCTTTCGTGGGAAGAAGTTTTCAATGAAGATTATTCACTATAAAACTGGGAGTATTGCAGTATGACCGATTACAAACCGATGATTTTGAAGGGCTATCTTTCGCCCAAAGGACACCTGCGCGACATCGCCGACTACGAGGCGCAAGGCGGTTATCAAATGCTTAAAAAAGCCTTCGCCATGAAGCCCGACGACATCGTCAATGAAGTCAAAAAGTCGGGCTTAAAAGGGCGCGGCGGCGCAGGATTTCCGACAGGACTCAAATGGAGTTTCCTTGCTAAACCTGAAGGCAAACCGCGCTACTTGCTCATCAACGGCGACGAATCCGAACCCGGCACGTTCAAAGACCGACAAATTTTCGAACAAAATCCACATCAACTTATCGAAGGCGCAATTATTTCAAGTTACGCCTGCGGCATCAATGCATGCTACATCTACATTCGTGGCGAATATGCCAAGTGGATTGAAATGGTCGAGAAAGCCGTCGAAGAAGCCTACGCCAAAGGCTATCTCGGTGAAAACATTTTAGGGTCGGGATTCAATCTCAAACTTGTTGTGCATAAAGGCGCCGGCGCATACATCTGCGGCGAAGAAACAGGCTTGATTTCCTCGATTGAAGGCAAGCGCGCATATCCGCGTCTCAAACCGCCGTTTCCTGCGGTCGTTGGAGCCTGGGGCTCTCCCACGATTATCAACAATGTGGAAACCATTTGCAACATTCCCATCATCATTGACATTGGCGCCGAAGCCTACTCGAAAATCGGTGCGCCCGACCATCCCGGTCCAATGCTCTTCGGCATTTCAGGGCATGTCAATAAGCCCGGCGTTTATGAACTACCGAGCGGCACATTGATTTTGGATTTGATTTATAAGTATGCAGGCGGCGTGCGTGGTGGCAAGAAAATCAAGGCAATTATTCCCGGTGGCGCGTCTATGCCCATCATTCGTGGTGAAGCGGCAGAAGGCATCGGCATGAACGCAGAAAGCCTCAAAAAAGCTGGCACGCTGATTGGCACCGCGGGCATCATCGTGATGGATGAAGACACGGATATTGTCGAAGTGATTGGACGGCTTGCGCATTTTTATCATCACGAATCGTGCGGACAATGCACACCTTGCCGCGAAGGCACTGGTTGGGTAGAAAACATTTACGGCAAGTTCTTGCGCAACGAAGCCGAAAAGCGCGACATTGATTTGCTTCTTTCCATCTGCTCGCAAGTCGAAGGTCGAACGATTTGCGCACTTGCCGACGGCGCCATGTGGCCTGTCCGACACAGCATCACGCGATTCCGCGAGGAATACGAAAAGCATTGCAAAGCACCTGATTCGCTACCGCACGAATGGAAGTATGTTAATAAAGCCGTTAGTGGAGTTTAATTTCAAAGTAAGATGCAGAGAAAGTTTTTAGGCAACATTATTCGCGGCTCGCTTCTCGAAGGGCTTGAAATGAAACTTTCCCCCGATGTGCCGCTCGAGCATATCAAAGCAGGGAAGTTCCTTGTTGTTTCAGGTGAGCAGTATGATTTCTTTTCCATCATTACGGATTTGCGTCTTGCCGCTACAAACGAGCAGATGCTCTCCAATCCGCCGAACTTCTCGAACGACTTGCTCCGTGCGGTTATTAGCGGCACAGGCACTTATACCGTCGTCTCGCTTCGTCCGATGCTCATGCTCGAGCGCGCCACAGAACAGCGCACACTTGAACCTGTTAAAACCATTCCCTCGCACTTTGCGCGTGTTGAAGAAGCCAACGACGACGATGTGGCACTCGTGTTCGGCAGCGAAACGCTCAATCGTGATTCAGACAAAAAGTATTTCAACATCGGCACGCCGCTCGATATGGAGCAAGCCGTTTGTTTAGACTTGAAAACATTTTCAGAGCGGAGCAGTGCCGTTTTCGGTCGGACAGGCACGGGCAAAACGTTCATCACGCGATTGCTTCTTGCAGGGTTTATTCACACCGATACTGCCGTGAACCTCGTCTTCGATATGCACAACGAATACGGCACGAAAGGCACTTTCGAAGGCGTAGGGCAGAAGTCCGTCAAAGGCTTGCAACCTTTATTTGCACATCGCGGAAAAGTGAAAGTCTATTCGCTCGATAAAGAAGGCTCTCAACGGCGCGGTGCACGATGCGACCATGAAGTCCGCATTAGCGTTGAGCAAATCGAACCCGAAGATATTTTGCTCTTGCAAGAAGAACTCCGGCTCAACCCCACTGCCGCTGAATACACTTACATCTTGAAAAATGCCTTTGGTAATGCTTGGCTTACGGATTTCATGAACCTAATGGATAGCGGCGACCAAGCGGCAATTAAGGACTTTGCCAGCAGCAAAAACCTTGTCGATGATTCAATGCGAGCCTTGTGGCGACGCTTAAATCGGCTTCGGCAGAATTGCAGCTTCTTGGACTTCAACCCGCGCAAAGAAAAAATCGATGTGATTGATCATTTGATTACCGATTTGCTCAATGGCGTCAGCGTGGTTGTCGAGTTCGGTAAATACGACAACATGATGAGCTACTTGCTCGTCGCCAACATTATCACGCGCCGTGTTGAAGAAACCTACAAAGAGCGAACTGACAACTACCTTCGCACACAGAACGAAGCCGATAAGCCGAAACAACTTGTCATCACGGTTGAAGAGGCGCATAAGTTTCTCAATAAGCGTGCGGCGGCGCAGACGTCGTTTGGTAAAATCGCGCGCGAACTGCGCAAGTATTATGTTTCGCTTTTGCTCGTCGACCAGCGTCCGTCGGGCATTGATGATGAAATTCTCTCGCAAATCGGCACGAAAATCGTCGCCGCGCTTTCCGACGAAAAAGATATTAACGCAGTTCTTTCAGGCGTTTCTAACGCCAGCGGTTTGCGAAGCATTTTGGCAAGTTTGGATACGAAACAGCAAGCACTCATTATGGGACACGGCGTTCCAATGCCCGTTGTGGTGAAAACGCGCAACTATGACCAAGCATTCTATGAAGCCATGGGCGTTTTTGAAGGCGAGAAAAAACGCGAGAAAATTCGAGCTGACCTTGACAAAGCATTTTGAATCATGAACCAATATGTCCTTCTTCTCGAGATTTCTCATTACTTGGCTCGTTGATGCAGTTGCCGTCTATTGCGCCGCCACCTTTATCGATGGGATTACGATTAAAGGCTTAGGCACAACGCTTCTCGCCGCACTGGTTATTGGCTTGCTCAACGCGATTGTCAAGCCTGTTTTCATTCTCTTTTCAATTCCGCTGATTGCCTTGACGTTTGGACTGTTCTTGCTTGTCATTAACGCCGTGATTCTTGTGGTTGCGGCATATTTCGTGCCTGAATTTCGTGTGGAAAGTTTCGGCGCGGCAGTCTTAGGCTCAATCGTCATTACGGTTGTCTCGTGGATTTTGGGCATGGTGCTCCAACCGAAAAATTAAAAGGCGGACTTTTCCTCCGCCTTCTTTCCGCCTACCTCTTTTCGCCTATTTCTTCTTGCTTACTTGATGAGCAACATTTTCTTCGTCTCTGAAAACGCGCTCGTTTCCAAGCGATAGAGATAGACGCCGCTGGCTAAATTCGTGGCATTAAACGAAACCGTGTGCGTTCCTCTCGATGTGCGTCCGTTCAAGAGCGTTTGCACTTCGCGACCGCTTGCGTCAAAGACCCTTAATCGCACAACATCATCTTGCGGCAACGTGAATTGAATTGTTGTAGACGGGTTAAATGGGTTTGGAAAGTTTTGCGCCAGTTCAAATCCTGCAGGGCGGTTTTGCAGAGGAACCGTGCTTGTGGCTGAAACGACGACGGTTTTATTTGGTGCAAAGTTCCATGCGTCGCCTGTGCTATTGCCGTTGAAGTTGACGCTGTTACCGTTAGCATACAGGATTGCGTTTCCTGCGGTGTTTGGTGCCGTGAACGTGAAGTCGAATGTAACGGCGTTATTTGCGGGGGCTTTTGGCACGCTATGCGTGAGTTCATTTCCGACTTTGCGCAGTCCGCTTCCTTGCACCACATCGAGCGTTCCTGACGAAGTGGCGATGTTTGTTCCGCCGCGCACCAGCGGTCCGCCTGTGATGGTTACGGTGTAGGTGTTCGTTGAGCCGATTAAGACCGTATCGGGTCCTGTGATGGTTACGCTCACAGCAGAAGAAGCGGCTCCATGGCAGGTGCATCCACTTCCGTTGAGTTGTGTTGCGCCTGTTCGTCCGCCCGAATTGCCTTGCACATAGAGCGCGTAGCCAAGTGTTAAGACTGAACCGAGTAAGAATGTGAGCAGTGTTTTAGCGTGTATTTTCATAGTCAAGGGTTATTTGGTGTGATTAAAACTTCAATGCGATTTGCTTTATTGCACGTTCCCAAATGTTCCCAAATGCGCGACGCGCTTGTCGGAAATTTCGCCTTGAATCTCGAGCAAGTAGTTCATTTCAAACGGCTTCTTGCGCGTTGGAATCGCTTCGCATCGTAGCGCGTGCGGAATGTAGGGCAGTGCCTCTTGTAGCGTTTTGCTGATTATGACGCTCTTTTCGTTTTCTTGCGAAAGATTCAAGCGCGATGTGGCTGAAGCGATGATGTAAAACTGTGTTTTGTTTTCCTTGATGTCGTTGATAGCACGCTTCAACACATGCAGTCCGTATCGCTCGGCGGCGCGTTCAGAGGCGATAACGAGTTGCGCTTTGTTGCCTGATTCGGCAAGCCACTTTGCGCTACCCGCCGTGTCGTAAGTTTCAACAGGCTTTAAGTGTTTATGGCGTCTGAAGAGTTTTTGGCACTGTGCGAGGGCTTGCCAATGCGAGTGAACTTCGGTTGCTGTTTTTATTGAACTCCCTTGCACGCCAAGCAAGCCATGTAAAATTGGAATTGTCGATTCGGCTAAAATTTTGATGCGTTTTTGAAATCGCCATAAAAGTTCTGCATTTTCCTTCACCACGCCTGCAACGGCGTTGGCAATTGGAATGGCGGCGCAATCAACTTGCTTTTTGAGAACGGCTTCGAAGACGCGCTCAAATGTCGGAAACGGAATGGGCTTGCCGATTTTTTCGGCGGCAATTTCCGAATATGCACCGAATTCGCCTTGAAAAGCAACGCGCAACGGCTTTTTTTGCATGATAATTTTTTTTCAGAATGGAAATATGATTACGCTTGGCATAGACCCCGGCACGCTCTTTACAGGCTTCGGCTTGGTTGAAAAAATGGGCAACACTTGCCGCGCCGTGCATTACGGCGTGATTTCCACGAATGCCAAAGATGAGATGCCAAAACGCTTAAAACAAATTTATGACGAGTTAGCGCGTGTTATCGAGCAATATCGTCCCGCAAAGGTTTCGCTCGAGACAGCGTTTTGTGGGAAGAATGTGCAGTCGGCACTGAAGTTAGGACAAGTGCGCGGCGTGGTGATGATTTTATCAATGAACTATGGACTTGCGATTTCGGAATATGCGCCGCGTGAGGTCAAGAAAGCCATTACAGGCAACGGCAATGCGGCAAAAGCACAAGTTGAATTTATGGTGAAGAATTTGCTCGCGCTTCAGGGTGCAAACGCCCGCGCCGACGCATTCGATGCGCTTGCTATCGCACTTTGCGACGCTCTTTTCTCAATACCACTACAAGAGTCTGTAACATCTCGCGCTTCAACAAAAGTAAAAACTTGGAAAGAGTTCGCTCAACTCCACGCTCATCGTATTGTTTCTTCTCACATTTCACTGTTTTCAAGAGCGAACACAGATTAGGCAGATTAAACCGGTCGCCACTGAGTCGTCTCAATTATCTGTGCACACCCCCTTCATCTGTTTTATCGGTGTTCCAACCTTTCACTACTCACGATTCATTCTTCACTAACTCCGCCATCACTTAGAGTGAAGCGAAGAGTCCACAATAAATCTCGGCGAGGGCAAAGCAAATGCGTATATTTCGCGAATGAATTTTCAGCAGTCGTGAAATGAAATCACCTATCGTAAAAATCATCATTGGCGTAGCGGTCGCCTTGATGTTCATTGCATTAGGCGGCGCCGTTGCCGTCAATCACCTTGTCAAGCGAAGCATTCCTGATTACCAAGCAACCAAGCGACTTGAAGGACTTTCCGCACCCGTTCAAATTTTTTACGACGAGTTCAAAGCCGCGCACATCGTTGCTGAAACTAAGCGCGACCTCTTTTTCGCACAAGGCTACGCTCACGCACGCGAGCGGCTCTGGCAAATGGAACTGCAACGCCGCGCCGCAACTGGACGGCTTTCGGAAGTTTTAGGCGAAGGCGCAATCGGATTCGATAAACTCTTTCGCACTGTCGGCATTAACCGCTTAGCAAAAGCCCTCTGGGCGTGGGACGGACTTTCAGAAAATTCGCGCATCGCACTTTCCGCTTACAGCGACGGCGTCAATGCCTTCCTCGACGAAGTGCGGCGCAAAGACGCAAGCCTACCGATTGAATTCGATGTGCTCGGCTACGAGCCCGAAGCATGGACACCCGAAGATTGCCTTGCTATCGTGCGCCTCATGGGCTGGGAACTCAATATCGCTTGGCATATCGACATCGCCCTCGCCGAAATCGAGCACAAACTCGGCAAAGCCAAAGCAATGGAACTTTATCCCGACTATCCTAAAAACAAGCCCATCATCGTTGCCGCACAAGCAAATCCGCAAGCCGTGCAATCGCTCATTGCCTTTCGCGAGCGTGATTCAGAATTTCGCGCCATGTTCGGTGCGCTGGGTTCGCACATCGGTAGCAATGCGTGGGCAGTTACGCGCACGAAATCCGCAACAGGCAAAGCCATTCTCGCCAACGACCCACACTTGGGCTTCATGACGCCCTCGCGCTGGTATGAAGTTCAACTTGTCTGCAAATCGGAAAATCTCAATGCGTCAGGCTGTTCGCTTCCCGGAACGCCCGCGCTCGTTTTGGGCAAAACTGATAACCTTGCATGGGGCTTAACCAACGTGATGGCAGACGATTGCGACTTCTTTCTCACAAGCGATACCACCTTCACGGAAATTGTAGAAGAAATCAACGTCAAAAATGGTGAGCCGGTGCCACTTCTTGTCAGGCTCTACAACAAAAATGGCGTGTCGGGCGTGGTGATTTCGGAAGATGTTCGGCGCAGTTTTCAAGGTCTGAAGACTACTGCAATTCCTTCGCTTGCACGAGAAAAAAAAGTCGTCGTGATGCAATGGACAGGCTTCGAGAAATCGGACGAACTCAAAGCCATGCACGATATTCTCTTGGCAAAAAATTGGGACGATTTTCGCGCCGCGCTCAAACACTTCGCCGTGCCTGGTCAGAACTTCCTTTATGCCGATACAGCGGGAAACATCGGCTATCAACCTGCGGTCAAAATTCCGATTCGCCTTGATAAGCAAGGCTTTTCGCTCCGCAACGCCGACGATTCGCTTCAAGCGTGGCGCGGCTTTATTCCGTTTGATTCCTTACCGCGCCTCTTCAATCCGCCGAGCGATTTCATCGTTAATGCCAATAACAAACTCGTCGGCGATGATTATCCCTACTACATTTCCGCGCTGTGGGAGCCGCCCTCGCGTGCCGAGCGCATTACAGAGTTAATTCAAGCCAAAGAAAAGTTGAGCGTTAAAGAGATGGAAGCGATGCAGTTCGATGTCGTCTCGCCAATGGCACGCGACCTGATGCCGTATTTGATGAACGCGATTGCAAACGACACAACGGCTACGCATCAACGCGCGATTCAGTATCTCAAAAATTGGCAATATGATTTCTCCGAAAAAGAAATTGCGCCAACCATTTTCGCGCAGTTCCTCAAACAACTTTTGCGAAACACCTTTCACGATGAACTCGGTGACGACGCCTATCAAAACTACCTTGCGCTTATCAACTCGCCGACCCGCACCATTCAACGCTTGCTTGCTGATTCCTCCATCAAACTCGTTCAGCGCGATTCCATAATGGTTGAAGAAGTGATGTTCAGCGATTGGTTCGACGACATTCGCACCAGCGACAGACGAGAAACGCGCGACGACATTATTCGCAAAAGTTTTCGCGAAGCCATTGAAATCCTAACGGAAAAACTCAGCCCCGACGACGCGAATTGGCAATGGGGAAAAGTACACACGCTCACCGTGCGGCATCTCTTCGGTCAAAAGTCCAACGACGGCATTGCGAAATTTTTCAACTTCGAGACTATTCCCTCAATCGGTACAGCGACCACTATCAACAACGGCGAATACTATTTCCGACAACCTGACCCCGACGGCAGAGCCCTTGTGAATTTGGAGCACAAAGTCGGTCCGAGTTCGCGCCGTGTGATTGATTTAAGCAATTCGAATATGTTCCGTTCTATTTTGCCCGGCGGCAACAGCGGTGAGCCTGCTAGCCCGCATTACAGCGACCAACTGCCCCTGTGGCGAAAAGGCGAACTGCGCGATTTTATAACTAATCCCGAGTTATTTCAGTCGCAAACGTTTATGAAGTCGGAACTTCTCCCGAAGTAAGCGAAGCGGTCGGATTGGTGTGCGTTTTTCCGTATTCGCGAAGCGAGGCAATGATTTTTTCCTGTTGCGACGGCGTGAAGTCGTTTTTGTAGTAGCGAAGAAAAAGTTGAACACGGCGTTCCGTTTCGTCAAGGTCAGGCGGAAGCGACGCCAGCACGAGTTTGCGAGCGGCTTCGCATGCACTGAGTCCCATCTTGAAGCGTTCTTCGGGCGTGCGCGCCATCAGCATTTGGCGGTATCGCGCTTGCATTTCGGGTGAAGTATCGCTTTTCATGGCTTGTTATCCTTTCCAAATAAACCTTTGACACTTGCCGAGCGGCGAGGCGCCACAGGCAGTTGAACGCCATCGTCCAATCGAACGCAATACGTGCCATTGAACCAAGGCACAAGTTCTCGAACGGCATCGAGTCGAACAAGATGGGCACGATGAATTCGGACAAATTCTTTCGGACTTAATCGCGCCTCGAGTTCATCGAGCGTGAAGTCGGTTCTGAATTTGCCATCGGCGAGATAGTCGAGCGCGTGAACTTCAAAGGCTTTGAGGGCGTAGTCGTCGTAGGCAGTAACGAAAACGATGTAGGGGCGCGGGCGGCGAGCAGGTCTAAAACTTCAAAGCCTGTCAGCCCTGGCATTTGAATATCCAAAAACACGAGGTCAGGCTTGAGTTCATAAATCATCGGCACGGCTTGTTTGCCGTTTTCGGCTTCACCAACGATTTCGACATCGGCTTCTGCTTTTGCTAAAAGCGCGCGAAACCGCTCACGCCCCAGTTGCTCGTCATCAACCAAAATACATCGTAACATTTCTCGTTGGATTTATGAACGAAACATGAAATAAACTGCCCCAAGCAAACAAAGTCCCGCCCAGACATAGTCCCACTTGAATGGCTCTTTCATATACACCATCGCAAATGGCACAAACACCGAAAGCGTAATAACTTCTTGCAAAATTTTCAGTTGCGAGAGCGACATGGCTTGATAGCCAATGCGATTGGCGGGTACTTGCAAAAGGTATTCAAACAAGGCAATGCTCCAACTCAACACCGCCGCCACATACCACGCGCGTGATTGTAGGTTTTTCAAATGCCCATACCACGCAAAGGTCATGAACACATTCGACGCGGTGAGCAGTAGAACCGTTTTGAGCCAAATCGGCAGTTCAAACATGGTTGTAAAGAGCGATTTAAGTTATTTTGTGAAAATTTTTGTGAGAATTTTAACGCACTTGAAAAATGGCAAAAGTAAAAAATCCTTTCGGCGAAACGGAAGAACGCTCGTTCAAAAATGAAATTGCGCGCTACGCCGCCGCGCCGCAAAAATTAGACTTCGCACTCGAGAAACTTTCAGGCGCGAAACTACGCTGGAAGCCGAATCCGAAAAAATGGTCAATTCGCGAAATCATCTTGCACTTAGCCGATTCAGAAGTGATTGCAGTCGCGCGAATGAACCTCATCATCGCCTCGGGCGCAACGCCGCCAACGCTCGTTGCCTACGACCAAGATTTGCTCGCAGAACGCGCACAATACAACTCGCAAGATGAACTCTTAGCACTCTCGCTCTTCAAAGCCTTGCGCAAACATCAAACCGCCATTCTCAAAAGTTTGCCAAATGAAATGTTTGAGAAATTCGGCATGCACGAAGAGCGCGGCAAACTCACGCTTGCAGACATGGTCAGCCATTACGCCGACCACGCCGAAACGCATCTCAAACACATTGAGCGCATCAAAGAAGAACTCGCCCACATGGAGTAATAAATGGAGCGATAATCTTCATCATTCAGATTTGACTGCAATGCGCACTGATAAACTCGTTTATCTCTTGCTTCTGCTTGCCCCGCAAGGCTTCTTTTCGCTCATGGGCAGAAATCCCGACGATGCCTCACGCTACGAGTTCAAATCTATCGAGCTTAAAGAAGTTGCCTTCCGTATTGATGGCATCTTTATTCCGAAGACAGACGATATTACATATCTCGTCGAGGCGCAATTCCAAACCGACGCACAGTTCTACACCCGACTTTTTGCCGAAATTTTTCTTTACCTCAAACAATATCCGACCAACAAGTGGCAAGCCGTCGTGATTTATCCTTCGCGAAGTGTCGAACAAAAGCAGATTGCGCCTTACGCCGACTTGCCTGAACTCAAACGGTTCAAGCACGTATATTTGGACGAGTTGCCCGAATCAGAAGCGACAAAGGTTCAACTGTTCAAGCTATTGATTGCGTCAGAGAAAACTGCAGGTGAGCAGGCACGCAAGATGGCACAAAAAGCGAGCGTGATTGAGTTAGATTTGATTGAGCAGATTCTTACATACAAATTCAGAACTTTAACACGAGAGGACATAAAGAAGATGTTGCAGATTCAAGAAGAACTACTCAAAGACACCGCCTTTTACAAAGAAGCCTTTGAAGAAGGAAAGCAGGAAGGTGAAGCACAAGGGATGCTGAAAGGCGAAGCACAAGGCATATTGAAGGGCAAGCAAGAAGGCGAGCGTGTTGGGAAACTCTCTACTGTTCCGCTTTTGAGAGAGTTAGGGCTATGCGATGAGCAGATTGCCGAGAAACTTCAACTAACACTTGCCCAAGTTCAAAGTGTGCCGAAACAGTGAAGGATTGCAAGTGCGTTCTAACAACAACTCGATTCAAACAAAACACACCATGCACCTTTCAGAAAGTTTTTTGAGTGCGATTCTTTCGCTGCGCGCAAACCTGATGCGCTCATTGCTCACAATGCTCGGCATTATCATTGGCGTTGGCGCGGTGATTACAACCGTCGCGCTTGGCGAAGGCGCGCAAGTGAGCGTGAAAGAGAACTTACAGAAACTCGGTTCAAATTTGCTCTTCGTGCGACCGGGCAGTCAGATGTCGGGCGGCATTGTGATTAGCACGGGCAGTAGCATTACGCTCACCGAAGAAGACGCAATCGCGATTAAACAAAAAGCAAAGTTCATCGAAAGCCTCTCACCTGAATCGCGGCGCGGCGTGCAAGCCAAGTTCGGCAACAAGAATTGGAACACAACCGTCGTTGGCGTTTATCCTGAATATGAATCCGTCCGCAATGCCACATTGAGCGCGGGACGCTGGTTCGCCGACGCTGATAACAAAGCCATGAACGCTGTTTGTGTCATCGGTCCGACCGTTGCACAAAATCTCTTCGAGCGTGGCACAAATCCAATCGGGCAAACCATTCGCGTCAATAACATCGGCTTTCAAGTTGTGGGCGTGCTGGAAGAAAAAGGCTCTTCGGGGTGGCAAAATCCAGACGACCAAATTCTCGCGCCGCTCAACACGGTTCAGAAACGGCTCACGGGCGCCTCGTGGATTTCAGGCATTACGATTAAAGTTACTTCCGAAGACAAGATGAACGATGCCCTCGTCGAAGTCGAGCAGATTTTGCGCAAACAGCATCGCCTGCGCAACGAACAAGACAACGACTTCACCATTCGCAACCAAAGCGACCTCGTTTCCGCATTTTCTGAAACCTCAAAAATTCTTGCCTTCCTGCTTACCTCGGTGGCGATTGTCTCGCTGGTTGTCGGCGGCATTGGCATTATGAACATTATGCTGGTAACCGTAACCGAACGCACGCGCGAAATCGGCATTCGCAAAGCCATCGGCGCAAAGAAGCGCGATATTCTCTTGCAATTCCTGATTGAATCTACTGTGCTGGCGTTGCTTGGCGGCGTGATTGGTATCTTGGTTGGCATCGGCGTCTCTAAATTTTTGGGAAGCGTCTCTTCATTCCGAACGGTCATCTCGCTCGAACCGATTTTAATCAGTTTTCTTTTTAGCGGACTTGTTGGAATTTTCTTCGGACTCTATCCTGCACAAAAAGCCGCCTCGTCCGATACGATTGAAGCCCTGCGCTATGAATGAAGAACAGGAGGCGGATTCCGATGCTCGGCGAAGTGTTGTGCTACTTAGCAAAAACAGCCTGCCGCTCGGCATTGGTAAGCACTTTCCAAGTTCCTTGTGCTAAATCGCCCAAATGGAACTCTCCGATTTGCACGCGCACTAAGCGAAGCGTCGGAAAGCCAATCGCCGCGGTCATGCGTCGCACTTGTCGATTTTTGCCTTCGGTTAAAACCAATTCAATCCAACATGTCGGAACGCTCTTGCGAAAGCGAATCGGCGGGGTGCGTTCAGGCAAATTTGGAGGCTCAATCAAGCGTGCTTTGCATGGCTTTGTTTTATAGCCTTGAATCATCACGCCTTGCTCAAGCCTTGCTAAATCAAGCACGGAAGGCACACGCTCAACTTGCGCCCAATACACACGCCGATGCTCGTTTTCAGGAAGCAAAAGACGCGTATTCAAAGATTTTTCGTCTGAAAGCAGCAACAAGCCTTCGCTATCGGCATCGAGCCGACCAAGCGGATAGATAAACTTTGGAAAACCGAATTCCGCCAGCGTGCGATTCGGTGAGCCGTCAGGGGTGAATTGTGAAAGCACGCCGTAAGGCTTATGAAACGCAACGAGCATCGTTACTTCCATCCGATTTTTCCGTCGCCGAACTTATACCGATTCGGAATCGTAACGGGCAATTTTCCTGACGGCTCTATTTCGCCTTTAAGCAATTTGGCAACGGCGGTTTCGCTGGCTGTGCCTGCTGAGTAAGCGCAAATGTAAGCATCAGGTTCGCTGTAACTCATGATGAGATACGGCGTGCCGAATGAAACAAGCACCAACGGAATGCCTTTCTTGTTCAATCGGTCGATAAGTTTTTTGAGGAATTTATCCTGCTCCTTGTCCAAGCCGAATTTCCCCTGCCACGCGCGTGTATCGGCGTAGCTGGAAACGACCACTACATCGGCGCGCTCGGCTGAAAAGAGTGCCAAGTCGTAATTCATCTTGTTGCTTTGCGCGCCAAGTTGATAGCGAATCGTGTTGCTAAACCGCGTTTGCAATTCTTCGTGAAAAATTTTTCCAACTTCGCACGACGCCGAATTTTGAAGCGAGATATTGACAATTTTGCCTTGATACTCACCAAGCGGCAAAAGCCCATTCTTATTGGAAAGAAGCGTGATAGATTTATCGGCAATCTCTTGCGCAACGGCTTTATGTGCCTTAATGCCCACGACTGCAGAAATAGAATCCAAAGACGTGAATCGGTTGCGATGAAGTCCAAACCACTCTTTAAGCACGAGCAATTTTCGGACAGATTCGTTAAGCCTTGCTTCGGAAATCGTGCCGTTGCGGACGGCTTCGAGCAACGCATTGTAAGCAATGTCAGAATCAGGTGAAAGCAGAATCACATCGTTGCCCGCAAGAAAGGCTTTGACGGCGGCTTCGCCTGCGGGAAAATTTTTCTTCACGCCGCGCATGCCCATGCCGTCGGTTACGGTTAAGCCTTTGAAACCAAGTTCCGATTTCAAAATATCGGTCGTAATAGCGGGCGAAAGTGAAGCCGGCAAAATGTATGAATTGTTGTTGAGTTTAGGCAGTGCCAAATGTCCGACCATCACGCTCATCACGCCGCCATCGACGGCATATTTGAACGGTTTGAGTTCAACGTTTTGAAGGCGCGTTTTCTCAAAGTTCAGAACGGGTAAATCTTTATGGCTGTCGATGTCGGTGTCGCCGTGTCCGGGGAAGTGCTTGGCGGTAGCAATCATGCCGGCTTTTTGCGTGCCGTTGATGAAGGCAGATGCCATCGTTGCCGTCAAAGAAACATCTTCACTGAACGCGCGCGTGTTGATGATAGGATTGTAAGGATTGTTGTTGAGGTCGACCGCAGGCGCATAGTTTTGATGGATTCCAAGCGCACGGGCTTCTTTGGCAATAAGTTCGCCAACCTTAAAAGCATAGTTGGGGTTGCGCGTCGCAGCGATTGCCATTGCACATGGAAACTCGGTTGTGCGGTCAATGCGCATCGAAACGCCCCACTCCATATCCGCAGAAATGAGTAAGGGGAATTTCGCCAAGCGTTGATAGCGATTAGCAAGCATGGCGGCTTCATAGACATCGCCGCGCGAAAACATCACACCGCCTACTTTGCCTTGCCGAATGAGTTCAGAATTTTTGACGAACACCTCTTCATCATCGCTCTTGTAGCGCGTGTAACTTTGCACGCAAAACACCTGCCCGACTTTTTCTTCAAGCGTCATCACCGACAAAACCG
>CALKXI010000084.1 GCA_938003965.1 uncultured Chlorobiales bacterium
CCCAAGCGATTGAAAAATTTTACAGCGCATTGCCAAATGTTGATTTTGAGCAAAACATCTTGCGCGTTGTGAGCGCGAACAACTTCGCCAAAACCTTGCAAGTCTTTCGTGATTTGGAAAGTGAATTAAAATCGAGATGAACGTCAAAACGCTTGGACAAGTCTTTACGCCGCCTTCCGTCGTAAGTCTCATGCTGTCGCTTCGGAAAAATTCGGGACGAGTTCTCGAGCCTTCGTGCGGCGACGGCGCATTTTCAAGCGTAATTCCTGACTGCGTTGCTATTGAACTCGATGCTACCAAAGCCCCACCACACGCGCTCGTGATGGATTTCTTCGACTTCCCCACTTCCGAAAAGTTTGAGACGATTATCGGCAATCCGCCATATGTGCGCTTTCAAGACATCGCTCCCGACACCAAACAGAAACTTTCGCTCACACGCTTCGATGCGCGGACCAACCTCTACCTTTTCTTCATTGAAAAATGCGTTCAGCATCTTGCGCCACACGGCGAATTGATTTTTATCACGCCACGCGATTTTCTCAAAGCCACATCAAGCCGCAAACTCAACGCTTGGCTCTTTGCGCAAGGCACAATGACGCATTGGATTGAACTCGGCGACCAGCGCGTCTTTCAAGGCTACACACCCAACTGCGCCATTTGGCGATTTGAATCCCATAACTTTTCACGAAAGACATACTTCACAAACGAACAAGGACAAACAGAAACACGCACTTTTGCCTGCGTCAATGGACAACTCCTGTTCCTTAAAGCCGATTACACTGTCCCGTTCAGCGATGTTTTCTTCGTGAAAGTCGGTGCTGTCAGCGGCGATGACGAAATTTTCACTCACGATGAATTTGGAAACCGCGATTTTGTATGCTCTACCACCGCCAAAGATGGCAAAACCCGCCGCATGATTTTCAATATCAAACACCCATACCTCGAACCTTTCAAAGCGCGGTTGCTCTCGCGCCGCATCAAGGCGTTTGACGAATCGAATTGGTGGACTTGGGGGCGTGCGCATTATCAAAGTTCCGAACAGCGTTTGTATGTGAATTGCAAAACGCGAAACTCGCACCCGTTTTTTCTTCACCCGTGCAACGATTACGACGGCTCGGTGTTGGCTATTTTTCCGAAACTGCAAACTGCCGATTTGAATACGCTTTGCGCGATGCTCAACGATGTGGATTGGCGCGAACTCGGCTTTATGTGCGATGGACGATTTTTATTTTCGCAACGCGCTTTGGAACACTCCCTCTTGCCTGATGCCTTTCGTGCTTTTGCAACCCCGTCCTGTGTGTTCGAATATCAAAGTCCTCTTGTGTGATATTCGCTCGTGCTGACTTTGAAAGAAGCCGTTGAAAGCGTTATGTTTCCATTTCTAAACATTGACAAATGGAATCGCAGAAGCCTATCGTTTATATTTGCACCAACCTTCGCCCTGAACATTCACCGAAACCCTCTTGCGCTCGACGTGGCTCGGAAAAGTTCTTAGAGATTTTCAAGCGCGAACTTCAAGCCAACCAATGCGAACACTTGATTGACGTTGAAAACAGCAGTTGCTTAGGCGCGTGCGAAGACGGCGCAACGGTGATGTTTTTTGAGGAGCAAATTTGGTATGGCAATGTTCAAGCCGAAGATATTCCACGAATTGTGAAGGAGCATATCAAGGAAGGAAAACCTGTTGAGGCACTCTTTATCAAACGCTTAATGCAGCGACGCCGACCTATGTAATTGGTTATCAAACGTTAATTTTGATTGCACTTACAAAATTTGCATCATTCTACTTGCTTGCGCCAAACGCGCGGCACTTTTTCATAACACAATCACAGGAGAACCACAATGGCACTTCAAGTTGGCGACCTCGCCCCTGATTTTGAACTTGATTCCACCGACGGCACAAAGGTGAAACTTTCCGATTTCAGAGGAAAGAAAAACGTGCTTCTTTCATTTTATCCGCTTGATTTCACGCCCGTTTGCACGGCGCAAAATTGCTCTTACTCACAGGATTACAATCGCTACGAACAGCTCGGCGTGGTTGTGCTTCCGATTTCCGCCGATTCAAAATTTGCTCATCAAGCCTTCCGCGAGAAATACAACATGCAGCACCATTTGCTTTCCGACATTCACCGCGATGCTATTAAAAAGTATGACGTTCTCTTCGAGCCGCTCAATGTAAGCAAACGCGCTTATTTCCTTGTTGGTATGGACGGCAGAATCAAATGGTTTCACATTGAAAAAGAACTCAAAGATAGCCGCACCGACGATGAGCTCATCGCCGCTATCAAGCAAGCCTTGAATTAACCTGCTTCTCCTTGCTCGAGTCGCGTTTTTGCGCAAGGGACTCTTAACCTTCAAATTCAAAAACCGACAGAATCACACATGGCAAAACTTATTCTTATTCGGCACGGCGAATCGCAATGGAATTTGGAAAATCGCTTCACAGGTTGGGTCGATGTGCCGCTTACCGAAAAAGGCAGACGCGAAGCACGCAAAGCCGGTGAAAAAATTCGGTCGATTCAAATTGATTTTGGCTACACATCGGTGCTTTATCGCGCGATTGAAACGCACATTCTTGTGCTCACCGAAGCCCAGCAACTCGACCGCGTTCCGACTTACTTCAACAAAGCCCTCAACGAACGCCACTACGGCGCACTGCAAGGACTCAACAAAGCCGAAACCGCTCAAAAATTCGGCGAAGAACAAGTGAAAATTTGGCGACGCAGTTACGACATTCCGCCGCCTGCCGACAAAACCGACCTCAATCCCGATGGCTATACCGAAAGCCTCAAAGATACCGCCGCGCGCGCCATTCCTTACTTCGAACAAGAAATTTTACCGAAAGTTGTTTCAGGGAAGAATGTCATCATTTCAGCGCACGGTAACAGCCTTCGCGCCATCGTGATGAAACTCGATAACCTGACGAAAGAGCAAGTCTTGGAACTTAACATCGCCAATGGCGTTCCGATTGTCTATGATTACGACGGCGAGCGGATTGTGAAGAAAGAGATTTTAGGTTAAGCACAGTTCTTTCACCCAACAGATAAAACATGCAATTACAATTTTTTTCAAACCTCGAACTACCTGAAACCACCGACTCGCCCGCTTTGGTAAGTTTCAGAGAAATTGTTTCTGAAATCACGGATACTGCCTATCTCACCCACAGCATTTATTACTATCCTGCCAAGTTTATCCCTCAAGTTGTTCGATTTTGCATCAACCAATACACGAAAGAAGGTGATTGGATACTCGACCCTTTTGCAGGCTCAGCCACCGTCGGACTTGAATCCTATTTGTGCAAACGCAACTGTGTGCTTCTGGATTTGAATCCGTTGCTGAACGAGATTGTGCCGATTAAAATCTATCGGAGTTCAGAAGTACCCTCGCATACAAGGCTTGATGAGATTTTATCTTCGTTTAACCCTGTCTCTGCTCCGAAGTTTTATCCTCAATGGTCAAACATCCGCTATTGGTATCCTGATGAAATTTTTGAAGCATTGGCGTCATACTGGGGCTGGCTAAAAAGCTTAGAATCAAGTGTTTATACGCGTGTCATTCAAGCAGCGTTAGTAAAAGCGAGCAAGTATTTTTCGCTTGCAGAGCATAAAACACCGAAGCTTTTCCGCTCAAAGTCGAAGATTAAGTTCGTTGATGATTTGTTGAAGCAAAATTGGAAAGAAGCATTAAAATCCATGATTTATGACGTCTCTCACAAAAATCTTGAAAGCATTTCAGTATTGGTTCGCAGAACGAGAGGTTTTAATGTCGCAGTCTCTTACTTTGGCGGCGTAGATTCTTCCTCGTTTCTGCCGCCGTTGGAGCGCAGCGTCGATTGCATTATCACTTCTCCACCTTATTTGCAAGCACAGGAGTATGTTCGCACATTCAAACTTGACCTTTACTGGCTTGGCTACACGGAAGCAGAAGTAAAATCTATTTCCGCGCTTGAAATTCCTTACCGAAAGCTAACAAGACTTATTGAAACGCCAACCATTCAACAGGTAAAGTCAGAACTCTCACGAAAGGATTTGATTGAATGTATTGACTCTTATTTTTGCCACACGATTGGGGCGTTAGAGAACGCTGCCAAACTCTTAAAGCAAGGCGGAACGCTTTGTGTGTTTATCGGCAACCCAAAAGCCGACGGGGTTGAAATCCCAATATGGCAAGTTTTGAAAGAGCATTTCTCCCAACAAGGATTTGAAACGATTCACATTTTTGAAGATCGCATTCAGACCCGACAGCTTTTTCGCGCAAGAAAAAATAAAAACCCTGATGGAATGAAGTCAGAATTTTTAATCGTATTGAAAAAATCCGTTGAAGTGCCTTGATGCAAGAGCGAATTTTTCTTCATCTTCTTGATGACACAAGCGAGGTAAAGCTGGTCAAATCAATTTTGAAAAGTCCTCTTGGCTTATCCAAAGATCTGATTACGCTCCTTTTCGAGCACCGCTTCTCTCAATTACATTCTCAATTAGACAGCATCAAAAAGTTTGTTGCGGGTGTTGAACGCGCATCAATGATGGGAGACGGCTACATGCTTGCCAAAAATTATGCTCAATTATTCATCAGTTCTTCCACAGCTCATACCGTGCTCGTCAAGGCAAGGTTTTGCAAGAGGCACTGAAAAGTATTTTGCGAACGTATCACTTGTGCGGCAGTGTGCCTGACCGAGTCTACGACATGCACCAAATTTTGAAGTCTATTCTCGAGACGGATATACCAAATCTTGATATCGACGTCATGGGAGTTTCCGATGATAAAGTTCTTATTGTTCAACTTCGCTCACGCGATGACACCGGCGGAACAACTGCCAAAGGGTCTCTCGTTGATATGCTCCGAGGGCTTCTCAGAAGTGGCAAAAACACCATCTAAGTCTATACTTTACTTGGTCGCTATATGGGATGCTAGATATTCTCAACAGCGGCAATCCACAATTTCCAAAATGTTCTCATCTCTTAAAGACCTCATCAGTATACCAGAAAACGAATTCAGTCAAAAAATTTCTGATGGGATTGCTGTCGCAAATAACATCATACTCAAATTAACATATGGAACAGAGGAAATGATAAAAGCAATTGTGCAATTCACTACTCATACTCCCTCTGTTTTGAACCCCATCGAGAACACAATTAGCCTCATTGATAAGTGGGATGATTTATGGATCGCTTACTCCGTTGCGTCACTTGAAACCACAAACTTTTCAGGTTTCTCAAACGTTGATTTACTCAACGAAAAAATGACATTGCTGAACCTAAAATTTGATTTTTCCAATTATGCAAATCTTGTTAGCAGTATTGATATGATGACACATCAAACTACATCTATTTGGAAGGAAAATTCACTCCCATTCAGCATTACTTCGGACAGAATCCTTTACATTCGTGATTTGCTTTTCCTCAAAGCCTGTTACCAAAAGATTAGAGAAAGCCATGGCGATAAACAACGGACACAGTAACACTCAAAACGGCAAGCCCAAAGGCTTTCAAATGCAAGCCGACACCGTTTCGGGAAATGCGTTTGATTTGCCCTTGCTCAAACGTCTTTTCAGATATGTGCGTCCGTATCCGAACCTGCTTTTCGCTGCGGTCTCTCTGACAATTATCGGCGCATTGCTCTCGCCACTTCGCCCGTATATCACCAAACTTGCGATTGACAATCACATCGCCATCGGCGACACAGAGGGCTTGTTCTACATCAGCCTTGTTTTTCTCGCCGTGGTAGCGTTGGAAGTTGTGATGCAATTCGGCAACACTTATCTCACTCAACTTTTAGGGCAAAAAGCCGTGATGCAGCTGCGGCTCGATATTTTCAAGCATCTTCAAACGCTTTCGCTCAAGTTCTTCGACCGCAATCCGATTGGTCGCTTGATGACACGCGCCACGAACGATGTCGAGACGCTCAACGAAATGCTCTCGAGCGGACTTGTCGCACTGCTTGGCGATGTGTTTCAACTCTCGTTCATCATCGTGATGATGTTCTACACCGATTGGCAACTGACGCTCGTCTCGTTCAGTGTTTTGCCCATTATGTTTTGGGTAACGATGGAGTTCAAAAAGCGGGTGCGCATTGCTTATCAAGATGTGCGCACTGAAATTGCGCGTCTTTCCGCCTTTCTTCAAGAGCACATCACAGGAATCGGAACGGTTCAACTCTTTGGTCGCGAGCAAAAGGAATTTGAAAAGCACGCCGACATTAACGCCGCACATCGCGACGCCAACATTCGCTCCGTTTTTTATTACTCCGTTTTTTATCCTGCCATTGAATTGCTCTCGGCGATTGCGCTGGGGCTGATTATTTGGTATAGCGGAATGAAAATGCTCAATGCGGATTTAACGCTTGGCGTGGTGGTTGCCTTTGTGCAGTATATCGCGCTTTTCTTTCGTCCGCTTCAAGATTTATCGGATAAATACAACATCATGCAAACGGCGATTACAAGTGCCGAGCGTGTATTCCGACTGCTTGATGAAAAGGTTTTCATTGAGCCGCCGAAGAATCCGAAATCGCTTGTCAATCCAAAAGGCGACCTTGCCTTCGAGCATGTGTGGTTTGCTTACAACGATGAGCATTGGGTTTTGCAAGATGTTTCTTTCACTGCGAAGGCGGGCGAGCGCGTGGCGATTGTTGGCGCAACAGGTTCAGGCAAATCCACGACGATTTCGCTGCTCTCAAAATTTTACGATGTTCAAAAAGGACGCATCACGATTGATGGCATTGACCTGCGCGATTTGACCGAACAAGATGTGCGCCGCCATGTGGGCGTTGTGCTTCAAGATGTGTTTCTTTTTTCAGGCACGATTCGCGATAACATCACGCTCGGCGATTCCTCCATCACCGATGAACAAATCAAAATGGCGGCGGAACTCGTTGGCGCATCGGCGTTTATTGAAGCCTTGCCAAATGGCTACGACTATCAAGTGCAAGAGCGCGGTGGCGCACTTTCAACCGGTCAGCGACAACTGATTTCCTTCGTGCGTGCGATGGTCTACAATCCCAAAATTCTCGTGCTCGATGAAGCCACAAGTTCCGTTGATACCGAAACCGAACACTTGATTGAATCCGCCTTAGAAAAATTGATGAACGGGCGAACCTGCATCATCATTGCGCATCGGCTCTCGACTATTCAGCACTGCGATAAAATTCTCGTACTGCACAAAGGCGTTTTGCGCGAACAAGGCACGCATCAAGAATTGCTTGCACAGCGTGGCTTATACTACAAACTCTATCAACTACAATACGCCTCGCATTTGAGCAGCGTTAGCGATAATTGACAAATTGAAGCGGCACGCCGAAATCCATTGCGAGCAAGGCTTTCTGAACCGCCTGCAGGTCATCGATTTGCTTTCCTGACACACGAATCTCATCACCTTGCACTTGTGCTTGCACTTTGAGCTTCAGTTCTTTAATTGCTGTCGTAATTTTCTTTGAGGTTTCTTTATTAATCCCTTGCTTCAACTTGACCTTTTGACGCACCGTATTTTGTGAGGCAGGCTCAATTTTTTGGAAGTCTAATATCTTCGTTGAAAGGTTACGCTTGATGAGTTTAGATTGAAGTGTGTCAATAACTGCTTTCAGCGTAAACTCGCTCGCCGATTCAAGTGTCAGTTCCATGTCTTTTTCATTGAAGAGAATCGCGGACTTTGAGTCTTTGAGGTCGTAGCGTTGTTGCAATTCTTTTCGGGCTTGATTCAGTGCGTTATCTAATTCTTGAAGGTTGATTTTTGAGACGATGTCAAACGAATGTTCCGATGCCATTTGAGTATGATTTTATGTTGATTGAAACTCATCGTGAAAGTCCCCGCAAAAGTGCGCGCACCTCGTCGTCCGTAAGCGCAGGATTGTAGCACGCGAGAAATTTATCAAGGTGCGCGTTGATTTCATCTCGCAAAACGCGATAGCGACGGCGGCTTTCACCCGAGACGTCCTTAAATCCCCAATGCGCATTCATCGCATTTTGATACAGCCACT
Organism: uncultured Chlorobiales bacterium; assembly: GCA_938003965.1. GTDB lineage: Bacteria > Bacteroidota > Chlorobiia > Chlorobiales > Thermochlorobacteraceae > JANWWM01. Next base: position 7,969 of record CALKXI010000084.1, read on the forward strand.
CCGGACAATCTTGGTAGGCTGTTCCGCTAACCGTAACAACAATATCAATATGCTTGCCTTTGAATTCATCAACCGATTTTGAGTAGTGCGATGACATGTCGATTCCGATTTCGCGCATCACAGCCATCGCATCTTTATCGACATAGCCGCATGGTTGAACGCCCCCGCTGTATGCTTTGAGCACATCTGTTTTAGCGTTGATGTAGGCTTCCGCCATTTGGCTTCGAATCGCGTTTGCCGTGCATAAAAAAATAATGCTTCTCACGCGCGTGTTTTCTCTTTTGGTGAAAAATGTTTTTACTCTTGCCACCCTTCTTTGCCGATGAGTGGCACGAAGGCAAAGTTATCGGCAACCGTTTCTACCACTTGATTGCCTTGCCGGTGGAAAATACACATCTGTTGTCTTTTGGCGTCGCCGATGGGAATAATCAATCGTCCGTTATCAGCAAGTTGCTCGAGAAGCGGGCGCGGCACGTCGGGCGAGCCTGCTGTTACAAGAATCGCATCAAAGGGCTTCATTGCCGCCCAGCCGAGTGTGCCGTCACCAAGCCGAGTTTGCACTTTGATTCCAAGTTGTTCAAATCGTTTTTTTGCTTGCTCGTAGAGCATTTCTTGCCGTTCAACTGTATAGACGCGGTAGCCGAGCGCGAAAAGAATCGCCGCTTGATAGCCTGAGCCTGTTCCAATTTCTAAAACTTTTGCGCCGCTCTTGTAATGCTCAGCAATAATGCTCGTCATATACGCTACTGTGTAGGGCTGTGAAATGGTTTGATTTGCGGCAATCGGCAATGGCGAATCTTGATAGGCAGATTCCCAAAACACGGAATCGACGAATAGGTGTCGCTTCACGTCGCGAAACGCTTGCAAAACGCGCTCATTCGTGATGCCCATCTCGCGCAACTTCATTACCATTTCCTCGCGCTTCGGGCGATATTTGTGGTCTTGGTCGTTTATCAAGTTTAACTGATTTTTTGGTTTGAATTTTATTTACGAAAAACCTTTCTCTTACGCTTCGCTCTCCTCTACCCACAACTGCGGCTTGACGAGCAAGACTTCTTCGCGCTCAACGATGACAGCACCAACCTGCGCGCCTTTTGGCTTACGCACATACTTTTTCGGCGTGCAAATCACAGGCGCAAGTTCTGAACCTTTTGCCGAAGAGTAATATGCCGCGATTGCCGCCGCGCGCTCCATCTCGTCTTTTGTTGGCGGTCGGCTCGATTTCAAAATGCAGTGCGACCCTGATACGCCTCGCGCATGAAGCCACAAATCGTTCGGACGCGCATACTTGAACGTCAGCATATCATTATTCTTCGCGTTCTTTCCGACCCACAGTTCCACATTCGGTGCAAGCCTGAATCGCCGAAAGAGCATTTGCTTCTCTGCTTCTTCTTTGGAGACAAGCAAAAACGCTTGCAAGGTTTGAAGATTCGCCTTGCGCCAACGCTCAAAGGCACGCTGGTCTTTTATTTCCGTAAGTTCTGTTTGAAGTTGAACCAACTGCGTCAAGTTTTCTTTCGCACGATTCAAGCGTTCTGCCAACACTTGCGCATTCGCTCGCGACTTTTTGGCTTTCTCAAAATACATCTCCGCATTTTGATACGGCGATTTCTTCTCGTCAAGCGCAATGACGATTGAGCCTCCGTCAAAAAAATTCTCAACCGTAATTTCGCTCATGCCTTTTTCAAGGCGATGCAAATTCGCCATCAAGAGTTGCCCGTTCCGTTCATACTCCTCAGCGCGATTCTTTTGCGATTGCTCCTCGAGTGCCTCAATCTGCGTTTTTGTCTTTTCAATCAGGCGTTCCAGTTGCGCGCGTAGCGTTTTGAGTTCCTTTCCGAAGTGTTCAAGTTGATGCACCTTGAACGAATAAAATTTCATCGCCTCGTTTATCGATGTAAATCGCTCGATCGATTCAAACGGACGGTGCCGCTCGTCAATGATGGAAAACCAATACGCCACTTCGCCTTGATTCGACCTACCTCGATAGACCTTCGGCTCAGGTGAAATCAGTTCATAAAAAATTTCCGATACGGCTTCATGAAGCGACTGTGCCGTAATCGTCGGCGATTTTTCTTTCGCACGAAACACGGCTTCTCGCGCAAGCGTGGCATCAAATCCTGGTAAAATTTGTGGGAGTTTCTTTTGCCATTCTTTTTCGTTCAAGGCGTTTTCGTTTGCGATACTAAGCGCGTTTGCAAAGTGCATTTCATCTTGTGCGCAGCGTTCAATCGTTTGAATAATCGGTGTGCTTACCTTTTCTGAAAACGGCTTGCCTGCAAGTTCATCGTTTTTTTTGAAGGCTTCCAAAATGATTCCGTTTTGAACCAAAAGAAAATTCGTATTCGCGCTGAAGAGTTGAAAGACGAGTTGTAAATCGCCTTCAAGGTCAAGGTAGATGATGCGGTCAAAATCGGAGATGCGAACGTGCTCGATTTGACGCTCGTTTGTTTGTGTCATCAGCGTTGCGGAGTTTCGTCGGCGTCGTGCAACTTCTTCGGTGTAGTAAAGCGCAAGGCGCGTTTCGCCCGCTCTTCCTACAATCGTAAATCCTTCTTTGGATTTGGTGAATAGCGAAATTCGCAGTTCATCTTTTTCTTGTGAAAAGCACTCGAAGATGTAACCACCTGTGAAGCGTTCTGAAAGTTCTCGCACCAGGTCGTAGAGTGCGAAGTAGTTACGAATCATAGCACTGTTGGCTTTTTCTTTTGCGTGTGTTTTGCGTTATTTGCGCACTTCGTTCAAGCAAGAATCTGTTGAAAACCTTGCCAAATCTAAACTGCCTTCTCGTTTCGTCAATGTCTAACACATACCTCAACATTCTCACACATCACATTTTTCGGCGACGGCTCTTTGCACTGCGTCAGCGTTTTTTTGCTAATCCAATTTCCGATGCTGAATTTTTCAAACAATTTCCTTTTGAAGCGCAATCTGCCAATACATTTCTTCCACTCTTTGCCCGACAAGTTCGCTATAACTTTTTTTTCAACCTCACGAATCGCAAAGAGTTTTTCTTGCAACTGCTCACGCGCTTACATTCACACACCGACATCGTGATGGACGCCGAAGCCATTCTGAACAACAAAATCGAACTCTTCGGCATCACGCATCGATTTTCAGATGATTGGAATTGGCACTTGGATTTGAACACACAACAAACTTTCAACAAAAATTCCTTTTATACCACGATTTCCCTTCCTGGAAACGGTCAAGATGTGAAATTTGCTTGGGACCTTTCGCGCTTTCATTTTACTTGGACGCTCGGCAAAGCCTATTGGACGACGAATCGACGCACTTACAAAGAAAAATTTCTCACACTTGCGCTCGATTGGATAGAGCAAAATCCGTTCTGCTACGGCGTGAATTGGATGTCGCCAATGGATGTCGCCATTCGTGCCGCCAACTGGATTGCGGGATTTTATTTCTTCAACGACGACCGACCTACCGAAGCCGAAACAACAGCGTGGATAACGATTCTCAAATCGCTGTGGCAACACGGCACATATCTCGAACACAACTTGGAATACACGCGCCGAAGTGGCAATCACCTTCTTGCCGATGCGGTCGGACTGTTGATGCTTGGCGTTTTCTTCAAAGCCTCTGAACACGGACGCAAGTGGCTCGAGCTTGGAAAAAACATTCTCGAAGAAGAAATGCTTTCGCAAACTTATCCCGATGGTGTGAACTACGAAATGAGCGTTGCGTATCATCGCATGGTTACAGAGTTTTTTCTCACGGCTTTTGTGTTGATGAATCTCAACAAGCAACCCTTTTCGCTTGCCTATCGCGACCGACTGGTGAAGATGCTTCATTACATCGCGCACTATACCAAACCCGACGGCACTGCGCCCCTACTCGGCGACGCCGACGATGGACGACTTTTTTGGTTCAGAAACGATGACGATTTCAACAACCATACATCACTGCTTTCTATTGCGCAAACGCTCTTCGACTTTCCTTTTACATCAAGCGATATTGATTTCTCCGAACAAGCCTTGTGGCTTTTGGGCACTGATGGGTGGGAACTCTTTCAGCGAAAGAAACGACTTGCTCCAACAACTTTGCTCACAAGCACACTTTTCCCCGATAGCCAAATCGCCATCATGCGCCAAAGCAATACACACATTTTCATCGATGCAGGCGAACTCGGCAAAAAAGGCTGGGGCGGACACGGCAACAACGACACGCTCTCATTTGAACTTTACGCCAACGGCATCAACTGGCTCACCGATAGAGGCACTTTCACTTACACTGCCAATAAAGACTTACGCAACGAACTTCGCTCGACACGCGCGCACAACACCGTGATGATTGACGGCGTGGAACTTGCCGAATTTGCCAATGCCTTCAAGGTTAAAGCCGATTTCACCAATCCAAAAATTTTGAAGTGGGAAACTTCATCGGAGCGCGATGTGCTTATTGCTGAACACGGCGCTTACACGCGGCTTTCAAATCCCGTTAAGCATCAACGCGAATTTTTCTTTGATAAACAGCGAGGCGAACTCTTGCTGACCGACACGCTCACAGGGCAAGGCGAACACACAGCAGAGTTTTTCTTTCACTTCGCGCCCGATGTTGTGCTTACGCAAAATGGCAATATCATCACAGCGACTCACACGAGTTCTGCTCAACTTGTTTTAACGCTCAGCGCGAAGCCCGAAGAGATTTCAATTCAGCCGAGTTGGATTGCGCCGCGCTACAATCGCCGCGTTGAAACTCAAATGTTGGCGGTGCGCATTGCCTTTCAGAGTGCACTCGTAGCATCGGTTCGCTTCTCTTGGCAATCTACAAGAAGCGATACCTCGAGTTGAAATTTTCCGTCTCAAAATTTTAGGTATATTCCGTTTCTACTATCTTTCTTGCTCTAACTTCGTGCTAAAATTATATCGCGCTCATGGGGAGAGTTATCGCAATTTCCAATCAAAAAGGAGGCGTCGGGAAAACGACGACGGCAATCAATCTTGCCTCGTCTATTGCTGCCGCCGAGCTTTCAACACTTCTGATTGATATCGACCCACAAGCGAATGCAACCGTTGGGTCAGGCACGCATGTTTCAGATGAGACGAAAACGATTTATGAAGTCTTGGTTGAAAAAGAAGATATTGAAAATGTGATTCAAAAATCGGCGTTGCCGTTTATGGATGTTGTGCCGTCGCATATCAATCTTGTTGGAACAGAAATCGAGCTTGTCGATGTGCCCGAGCGCGAAAAAGTCATGCTCTATGCGCTTCAAAAAGTGCGCAAAAAGTATGATTACATTTTGATTGATTGTCCGCCTTCGCTTGGTCTTATCACGCTCAACTCGCTCACGGCGGCGGACGCAGTTTTGATTCCTGTTCAATGCGAATACTTCGCGCTTGAAGGGCTGGGGCAACTTCTCAACACGATTAGCCTTGTTCGCAAACACCTCAACCCGACGCTTGAGATTGAAGGCGTTTTGCTCACCATGTATGACAGCCGATTGCGGCTTTCCAATCAAGTCGCTGAAGAAGTGCGCAAGTATTTCAAGGATAAAGTCTTCAACACGGTCATTCGTCGCAATGTTAAAGTTTCCGAAGCCCCGTCGCATGGCAAGCCGATTTTGCTCTACGACGCGCAAAGTCTTGGCACGAAAGATTATATGGATTTAGCATATGAGCTGTTCGAGCGCAATGGCATTGAGAAGTTCAAACCGATAAAGTCGCGTAACGGCGCATCGCCGGTGACAACACCGCCTGCGTCGCTTTCTTCCGATGTTAACCTCAACTCCAACATCTAACCTTATCGGATATGGCGGCAAAATTAGTTCTTGGTAAAGGTTTGGCTGCATTGATTGCAGATAAAGCAATAGAAATCGAAGACCGTCAGAGCACGAGCTCACCTACTGAAGTTACTGAGCGTCGATTTCGCAATATTCAAACTGGCGAAGTTGGAACGATTGGATTGCTCCCGATTGCGCAAATCTCTCCGAATCCTTTTCAACCGCGTATGGACTTTGAGCCTGAAGCCTTGCAAGAACTCAAAGAATCCATCATGCAAAAAGGAATTGTTCAACCTATCACAGTGCGACGCAAGCCTGACGGCAACGGATACGAACTGATTAGTGGGGAAAGACGATTGCGTGCGGCGGCTGATGCTGGTTTTACTGAAATTCCCGCTTATGTGCTCGATGTGAAAACCAATCGCGATATGATTGAAATCGCACTCATCGAGAACATTCAGCGCAAAAATCTCAATCCGATTGAAGTTGCACTCGGCTACCAACGTCTCGCCGACGAATGTGGCTTGACCCAAGAAGAAATTGCACAGCGCGTCAATAAAGACCGCACCACCGTTACAAACTTCATTCGCTTGCTCAAACTGCCTCGTGAAATTCAAGAGAGCATTCGCACCGAAACGGTCTCAATGGGGCATGCGCGTGCCCTGCTCGGCGTTGAAGACCCTGAGATTCAACTCGAACTGTGGCGACGCATCATTGAGCAGCAACTCTCGGTCCGTCGCGTCGAAGAACTCGCCAATAAAATCAACCGTCAAAAGAAAAAAAACAGCCGAAAAAAAGAATCAAAATCTGCTTCTGAAAAACTCTTAGATATTGCAGAGGTAGAAAACACATTGCGCAACAAACTTAGCACGAAAGTTAAAGTTCGCCACTCCAAAAAAGGGAGCGGAGAAATCGTTATCGAGTATTACAGTGCCGACGATTTGGAGCGTATTTTAGAAGCGATTACAAACCCCAACGCCCAAGGCTAATCTCTACGCGGTTTCTCTGACAATCAATTCAGGTTCTAATCGACGATTTTGCTTCGGCGCATTCGGGTTTTTGATGCGTTGAATTAAAAAATCAAAGGCGGTTGCGCCCATTTTTTGAATCGGTTGTCGAACGGTTGTCAGGTGCGGTGAAATCAGTTGTGCAATCGGTTGGTCGTCAAAGCCAATGACTGCGACTTGTTTTGGAATTTGGTAGCCGTGCTCGAGCAAAGAGGTAACAATGCCAATTGCCATTTCGTCGCCCGCTGCACAGAAAACAGCATCAAACGGCAAGTCTCTGGACTTACGAATGAAATTCTCAATCACTTCGCTTCCTTGTTGGCGCATTTCACTGATTTTGTAAGGCACTTCGAGCAGAAGTTTTTGAGAGAGTCGGATTTTATTTTTTTTGAGCGCCGCTTCGTAGCCGCGCCTCCGCTCGCTCATCACGCTTGATGGCATCGGTCCATATACTAGCAAAATTCTTTTTTTGCCTTTGCGAACAAGGTAATCCGTTGCGCGAAATCCACCCTCGTAATTATTGACAGAAATGGAATCGAGTTCTTTCAAATCGGCTTCAATGACCACGCACGGCAGGTTGTGCTGAATGAACTCTTGGGTGCGGTTTTGATTGTGGTCAAAGAGTTGCACGACGATTCCGTCGACTTGTCGGCTGCGAGCAATGTCGCTGTAAATTTCTTCTTCGCTTTTCGGCCGCCCAATCGTGCTGTGAATGACAAGATTATATCCTGAATTACGAATTTGCGATTCAATCCCCCGCAAAATCTCTACGGTAAATGGTTCTGCCATACTCGGTACGAGCAATCCAATCAGTTTCGTTTCTCGTCTGACCAGTCGCGTCGCATTGATGTTCGGCACATAGTTGAGGTCGCGAACGATTTTTTTCACTTTCTTTATCGTCTCTTCTTTGAACGTGCCTTTGCCATTCAAAATCATAGAGACGGCAGCGGGCGTCAAGCCTGCCATCGCGGCAACGTCTTTAATCGTTACTATACCATTTTGACGTTTCATAGAAGGCACCACTCACTTCCAAGTCAATGCTTATCGGCTTTTGAAACTACAACCTGAACTCAACGCTCACTGGCGAGTGGTCAGAACTGGCTTCCTCTTTTTGAATAACAGCACGCATTGCTTTTGAGGCAAGCGCGGGCGAAGCGTAGGTGCAATCAATCCGCCATCCGATATTTTTTTCGCGTGCACCTTTCGGAAAATAATTCCACCACGAATAATGTCCTTCTTCGTTTGGGTGTGCCTCACGATAAACATCTTTCAATCCAATTTCAAGCAAGGCATCAATTTTGGCCCGTTCTTCTGGGCGAAAGCCTGTGTTTCTTTCGTCACGTTGCGACGGATGCAGGTCAATTTCCTTATGGGCAATGTTTATGTCCCCTGTAAGGACGACCTCTCTGCCTTCATTCATTAAAGTTTGCAAGTATGTGCGAATCGTATCAAAAAAGTTCAGTTTGAACGCGAAGTGTTCAGGCTTTTCGCCACGCGGCGCGTAAATTCCTAAAATTACAAATTTCCCGAACTCGGCTTGAATGAGTCGATTTTCAGCATCAAAATTGGGGATTGAAAATTTAGGCTTGCCATACTGTTCCGATATAGCGCGGTGCACAAACAGCCCCACACCGCTATATCCTGCTTTGAAAGTAGAAGGGTTCCAGAAGACGTCGTAATCAGCAAGTGATTTGAACGTCTCGGGAATTTTGGTGAGGTCGGCTTTAAGTTCTTGCACACACAGAATTTCGGGCTCGGTTTTCACTAAGCGTTGAAGCAACGCGTGTGCTCGTGCGCGTATGCCGTTAATGTTCCAAGTGGTGAGTTTCATCTGCACTTGCTTTTGATGTAAAAAAGGGTATCACTCTGGATACCCTTTTTCATCGCTTCTGACTTGGGTTAATCGTCAACCTCTATTTCACCGTTACTCTCTGCGGTTACTTTGACTTGACGCACTTCGCTGGAGAGACGCATTTGGCGATACTTCTTCATTCCTGTTCCCGCAGGAATTGGCTTGCCAACAATCACGTTTTCTTTCAAGCCCAAGAGGTAATCTTCTTTGCCTTCGACCGCGGCGTCGGTCAGCACTTTTGTGGTTTCTTGGAAGGAGGCGGCGGAAATGAAACTTTCCGTTTGCAGGGCAGCACTTGTGATTCCCAAAAGTTGTGGCTGCGCCGTCGCTTGTTTGGCTTCCTCGTATTCAATCAATTTCTTTCCGTTCTTTTTGAGTTCTTTGTTCATTTTCAGAATTTCATCTTTCGCATAAAGTTCGCCTTCCTTGATGCTTCGCGGTGCGTCGCCTCGGTCTGTGACCTTGACTTTGTTTGCTATGGCTTTATTGACATCAGCAAAGTGGAAGCGGTCGACAAGGTCGCCTGGCAGCAGGTTCGTATCGCCCGCGTCCTCGATTTTCACTTTTTGCAGCATTTGTCGGACGATGATTTCAAGGTGCTTGTCGTTAATCTCAACACCTGCGTTCGTTTGATAGACTTTTTGAATTTCGTCGACCAAGTACTTTTGCACGGCGCTTGGACCTTGAATACGCAGAATATCTTGTGGCGAAATTGCGCCGTCGGTCAGCGGGTCGCCGGCTTTGACTTCGTCGCCTTCATTGACGAGCAAGTGTCTGCCGAGTGGCACAAGGTATGTTATAGGCTCACCTCCGTAGTCGGGATACACTTTAATTTCTTTGCTATTGCGTTTTTGTGAGCCGAATTTCACAATACCTGAAACTTCCACGACGACAGCGGGTTCTGACGGGTTTCGTGCTTCTAGGAGTTCGGTTACGCGCGGCAAGCCTGCGGTAATGTCGCCGCCCAAGCGCGACGTGTCTTTTGGCACTTTGGCAAGCGTATCGCCGCTCTTAATTTTTTCGCCGTCTTCAACCAGCAAGGTAGCTTTAATCGGAATCGGATAGGTAGCGACGACCTCGCCGTTGCTATTGACGACCTCGATTTTCGGCTCACGCACATCGCTGGCTCTCAATTTTGAGCGCCAATTGATGATGATGCGTTGCACCAGACCGGTTTGCGGGTCGGATTCTTCCTTGTAGGTTTCGCCCTTGACGATTTGCACAAACCGCACTGTGCCGTCGAATTCGCTGATAATCGGTGTGCTGTTGGGTTCAACGCTGAAGAGTATGGTGTCTTTTTTGACGAGGTCGCCGTCGGCGCAGAGCAGTTTTGCGCCGTAGGGGATGGTGTATTTTTTCAACACTTTTTCCGAGTTCGGTTCAACAAGGCTCAACACGCCATTTTTGCGAATCACCACGTGGCTTTCAATTTCTTCGCCTGTGTTCTCATCAATCTGCATGGCTTTTACGGTTCGCACGTTTTCAAATTGAACAAGGCCATCGAAGGCGGCTCTGATTTCGGTTTCAGAAATTGCGCCTTGCGCTGCGCCGCCTTGGTGGAAAGTGCGAAGCGTCAGCTGCGTGCCCGGCTCACCGATAGATTGTGCGGCAATCACTCCAACGGCTTCACCGACATCAACGAGGCGGTTATTTGCCAAACTGGTGCCGTAACACTTTGCGCAAATCCCTCGTCGCGTTTCGCAGGTCAATACAGAGCGTATCGTAATTTCCGTAATGCCGAGATTTTGCTCAATCATTGCTGACAGTTCTTCATCAATCATTTGTCCTGCTTCAATAACAACTTTGCCCGTGTTCGTGTCAATGACATCTGCTGCAGTAATGCGTCCTTTCACGCGTTCGTGGAATTTGACCTTGTTTCCGGACTCTTCTTCGGCTTGGCGGTTGAGCGTAATCCCGCGCTTTGTTCCGCAGTCGTGCTCGGTGACGATGACGTCCTGTGCCACGTCGTGCAGACGGCGTGTCAGGTATCCCGCATCCGCTGTTTTGAGCGATGTATCTGAAAGTCCTTTTCTCGCACCGTGCGTTGAAATGAAGTATTCCAGCACCGATAGCCCTTCTTTAAGGTTCGAGATAATCGGGTTCTCGATGATTTCGCCGGGCTGTCCTGACATAGATTTTTGCGGGCGTGCAATTAAGCCGCGCATGCCTGTCAGTTGGCGCACTTGTTCGCGCGAGCCGCGTGCACCTGAATCCAGCATCATGAAGAGCGGATTGAATCCTTCTCGGTCTTTCTCGAGCGCGTTCAAGGCTTCGTTTGCGACAAGGTTCGTTACATTTTGCCACACATCCACGACCTTGTTATACTTTTCATTTTCTGTGATGAACCCGTCGCTGTATTCTTTAAGAATGCGGTTGTTCTTGGCTTGCGCCTCTTTGATGAGTTCATCTTTTTTCGTTGGAATAATCGCATCGGAAAGCGCGACCGACAATCCGCCTTTCATGGCATAGGTAAATCCCATCGTCTTGAGGTTGTCTAAGAACTCAACCGTTTGCACATTCCCCACATTTTCAATCACTTTGGCAATTAGGTCACGCGACTCTTTCTTCTTGATAACGCGGTTGATGAAACCAACTTGCGGTGGAATGATTTGATTGAGTAGCACGCGTCCAACGGTTGTCGCCAACATCTTCTTTTGTTTGAGTTGCTCTTTAAGCCAAGCGCGTTTTCTCTCATCGGTAATCATTTCCGTCGCTCGGTCAACATCGACCTTTTCATCACGCTTGCCGTCGTAGCGGAGGAAAATGCGCGCATGCAAATCCACTTCGTTTTCGTTATAGGCAATAATCACTTCCGACATGTCCGCAAAAATTCTGCCTTCACCTTTTCGTCCTTTTGCTTCTTTAGTGATGTAATAAATGCCAAGCACCATGTCTTGCGACGGCACGGTAACGGGTTTTCCTGTCGCCGGCAAAATGAGATTGTGGGCGGAAAGCATGAGCATAATGGCTTCCATCTGTGCTTCCATTGAAAGCGGGACATGGACTGCCATTTGGTCGCCGTCAAAGTCAGCATTGAACGCTGTGCAGACAAGCGGGTGAATTTGAATGGCTTTGCCTTCGACCAAAACAGGCTGGAAGGCTTGAATGCCCAAGCGGTGCAACGTAGGCGCTCGGTTCAAGAGCACTGGATGTCCGTCAATGACTTTCTCGAGCACGTCCCAAATTGCAGGGTCTTTGCGGTCAATCATTTTCTTAGCGGATTTCACCGATTTGGCTAAACCGCGTTCAACCAATCGTCGAATGACGAACGGCTGGAAGAGTTCAATTGCCATATCTTTTGGCAATCCGCATTCGTGAAGTTTGAGTTCCGGTCCGACCACAATGACCGAGCGACCCGAATAGTCTACACGCTTACCGAGCAGGTTTTGGCGGAAACGCCCTTGCTTGCCTTTGAGCGAATCGGAAAGCGACTTTAAGGCGCGATTGCTTTCGCCTGATTTCACGGCGTTTGCCTTGCGCGAGTTGTCAATGAGGGCGTCGACGGCTTCTTGCAACATTCGCTTTTCATTTCTCAAAATCACTTCGGGGGCCTTGATGTCAATCAGTTTTTTCAAGCGATTGTTGCGAATAATCACACGGCGATAGAGGTCGTTCAAGTCCGATGTTGCAAACCGTCCGCCTTCAAGTGGCACGAGCGGGCGCAATTCAGGCGGAATCACAGGAATCACTTCCATTACCATGTATTCAGGCTTATTGCCTTCGTAGCGATACGGTTCGGGGGGTTCAAGCGAAAATTCTTCTTTTTTCTTCGTTTCCTTTGAGACAGGTTCGTAGGAATTTCGGAACGCTTCAACCACTTTAAGACGCTTGAGCGCATCAGCTCTTTTTTGTTCCGAGCCTGTGTTTTTGAGGATATCACGCAGCTGCCTTGCAAGCTCGTCGAGCGGCAATTTTTTGAGCAGTAGTTTAATCGCTTCGCCGCCCATCTTGGCTACGAATTTTCTTTCGTCGTCGTCATCAAGGTCTTGGTTATCTTCATACTCAGAAATAATCTTGTAGTATTGGTCTTCGGTCAGGCGGTCCATGAACTTCAAACCTTGCTTTGTGCCAGGCTCGCCAGGGTTAATGACCACATAAACCTCGTAATAAATGATGCGCTCCAGTTCCTTGGTGGAAAGGTCCAGCAACGCTCCCAACTTACTTGGCACAGAACGGAAGAACCATGTGTGAACCACTGGCACGGCAAGCGAGATATGTCCCATGCGCTCACGTCGGACGGATTTCGTCGTCACTTCTACGCCGCAACGGTCGCAAACGATGCCTTTGTAGCGAACACGCTTATATTTGCCGCAGTAGCACTCCCAATCTTTCGTCGGTCCGAAAATCTTTTCGCACATTAACCCATCACGCTCTGGTTTGTATGAACGGTAGTTAATGGTTTCAGGCTTCAACACTTCGCCGCGGGAACGCGCTAAGATGCTTTCAGGCGAAGCAATACTGATTTTTATCTTTGTGAAGTCACGCTTGATGGTCGGTGAGCTTAGAAATGCCATATTGGCTTCCCCCTTCTCTGTGTTATAATGATTGATTAGACCTTTTGATGCTGCCAGCTTTAAGGTCGGCAGTATTTTGCTATTCTGCTTGTTTAAACATTCGTCGAAGTTGGACAAGGTGCATTTTGGCGACTAACCATCAGGGCACTTTGTCGTCGATGCGAATCTCGAGACCAAGTCCTTGCAACTCCCTCACCAGCACGTTGAATGACTCTGGCACGGAGGGTTCAGGTAGGTTTTGCCCCTTGACAATCGCTTCGTAGGTTTTTGTGCGCCCAATGACGTCGTCGGATTTGACGGTAAGCATTTCTTGCAGAATGTTCGCCGCACCGTAGGCTTCCAACGCCCAAACTTCCATTTCTCCGAACCGCTGTCCGCCAAACTGCGCCTTGCCACCGAGCGGTTGTTGCGTAATGAGCGAATAAGGACCTGTGGAGCGAGCGTGGATTTTGTCGTCGACCAAGTGCGAGAGTTTGAGCATGTAGATGTATCCGACCGTTACATCTTGGTCGAATTTTTCGCCAGTTCGTCCGTCATACAAGGTAATTTTGCCGTTTGCAGGCAGTCCTGCTTCTTTTAATTTTTCTTCGACCTCTTCGTAGGTTGCGCCGTCGAAAATCGGGGTTGCGAATTTCACACCGAGTTTTTCTGCTGCCCACCCTAAGGCTGTCTCGAACAACTGCCCAATGTTCATACGGCTTGGCACGCCGAGCGGATTGAGCACGATGTCGACAGGTGTTCCGTCTGCCATGAATGGCATATCTTCCACAGGGACGATTTTTCCGACAACACCCTTATTTCCGTGGCGGCCAGCCATTTTGTCGCCAACTTGCAGTTTGCGCTTTTGAGCGACATAGACTTTGGCGAGTTCTTCAATGCCCGGTTGGAGTTCATCGCCGACGCTGATTTTATACTTTTCGTTCTCGAGCTCATCTTGCATCGCTTTAATGCGTCGACGGTATTCGTCTATCAATTGGCGGACGATGTTGTTCGTTTTTGTCGATTCCACAAAGCCATTATCGATATCGAGTTTTTCAAGCCGCGCGATGTTCGCGAAATCTTTCAAGTTTTCGCGGCTGAACTTCACACCTTTGCGGATTTCCGTCTCGCCTTTGTTGTTTTTGACGCCGATAGATTCTTTGTCGCCCAAGTAATGCACGAGGCGTTCAAGGAACTTCGTTTGCAGTTCCGTCTTGCGCTTCTCGAATTCCTTCTCGAGTTTAGCAATCCGAGTTTTTGGATCTTCCGTGAGTTTTTTCTTTCGGCTGAAGAGTTTGGTTTTAATCACGATGCCTTTCATGCCTGGCGGGGCGTGAAGCGAGGCGTCTTTCACATCGCTTGATTTATCGCCGAAAATTGCGCGAAGCAACTTTTCTTCAGGTGTTGGGTCCGTTTCTCCTTTGGGTGTAATTTTACCGATGAGAATATCCTTCTCTTTGACTTCCGCACCGACGCGAATGATACCGTTTTCATCGAGGTTTCGTAATGCTTCTTCGCTGACGTTGTAGATATCGCGAGTGAATTGTTCTTCGCCACGCTTGGTATCGCGCACGGTCAGTTCAAACTCGTGAATATGAATTGAGGTATAGACATCTTCCGCCACAAGTCGCTCTGAAACCACAATCGCATCTTCAAAGTTATAGCCGCGCCACGGCATAAATGCGACCAAGACATTTTTACCCAGAGCCAATTCGCCGTGGTCAGTTGATGACCCATCGGCAAGCACATCACCTTTGCGGACGCGCTGACCTTCTGAAACAATCGGCTTTTGATTGATGCACGTGTCTTGGTTAGAGCGGAAAAACTTCGTGAGTTTGTAAGTCTTCAGCGTTTCATTCACGTCAATCAGCGAGCCTTCTTCGTCATTGACGCGTTGGTCGTAACGAACTGTGATTTCCGTCGCACTGACAGATTCAACCACGCCGTTGCCTTCGGCGATAATCATCGTGCGTGAATCGCGTGCTACTTTGGCTTCGAGTCCTGTTCCGACGAGCGGCGCTTCTGCACGCAAGAGTGGCACGGCTTGGCGCTGCATGTTTGACCCCATCAAGGCACGGTTGGCATCATCATGCTCGAGGAACGGAATGAGTGCGGCGGCTGCACTCACAATTTGATTGGGGGCAACATCCATGTAATGGACTTCTTGGGCTTCGACGAGCGGATAGTCGCCACGTTTGCGCGCTTGCACGCGGTCCTCGGCAATTCTTCCGTCTTTGTTCAGTGGAATTGTGGCTGGAACAGTAATTTTGTTCTCTTCGTCTTCCGCTGAAAGATAGACGACTTTGTTTTCTGGCACGCCGTTTTTCACAGGACGATACGGCGTTTCAATGAATCCCTTCGGATTAATTTCCGCATAAATGCAAAACGAGGAAATCAGACCGATGTTTGGACCTTCAGGTGTCTCAATCGGACACAGGCGTCCGTAGTGCGTATAATGCACATCGCGCACTTCAAAGCCTGCTCGCTCACGCGTTAGCCCGCCCGGACCCAACGCCGATGTTCTGCGCTTGTTTGTCAGTTCCGCAAGCGGATTTGTTTGGTCCATAAATTGCGACAACTGACTTGTGCCAAAGAACGATGCAATAACGCTGGTTACCGTTCTGGCATTGACCAAGTCCGCTGGTGTGATTTTTTCGGCATCGCGTTGGCTCAACTTTTCTTTGATGTTCTTTCCCAGGCGAGCAAATCCCACCAGAAATTGTCCTGCCAGTTGCTCTCCCACACTGCGAACTCGACGGTTGGAAAGGTGGTCGACATCGTCAACTTCCACTTTTCCATTGACAAGGCGAATGAGGTAATAGATAATCGCTATAATGTCGTAGTGCGTCAGCACCGTAATTTGCGAATTGACGCCTTCCTTGCCTTTCTCAAAACTTATCGTGCCAATCGTCTCGGAAAGCTTGTCAAAAATGGCTTTCAGTTCAGGGTATTTCTTCGTAAGGGCAGACAACTCTTTGAATTCATGGAGCAATTTCTTATTGATACGGTAACGCCCAACATCGCCCAAATCATATTTCTTGTTGTTGAAGAACGTACGCTCCAAGAGCCCACGTGCCGATTCTGTGTCAGGCGCCTCATTGGAGCGAAGTTCGCGATAAATTTGCTCTAAGGCTTCCGTCTCAGTTTTGGATTCATCTTTGGCAAGGGTCGTTGAAATGATGGATTTATCCAACGCATCGTCTTTATCGTTACGGCAGACCTTGACTCTCTTAATGCCGCTCTCCATAAGGAACTCAATTTCAGGCATTCCAATCACTGTGCCCGCAGGAATCACTTCGCCTGTTTCAGAATTGATGACATCGTTGGCAAGCTGGCGGTCTAAAAGATACTCGTTCTGTTCAACTGTTTTTTTCACATCCAGTTCCTCGAGAAGATCGAAGAGCCTTAAAATATCTTCGTTCCGCGCAAAGCCAATTGCGCGAAGGAGCGTTGTCGCCAAAAATTTTTTCTTCTGGTCGACATACACATACAGCATGTTGTTAATATCCGTCTGAAACTCAATCCATGAGCCACGTAGCGGGACGATTTTTGCTGAATACATTTTCTTTCCGTTGGGGTGAGTCGCTTCTGCGAAAACCACGCCGGGCGAGCGATGCAGTTGCGCGACAATCACTCGCTCCGCCCCATTGATAATGAACGTTCCTCGCTCCGTCATGTAGGGGATTTTCCCCAGATACACTTCTTGCTCAATAGTTTCTTTCCACTCTGTTTCCTCTGGCTCGTCTTTGAGCGAAAGGCGCAGTTTGACTTTCAGCGTAACTTCGTAAGTCAATCCGCGCTCAATACACTCTTCAACCGTGTAGCGAGGCTTATCAATCGAGTAGCTTTTGTATTCCAACAAGTAAAGCCCACGCGTGTCAGTTACAGGAAAACTTTGTCGTAGCACATTCTCAAGCCCAATGTTCTGACGGCGCTCAGGCTGTACATCATCTTGTAAAAACGCTCTGAATGAATCTAACTGAACTTTGAGAAGATCTGGTGGCTCGACAATGAGTGGAAGCTTCGAGAAGGAAATTCTCTCGCCTTTCTTTTTCGTGGTCTTTCTGTTCACGATTCCCTCGCTTTTGGAAAGGTTTGGTAAGGTTTCTTTTGGGACGATTTTACTAAACAGGCAATAGTAGCAGTCGTTAAAACAATGGTCTAAAACCAAAACCTTGCGCCCAGACGTTCCATGATTTCATCTTTTTGACTGATTCACTCCTTGCATTCATTGCGTTTAGCACAACGACATTCTTTCGCACACCTTTGGAACGAATTTTTATTTGTTGAATATCGGTCGAATCGGCACAATACGAAAACAGCAAAAGCCCCGCACCTAATTTGAGAAGCGGAGCTTTGCGGTTGAAACGGTAAGGTCAGAATTACTTGATTTCGACTTCAGCACCGGCGTCACGGAGTTCCTTTGCCAATTTTTCCGCTTCTGCCTTTGGTATGCCTTCTTTGACAGGTTTCGGTGCACCATCAACGAGGTCTTTGGCTTCTTTGAGCCCAAGATTCGTCGCCGCACGCACCACCTTAATGACGTTGATTTTATTTGCACCGCCGCTTTTGAGAATGACGTCAAATTCGGTCTTTTCTTCAGCAGGTGCAGCAGGTGCAGCGCCACCTGCGGCGGCACTCGGCATTACGCCACCCATCATGACAGGTGCGGCTGCCGTTACACCGAATTTCGCCTCGAGAGCCTTAACCAATTCTGCGGCTTCGGTGAGCGTTAATTTACCAATCTCCTCAACGAGTGTGTCGACTGATGCCATGTTGTTTCTTTTCCTTTCAAATTTATTTTTCGGCAATGTTAGAAGCGAACACTGCCTAAAAAGTTAAATGATTTGAGTGCGTAATAAACTTATGGAATTAAAACTTATCGTTCAAGCCTGTGTTGCTTTTTGCTTCGCAATTTGGTCGAGCACATTGACGAGATTTCTCATCACGGCATGGATAGTACGTGGCACTCCTGCAACGAGCGTATTGACCGTGCCAATTGCGCGCGCAATATTTTCTGTTTTACTGAGCATTCCCGCAACATCATTGAGCTGCTTGCTTTCGAAAACAACTCCGTCAATTGCTGCTGCTTTGAATTTCAACTTTTCGTTTTCGGAAGCAAACTTCTTGATGATTTTTGCAGGCGCAATTGGATCGTCATACGCAAAAGCCAATCCAGTCGAGTTTTTTAGTGCAGAGAACATCTTGTCGCTCACCTTGGCTTCTTGCATCGCTTTTCTAATCAAGGTGTTTTTAACGACCCGATATTCAATGCCTGCTTTGCGAAATTCGTTGCGAAGATTACGGATTTCTTCGACTGTCAGACCTGTGAAATCCGTCAGATACACCCCTTGTGCTTTTTTGAGTTTTTCGGCGACCGACGCAATCACTTTTTCCTTTTGCTCTCTTTTCATGGTTGTTTTCTTCTACAATTTTACAGTGTAACTTCGTCGCGCTTAAGTTTCACACTGGGCGACATTGTGCTGGAGAGATACACCGACTTGATATATTGACCTTTTGCTGCTGACGGCTTTGCGCGAAGCACTGCGTCTAAAAAGGCTTTTACATTCTCAGTTAGTTTCACCTCATCAAACGACATTTTGCCGACACCTGCATGCACGATTCCTGCTTTATCCACGCGAAACTCAATTTTACCTGACTTCACCTCTTTGACCGCTTTTGCCACATCCATTGTTACTGTTCCCGATTTTGGATTCGGCATTAAGCCACGAGGACCAAGCACTTTTCCTAACTTTCCCACTTCAGCCATTGTGTCCGGCGTTGCGATAATCACATCCACATCCGTCCATCCACCTTGAATTTTCTCGACGAACTCAGTCAAGCCAACATAGTCCGCTCCCGCATCTTTGGCTTCTTGTTCTTTGTTTGCTTTGCACATCACGAGCACACGCACGCTCTTTCCAATGCCGTGCGGCAGGACTACTGTGCCACGCACGATTTGGTCTGCATGCTTTGGGTCAACGCCGAGACGCACAGCTATGTCAAGCGTTGCATCAAACTTTGTATTTGAGATTTCTTTGAGCTTTGCAATTGCCTCTGCAATCGTGTATTCAGCATTGGGCGTTAGCTTCGCAAGTGCTGCTTTGTATTTCTTTCCTGCCATTGTATTGAAGAAGATTGTGGTTGAACAAAAGCGATGCAGATCTATTTTGTGCTCTGCATCTCCCACTAAAAAAATCAGTCCACAACGGTAATGCCCATGCTTCTCGCTGTGCCTTCAATCATTGACATTGCTGACTCCAATTTTGTCGTGTTGAGGTCGGGCATTTTCAATTCAGCGATTTTTCTAATCTGGGATTTAGTTACCTGTGCGACTTTATTTCGGTTCGGCTGCGCAGAACCTTTTTCAATTTTCGCTTCTCTCAAGAGCAAAACCGATGCTGGCGGCGTTTTCGTGATAAAGGTAAAGGACTTATCGGAGTATACCGTAATCACAACTGGAATAATTAAACCTTGTTGCGATGCGGTTCTTGCGTTGAATTGTTTGCAAAACTCCATGATGTTGATGCCCTTTTGACCGAGGGCTGGACCAACAGGCGGCGCTGGATTTGCCGCTCCTGCGGGAATTTGAAGTTTGATGAATCCCGTTACTTTCTTTGCCATTGTTATTCGGTGTCAGGTTGTATGCGAAACTTTGTTGAATTTGGCGGCAGGTTTTCCTTTTTATGTATTTACGGGCTTGACCTGTGAAAAATCAAACTCGGTTGGCGTGCTTCGTCCAAAAAAGCCTATCAGCACCTTCACTTTCATTTTCTCAGGGTTGACTTCTTGAACAGTACCTGTCAGCGAACTAAACGGACCGTCTATAATTTTGACGGTATTTCCAACCTCAAACGGAACTTTCACCAACATTCGCTTTTCTTCTTGACCATCTTCCAAAATGCGCTTTATTTCATCCGGACGAAGCGGAGTAGGCTCATCTTTCACCCCCAAAAATCCGATGACTGACGGCGCATCAAGAATCAGGCTTCTGGTTTGCTTGTCTAAAACTGCTTCAACCAGGATGTATCCTGGAAACGCATTCTTTGTTCGACTTTTCTTCTTGCCGTCTTTGACTTCCACAAACCTTTCGTAGGGAATATGAACGGTCGGAATTTTTTCCCTAATGCCTTGTTTTTCAACTTCCCTGTCAATGTGCTCTTTGACCTTTCGCTCATGACCTGAATAAGTGCGCACAGCATACCACTTCGCATCAGGATGCCGCTTCAACAGAGCACCTTCTACACTACCCATGGACGACTGAACCGCAGTTTCTTGCGGCACGGCTTCTGACTCTTGACTTTGTTTTCCCATGTGCTCCATTCTTTATCTCAAAAATTGCTTGATAAGCAAATTCAAACTCTCATCAATCACAAATGTAAAAAGTGCAAGCAAGCCTGCAACCGTCAACACAACTAGCGTCGATTCGCGAAGTTCGTCTTTTGAGGGCCAAGTCACTTTTTTCATCTCCGCAACGACATCGTTGTAGTAATTACCTATCCTTTCTGTCCACTTCATCTGTCTTTAATTTGTAGATTTCTTCCGGTTTCACTTGCGCATCTCTGCACATTTGCACGGGCGGTAGGACTCGAACCCACAACCAACGGTTTTGGAGACCGCTACTCTACCAATTGAGCTACGCCCGTATTTCTGACCACATTACTTACGAAACCACTCGAGCTGATGACCGGGATTGAACCGGTGACCTCGTCCTTACCAAGGACGTGCTCTACCAACTGAGCTACATCAGCAAACGCATATTTATGCATCATAACCAAGTGGGTAGGGAAGGATTCGAACCTCCGAAGACTAAAGTCGACTGATTTACAGTCAGTTGCGTTTGACCACTTCGCTACCTACCCAAACCGAGCTGGTGAAGGGACTTGAACCCCCGACCGGCTGATTACAAATCAGCTGCTCTACCAACTGAGCTACACCAGCACTCTCAATGCAATTTTTCAAAAAACTTTTCTCAACGCCAGTGCTCTCTTCTCTATCGCACTTAATCGGCAACTTGCGCAGTTCTTCGCCTCTCTCTGCTCTCACCATTTCCAACTAACCCTCGTCAGATGAATGCACCGCCGAAAAAAGGGCTACAAAAGTAAGCGTTCGCACGCAAAATTCAAAATGTTCCAAAAATTATTTTTTCCTCGCTTTTTCCAAGTTTGCCGCCACTCTATAACACGCACACCCAAAAAATCCACAAAAAATACTTGTGTTCCTGGAACTTTTTCTCTTTATTTTCAGTATTAGTAACTGTTACTATTATTTACAACACAAAACAGCACACAACCTATGCTTAACAGCAACACAAAAACACACAAAAATCTTAAATCTGCCTTTGCAGGTGAAGCGATGGCGTTCCGCCGCTATCTCTACTTTGGCGAAATCGCGCGCGAACTCGGCAACGAAGAAGTGGCGCAACTTTTTGAAAAGACTGCCAAAGATGAATTCGGACACGCGGTCGCGCACTTGCAATTGCTCTATCCGAAAACAGGCATGACCGTCGAGAAACTGCTCGAGATTGCTGCCGAAGGCGAACTTTACGAGACCAATCAAATGTATCCGCAATTTGAACGCGAGGCGATTGAAGAAGGCAATTTAGCGGCAGTCGAGGAGTTCCGCGAGCAAGCTAAAGAATCCCTCGAGCATGCCGAAATGTTCAAGGCGGCGGCAAAGCGGTTCAAATCGTTCGGCAAGGTCGAGCGCGAGCATGCGCAAAATTACTTGAACGCCCTTGAAAAAGTTCGCACCTCGCAAGCGAAGGAATCAACGACGGTTTCGTAAGTTAAGCCCATCATGGCGGCGAGAAATGTCGCATCTCGCCGCTGTGGTTTGAACTGTTCTTCCACACACGCACACTTGCTTGCACAACCCAAAGATGTATTTCTTGCGACGCAATTAGGCAACCGCGAAACGTTGAACCCGCAACTCAATCAAGGGGCTTTTTAATACAGCAACAGCAAAAGGCTTCACGATGCTCATGCTGGCAGTCTACAACAAGCGAACTAACTTATTTTACTTTTTCAGGCAACCGAGATACTGGCATGCTAGACTCGTTTTCGTTATGTAACAGAAGTAGAACAATTCGTGCGCTCAATGCGTTAAATTCT
>CALKXI010000085.1 GCA_938003965.1 uncultured Chlorobiales bacterium
TCGGAGTTTCTTCGGAATCATAATTGTGTGGAAGTAAAGGGGTTGAACGCGTTAGCGCGTTTGAAAGCGTTCAAAAACAATATCAACAAAGGCAACGGCTTCGCTTGAAAATTCATCAACATTGAAGCGAGAGAAAACTTCGCGGTCAATATAGAGCGAGGCTTCGCGCCAAGTCTTCATTTGATTGATAGCAGAAATGGCTTGATTGTATTCCGCCTCACTGCCTTTGAAAAGACGCTTGATGAACTTCTTTCGCTCGTCATCGCTGATGAGCAGGCGCACATCGCGCAAAGCGGAATCTTGTTTGGCTTTTTGAGATTGAATTTTTTGCTTCTCGATTTCGAAAAAATCGATGTTGGGAACAGGCTTTTCTTCCTTGACGATTTCAGGCGCGGCGACGGTCGGCATAATCGGTTCGGGCGCAGTTGGCTCGGGTGCGATTGTTGGCGGCGGCTGAGGAGGTGGTAGCGGGTCAGTCGTTTTGACGCGAGAAGGTTCAGATGCTACTGGCATTGGTGGCGGCTCAACAACCTGTGGCACTTCGACAACACTTGCGGGTTTCGGAGCGAGCGCGTCTAAAGGAGCGAGGAGAAGGTCGTTCAAGGCTTCGGCAGTAAGCGAGTCAATGCCGTGTTGAATCGCAAGGTCTATTCGCTTCGTGTGTTCAACAAGCTTTTTCTCGGCTAAAAAAGCCCGAAGCGTTACACAGGACACGGCTTTTTCTCCCGCAAGCGCGTGAAAGTCAAAAAGCGGTTTGAAGAGCATCATAAACTCGTCGTGCGAATAAGCGGCACAAAGTTTTGCATCAATTTCGAACAAAACTTTTGCGAACTTTTCAGCAGAAAGCGCAGTAGGCTGTTTGCGTTCCAAATACTGCTTAAAGACATCGAGCAGATATGCGTACTCGACGAAATTGCTTAAACGGTCTAAAATATCGACGGGTGAAAGTTCGGTGCGATTGGCGAAGATGAGGTCTTTGAGAATTTTATGCGGACACGCCAAATACTGCGCTTCAATGAGAATGGCGGATTCGAGAATTTTGATGAAGTCTTCGCGAACGAGTTGCGTTGTGGCAGTAACGATGGCATCGGCGAAGTGATGACGAGGTTCGCGCAGTGCGTCGTGTTGCAAGTTGAAGCGAGACGATTTGAGCGAGGCTAAAAGTGAACGCGCCGAAAAAGTAAGTTCGGCGAAAATAAACGCACGGCTCTGCAAAGAGAGCGGGAGAGATTGAATTGATGAATATGAAAAAGTTTCAAGTGGCGGAAGCGTGGCACAAACAGACTTGAAAACTCTCTGTGCAATTTGCGTTATCGGTTGAGCGGTCATGAAAATTTTGGGATAATGTTGATGCGTTATACGACGAAGTGAAGATACAAATTTCCAAAAACGAATACGGATTTCGCATCAGCGAGTTGTCGCCTATTATCTTGATTTTCATGACGCCGATTTTCAAAAATCTTTCACGATATTTCGCCAACATCTCTATCAACAACACGGTCTGAACAACATCACTGCGAAATGCTCAAAGGAACGCTCTTCCGAAAAAAATCTCTCGATAAACTCATCTCCGACGCCCAAGCAGGAACGCTCGCCGATGCAGAACAAAAACACACCTTAAACAGAACGCTCTCGGTCTTCGACCTCACGGCACTTGGCATTGCGGCAATTGTCGGCGCAGGCATTTTTTCAACCATTGGCAATGCGGCGTATTCAGGCGGCGCGGGTGTCGTCTTACTCTTCATCTTCACGGCGATTGCGTGCGGCTTTTCCGTAGTGTGCTACGCTGAATTTGCCTCGATGATTCCTGTTTCAGGTTCAGCTTATACTTACGCCTACGCGTCATTTGGCGAACTCTTTGCATGGATTATTGGCTGGGGCTTAATTATGGAATACGCTGTCGGAAATATCGTCGTCGCAATTTCATGGAGCGATTACTTCACAGGATTGCTCGCGGGCTACGGCATCAACTTCCCCGATTATCTTGCGATGGATTATTTCACCGCTTCAAGCAGTGCAGCGAAAATCAAAGCCATGCTACTAAGCGGCACAACGCTCGAAGCCATTGAAGCTGACACAAACAACGCGCAAATGCTCACAGCATTTAAGGCGTACGAAGCGGCACCGTCAATTCTCGGCGTTAAACTCGTCTGCGACTTGCCCGCATTTTTGATTACCGTCATCATCACGACGGTTGTTTATATCGGCATTCAAGAATCGCGCACCACAACCAACATAATGGTGATTTTGAAAATTGGTGTGGTCTTGCTCGTGATTGCGGTTGGTGCATTTTATGTTCAGCCTGAAAATTGGTCGCCCTTTATGCCGAATGGATTTGGCGGCGTAATGGCGGGCGTTTCGTCCGTCTTCTTCGCCTACATCGGCTTTGATGCGATTTCAACAACGGCAGAGGAGTGCAAGAACCCACAACGCGATTTGCCACGCGGAATGATTTATTCGCTTCTCATTTGCACCCTGCTTTATGTTTTGATTGCGCTGGTGCTCACAGGAATGACGAGCTACACAAAGTTGCAAGTCGGCGACCCGCTCGCCTTCGTCTTCGGTGCAGAAGGTGTAAATGTGCCTTGGATTTCGGGCGTGATTGCCGTCAGTGCGGTGATTGCAATCGCGTCGGTTTTGCTTGTCTTTCAACTTGGACAGCCAAGAATTTGGATGGCGATGAGCCGCGACGGCTTGCTCCCAAAAGCCTTTTCAACCATTCACCCGAAGTTCAAAACGCCATCATTCTCGACGGTCATTACGGGAATTGTTGTTGGCGTGCCTGCGCTCGTTGTCGATATGAATGTGGTAACAGATTTAACCAGCATCGGAACGCTCTTCGCATTTTTGCTCGTCTCAGGCGGCGTGTTGGTGTTGGAAAAAACAAATCCGACCGCAGAGCGGAAGTTCAAAATTCCATACATCAACGCGAAATGGATTGCGCCAATTATGGTGGCAATCATTTGGCTCGGCGTGGCAGTCTTGAATCAAGATGACGTGTTGAAGTTTTTCACGATTGGAGAAACGCCGCTCTTTGAAGCACTCTCTTCACGAATGCCCCTGACGATTTATTTCATCGGCACGCTGGTACTGGCATACCTTTCCTTCAAGCACAACCTATCACTAATTCCCATCTGCGCGCTTCTCTCGTGCGGCTATTTGATCTCCGAGATTAGCAACTGGACGTGGTTTCTCATTTGGCTTGCGATTGGACTTGTGATTTATTTTTCTTACGGACGCAAGAAGAGCAAACTCAATCTCTTACAATGAGTCTGTGGGCATTGGGTTAATTAGTCAAATCTGTGCTCTCTGACAGAAAAAAATGCCAACGAGTGATTGTTGCAGTGGCGTTTATTCCTCCTTGTAAATCGCAACAAACGTTTTGCCGCCTTGAACTTTGTAGCCGCGATACATGCCTTCGGTGTTGAACGGCATAGCGATGTTGCCGTTTCGGTCAATAGCGATAACGCCGCCCGTGCCGCCAAGTTTGGTCAGTTTTCGCATGACGACTTCTTCGGCGGCGGCTTGAACGGAGAGATTTTTATAGCGCATCAAAGCGGCGATGTCGTGCGCGACAACAGCGCGAATGAAGTATTCGCCGTGTCCTGTTGCCGAAACTGCGCATGTTTCGTTGTCGGCGTAAGTGCCTGCGCCGATGATGGGGCTATCGCCAACACGACCGAATTTTTTGTTCGTCATGCCGCCTGTTGAAGTCGCCGCCGCCAAGTTGCCGAATTGGTCGAGCGCAACCGCACCCACCGTGCCGTGCTTTTCCTTTTCCGTGAGTGATTCTTTTGATTTTGCTTTTTGAAGCGATTGCCAACGCGCTTCGGTGAAGAAATACGATTCATCAACAAGTTCAATTTGATGGGCTTTCGCAAATGCCTCTGCGCCTTCGCCGATGAGAAAGACGTGCTCAGAGTTTTCCATTACCGCACGCGCCAAGCAAATCGGGTTTTTGACATGATGCAACGCCGCAACGGCACCCGCCTTCAAGGTTTTGCCGTCCATAATGGAAGCATCGAGCTCGACCTTGCCGTCGCTATTAAACACTGCGCCTTTGCCTGCATTGAAAAGCGAATCATCTTCAAGCAGTTGAACGACGGCTTCGACCGCATCTAAACTTGTGCTTCCACACTCGAGCAAAGCGTAGCCTGTTTCAAGGGCTCTCGTAAGTCTTTCGCGATACAGCGCGTCTTGTTCGGGCGTGAGATGAGATTTAAGAATCGTGCCTGCGCCACCGTGAATGGCAATAGCAAATTTTGGCTTCATCGGAGTTAGTGAAAAAGATGAGGTTATCAAACTTGCAAGAAGCATAAAGCAAATGGTGATGCGATGCATGAGCAGAAGGTAAAATTAAATTAGAAAAAACTTGCGTCCGCTTGGTTTAAGCCTTACTTTTGTAAGTCTGTTCTTTACGCTTGGCAAAATGGTGTCGTTGAACTGAACACGCCACAACGCTCCCTCGCTTCATTCAGTCAGTTCAAAGAGATTGAGCCAAGTTTCTCAGAAGTTTTGCTAACCTAATCAAGAGTGAGGTGCAGTATGATAAAACTCACGCTTCTTCGCAAATTGTTGATGGCACTTACTGGACTTTTCTTGTGCCTCTTCCTTGTCATTCACCTTTTGGGCAATCTCCAACTTTTCCTGCCGAAAGAAATCGCGCAAGAGCAATTTAATGCGTATTCACAAGCGTTATCGGGCAATTTGTTTATCAAAGTTGTTGCGATTGGCTTGTATGTGAGCATTCTTGCGCATGCGATTTACGCAGTGGTGATTACGATATACAATCGCAAGTCGGGCGGAAAATACGCCGTCGATGAGCGCAAAGTCGCAAGTCCTTGGTATAGCCGCTCAATGGGGCTTTTAGGCACGGTGATTTTCGTCTTCATCGTGATTCACTTTCAGAACTTTTGGTATTACTACAAATTCACCGACATGCCGCTCGACCCGTGGGGACGCAAGGATTTGTATTCCGCCGTCGTGAATTTATTCGGCAATGTGTGGTATGTGGTGATTTATGTGGTGTCAATGGTGGCAATGGGCTATCACTTATTGCACGGCGTTGCAAGTGCGTTGAGAACGCTCGGTGTGTATCATCAAAAGTATGTGCGCGTCGTGAATGTGGCGGGTGTGGTGTATAGCGTTGTCATTTCGGCAGGCTTCGCCATCATTCCGATTTATGTTTATCTCGTTCAGCATCAAGAGCGATTGCTGACGCTGTTGCAATTAAAGTAAGGTCAAATTCAATCGCCTGAAAAATGAACAACCGCAAGAGGGCGATACAATCAAAAGGAGAACAAATCAAAAGGAGAATAACGATGTCAACGAACTTTGCTGAAGCCAATTCAATTTCCCGCGCTACGATTGAAATCCATGAGCCGCGCCAAAAAACGATTGAGTCAAAAACAGGTGGCGGTGATGCGATTGAAGGAAAATCCATTCGCGCCAACATTCCATCGGGCGACCTTGCCGATAAATGGCAGAACTTCAAAGACCATGCGGGGCTTGTCAGTCCCGCCAATCGTAAGAAGTTGCGCGTGATTGTGGTCGGAACAGGGCTTGCGGGGGCGTCGCTTGCCGCAACGCTCGGCGAGATGGGCTATCAAGTGCTCTCGTTTTGCTTTCAAGATTCGCCACGCAGGGCGCACTCGGTTGCGGCGCAAGGCGGCGTGAATGCATGCAAGAATTACAAGAACGATGGCGATAGCATTTATCGCATGTTTTACGACACTATCAAAGGTGGCGACTTCCGTGCGCGTGAAGCCAATGTGTATCGCCTTGCGGAATGTTCGCAACTGCTTATCGACCAAGCCGTCGCACAAGGCGTGCCGTTTGCGCGTGAGTATAGCGGTTATCTTAACAACCGCTCTTTCGGCGGCGTGCAAGTGAGCCGAACCTTTTACGCACGCGGGCAAACTGGGCAACAACTCTTGCTCGGCGCGTATCAAGCCTTGATGCGACAAGTGAATGCGGGCACGGTCAAACTTTATGCGCAACATGAAATGCTCGACCTTGTTACGATTGATGGCAAAGCGGCGGGCATTATTGCGCGCAATTTGCTTACGGGCGAAATCGAGCGGCATGCAGCGCATGTGGTTGTGTTGGCGACGGGCGGATACGGAAAAATTTATTACCTCTCGACGCTGGCAATGGGGTGCAATGCGTCAGCCATTTGGCGTGCGCACAAAAAAGGCGCGTTCATGGCGTCAACAAGCTGGATTCAATTTCACCCAACATCACTTCCGCAACTTGGCGAACATCAATCTAAACTCACTTTGATGTCGGAATCGCTTCGCAACGACGGACGAATTTGGGTGCCGAAAAAACAAAACGACTCACGCGCTCCGAACGACATTCCCGAAAACGAGCGCGATTATTACTTGGAGCGACGCTATCCTTCGTTTGGCAATCTTGCTCCGCGCGATATTTCCTCGCGTGCCGCCAAAGAACGCATTGATGCAGGCTACGGCGTCGGTCCTCAAAAAAACGCGGTCTATCTCGATTTTTCTCACGCCATTAAAGCGCAAGGCAAAAAGAAAATCGCTGAAAAGTATGGCAACCTTTTCGATATGTATCGCAAAATCACAGGCATCGACGCTTACGAACAACCGATGATGATTTCGCCGTCAGCCCATTTCACCATGGGCGGCTTGTGGATTGATTACGATTTAATGACCACGATTCCCGGGCTCTTTGCCGCAGGCGAAGCCAACTTTGCCGACCATGGCGCAAATCGACTCGGCGCAAATTCGCTCCTGCAAGCCTGCGTCGACGGCTACTTCATTGCGCCTTATACCATCGCCAATTATCTCTCTAACAAAATTAAAACCGAACTGCCCAGCACTTCACATCAAGCCTTCGTTGAAGCCGAAGCGAATGTGAAATCGCAACTGGATATGTTCGTCAAAATTCGTGGCGATAAAACGGCGGAAATGTTCCACAAGGAGTTGGGGCGATTGCTCTACAACTACTGCGGGCTTTCGCGCAACCGCGAAGGATTGAAAACGGCTATCAAAAAAATTCGCGACCTCAAAGACGAATTTTATGCGCGATTGATGATTCCCGAAGAGGCAACCACGCTCAATGTCGAGCTCGAGAAAGCAGGGCGCGTGGCGGATTATTTTGAAATCGGCGAATTGATGTGCTACGACGCACTCACGCGCGAAGAATCGTGCGGCGCGCATTTCCGCGAAGAGTATCAAACCCCCGAAGGCGAAGCCATGCGCAACGACGACGAGTTCCGGTTTATTTCAGTGTGGGAGTGGAACAACGGACAAGCCCCGATTCTGCACAAAGAATCGCTCG
This sequence comes from uncultured Chlorobiales bacterium, assembly GCA_938003965.1. Lineage (GTDB taxonomy): Bacteria > Bacteroidota > Chlorobiia > Chlorobiales > Thermochlorobacteraceae > JANWWM01. The sequence continues at coordinate 7,309 of CALKXI010000085.1, forward strand.
AATTTGAATCCGTGAAATTGGCGGAACGCTCATACAAGTAACACGAAACGCAAAGCGAAAAAGGAGCAACGATGAAACTCAAACTCAATATCTGGCGACAAGAATCTACAACTGCAAAAGGCGCGTTCAAAACCTATACGCTCGAGAACTTGGAAAAAGACATGTCGTTTTTGGAAATGCTCGATGTGCTTAACGAGCAACTTGTTACGAAGGGCGAGCGTCCCGTCGTCTTTGACCACGATTGCCGCGAGGGCATCTGCGGCACATGCGGCGTGATGATTAACGGACGCGCACACGGACCGATTGGCGGCATCACGACTTGCCAACTTCACCTTCGCTCGTTCAACGACGGCGACGAGATAACGGTCGAGCCGTTCCGTGCCAAAGCATTTCCCGTCATTAAAGATTTGAAAATCGATCGAAGTGCGTTTGACCGCATCATTGCATCAGGCGGATACATATCGGCAAGCACAGGCTCTGCGCCCGAAGCCAACAGCATTTTAATTACGCACGATGTTGCCGAATCGGCATTTGATTCAGCGGCGTGTATCGGATGTGGCGCGTGTGTGGCGACATGCAAAAACGGAAGCGCGGCATTATTCACGGCTGCGAAAATTTCGCACTTGGCAAAATTGCCTCAAGGTAGAGCCGAAGCACGAATCCGCGTCGTCAAGATGGTTGAGCAAATGGATAAAGAAGGATTCGGACACTGCACCAACACCGAAGCTTGCCAAGTCGAGTGTCCAATGGGCGTTTCCGTCTTGAACATTGCGCAAATGAATTGGGAGTATAACAAGGCGTTGTTGTTAGGAGCGTAATTCAAGATTACAATGATGCTGTGGTATCGGATTATTCCATTGTCATGGTAACGCCGCCTGCGAATTTATCGCGCAGTTCGGCTTGAAATTCCTCGACCACGCGAAAAGATTCTTTCAGCGCATTGCGTTCAATTTGCGTGAGCCGTTCAGGCGCGATGAAGTTATCGGGCGCAAGCCCTTTGCGACGCTGTTCGCTGTGGTGCGTGAGCCGAAGCGTCATCATAAAATCAAAGGCTTCAATGACATTGTCTATGAGGGTTTGGCGCATCAAACTTTTCTCTTTGGCAACTTCAAGGCGCGACCATGTGTTCGCACTATTTGTTTTGGCTTGAAACGATAAGAGCCGTGCGCCATCGACGAGCGGACGAAGTGCGCGCTCTTTGATGTTGAATTGATTTTTATGCGCGCCTGAATCTTCAAGCAAAAACGAGCCGAAGAAGCCGAGCGGCGGTTTGGTTTGAAGCGCGTTCTGCGTCATGAAGAAAAGAAACTGCTTTGTCTGTGCAATCTCTGAAAAAAGATGTTGGCGTAACGAAGCCACGAGCGACGCCTCACCGTAAATCGAGCGGAAGTCGAAGAAAATCGAGGCGTTGAGTAACGACTTTGGGCTTGCAGAGTGAACCCACTTCGAGAAATTTTTCTTCCACCCAAAGAGGCTTTGGCAGAGTTCGGGGTTGGTTGCCATGATATTGCCTTTGCATTTTGGAAATCCAACTTTATCTAAACCCTCTACGACAAACGAAGCAAATTTCAGAAAGTAGGATTGCACGTCGGAATCGTTAGCGGTATTCTCAAAAACAAGTCCGTTATCTTGGTCGGTGCTGATGGTTTGTTCTTCGCGTCCTTCGCTACCGAAAGCAATCCAAGCGAACGGAACGGGCGGCTTTCCAAACCCTTCTTGAACCATTCGTGTTTCGGCAAATTGCAAAATGCGCTCGGTGAGTTTATCGTTGAAGGAAGTGATGATGTGCGTGAGCCGTTTGGCAGTCATGCCTTGTGCAATGAGCGAATCAATGACGGCGTTCATTTGCATGCGCACAGAAAGCAAGCCTTCAACGGTTTGTTCGCGGTCTAAATTCTTCGTAACGGCGGCGGGGCTAACGCCATGCATGAGCATTAAATCATGTTCGGAAATCACGCCGAGAAATTTCTCGACATCGCCTTTATGCTCCACAACACAAAGGTGATGAATGCGGTGTCGCGTCATAAGCATGAGCGCGTTCATCACGGAATCTTCGGAATCAATCGTGATGACAGGGGAAGACATCACCGCAGAAACAGGCAGATTGATGCTTTGACCGCGTGCGACAATTTTCGAGCGAAAGTCTGTATCGGTGATAATGCCATCAGGTTTGCCGTCGTCGCCTAAAATCACAAGCGAGCCGACGCGCTCGAGCGTCATGATTTCGGCGGCTTCGCGCACAGTGAGTTCGGGAGTGCCAACAATCGGGCGGCGCTTGATAAGCGACGCTACGCTTTGAAACAGCAAAGAAACTTCGCCGGTTTGCCTATGCACCGAGAGCCGCTCTCGCTCGGTTTGGTAAGCATTCGCAAGCGAAACCGAAAGCATGGGCGAAAAATAATCCGCAATCTTTTGATGCGTGTCGTAAAGATATTTGAACTCGGCTTTGGGGAGTAGGTAGCAAATGGTGTCGTCGTCGCTGGTGGCGTTAAAGATGAAGGCTTCATTTTCCAAGAGCGAGGTAATGCCGAAACTATCGCCTTGGCCGCACAGCGAAACGAGTCGCTCATTTTCGCCACTGCGCCCGCGCGTAATGCGAACTCGACCTTTGCGCACGATGTAAAGAAACTCGGCTTTGTCGAGGTCGCGCCTTAAAATCACGCTCCCTTTCGGGAAATACTCCACAAGCATTTTCTTCGCAACCGCTTCGCGCTCTTCATCGGAAAGAAGCGAGAACGGCGCAACTTCCATCAAAAAACGCGCAACGCTTTCCATTGTCGTGAAAAATTGAATCTGAATGAGACACGGCAAATTAAGCATTGCGCAATTCATCGTCCTAATTCACTCGACCGTAACGGACTTTGCCAAGTTGCGCGGCTGGTCGACATTGCACCCGCGCATGACGGCAATGTGATATGCCAAAAGTTGAAGCGGAATCGACGTCAGGAGCGGCAAGAGCAAATCGAGCGTGTTCGGAATGCGAATGACAAACTCGGCAAGGTGAGAAATTTCATCGTCACCTTCGGTGGCAATGGCAATCACGCGACCTTTGCGACTGCGCACTTCCTCAATGTTGCTGATAACTTTGTGATAGGAGTTATCCTTTGTAGCAATGAATACAACAGGCATATTTTCGTCGATGAGCGCAATCGGACCGTGTTTCATTTCAGCGGCAGGATAGCCTTCGGCATGGATGTAGGAAATTTCTTTGAGTTTGAGCGC
>CALKXI010000086.1 GCA_938003965.1 uncultured Chlorobiales bacterium
AAGCAAGTGGATTTTGACGGACAGTTTGAATACTCCAACATCATTGAAGTGAATGCGGGCTTGCCGAAGACCTTTGCGTTGGAGCAAAACTATCCGAACCCATTCAACCCGACGACGGTGATTGCCTATCAGTTGCCGGTGGCAAGCGAGGTGAAGTTGGAAGTTTATGATGTGTTAGGTCGCAAGGTGATGAGTTTGGTGAATGGTCGTCAAGATGCGGGGGCGTATAACTACACCTTGAACGCATCGAATCTTTCAAGCGGCGTTTATTTCTATCGGTTGCAAGCAGGGAACTTTGTTGCGACGAAGAAGATGATGCTGGTGAAGTAAGTTTGTGCTAATAAGTTTGAGTTAAACGATGATTGGGGGGCGGGCGCAAATCCGCCCCTTTTGTTTTTAGGGCTGTTTGTTTATTTTTGCTATTCTTTTAGCACGCCATTAGGTATGGACACGGTGCTAATTTGCCGAACAAGATGGTTCGGTGGCGTTTAGAAGAGATTTCCGTGTCCCGAGTTGAGTTTACAGAAGCCTTTTCTATTCGCGGAAAAGGCTTTTTTTGTTCATTTTATCAATCAGCAATCAAAAACACTGTTTTCAAAAAAAATGGCAAGATACCTTTTCACATCGGAATCGGTTTCCGAAGGACATCCCGACAAAATCGCAGACCAAATTTCTGATGCAGTGCTCGACGCAATTATCTCAGAAGACAAAAATGCGCGCGTGGCGTGTGAAACGTTCGTAACGACAGGTCAGGTGGTCGTTGGTGGCGAAGTTACAACGAAGAAGTATGTTGAAGTGCCTGAGATTGTTCGCAGTGTGATTAGGGATATTGGTTACACGAAAGGCGAATACATGTTTGAAGCCAATTCGTGCGGAATTCTTTCGGCGATTCATGCGCAGTCGCCCGACATCAATCGTGGCGTTGACAAGAAGGCGCCTGTCAAGGACCGCTTTGATTCGATAGGCGCAGGGGACCAAGGCATGATGTTTGGCTATGCGTGCAAGGAGACGCCAGAGTTGATGCCTGCTGCCATTACTTATGCGCACCAAATTGTCAAGAAACTTGCCGACATTCGCAAAGAGGGCAAAATTATGACCTACCTTCGCCCCGATTCCAAAAGCCAAGTAACGCTCGAGTATGACGGAAACACGGTCGTGCGAGTGGATACGGTTGTGGTTTCAACGCAGCACGACCCTGAACCCAAAGGCATGAGCGAAAAGCAATTTCAAGAGAAAATTCGCGAAGATGTGATTGCGAATGTGATTACTAAAGTGATTCCGAGTGAGTTGTTAGATAAGCGCACGAAGTATTTTGTCAATCCGACAGGGCGTTTTGAAATTGGTGGACCGCATGGCGACACAGGATTAACAGGCAGAAAAATCATTGTCGACACATACGGTGGGGCTGCACCGCATGGAGGGGGTGCATTTTCAGGCAAAGACCCGACGAAAGTTGACCGTTCTGCTGCATACGCTGCTCGGCACATTGCAAAAAACATTGTTGGTGCAGGCTTGGCAGAAAAATGCACGATTCAAGTTTCGTATGCGATTGGCGTTGCACGTCCGGTCTCGATTCTCGTCAATACGCATGGCACCAACACGAACGGCATCAGTGACGCTGAGTTGCAAGAAAAAGTCGAGAAGCTCTTCGACCTTCGTCCGCTTGCGATTATTGAGCGATTTAGTTTGAACAAGCCTAAGGGCTGGCGATACCGTGATACGGCTGCGTACGGACATTTCGGACGCCCGCAGTTTCCTTGGGAAAAGTTGGACATGGTCAATCAGCTGCGTCGTGCCTTCAAGTAATCAATTTGTGTAACTATTATTTTTGACAACCAAACCACAGATAAACAATGGCAACCATAGAAACGAACCGACTGCCTTACAAGGTCAAAGACATCGCGCTCGCCGATTGGGGGCGCAAAGAAATCAGACTTGCTGAAGCTGAAATGCCTGGCTTAATGGCGTTGCGTGCAGAGTTTGGTCAATCCAAGCCGCTCAAAGGCGCACGGATTGCAGGCTGCTTGCACATGACGATTCAAACCGCTGTTTTAATTGAAACGCTCGTTGAGCTTGGTGCTGAGGTGAGTTGGTCGAGCTGCAATATCTTTTCAACTCAAGACCACGCCGCTGCTGCGATTGCCAAAGCAGGCATTCCAGTTTATGCGTGGAAAGGCATGAGCGTCGAGGAATTCGACTGGTGCATTGAGCAAACGCTCTTCGCCTTCAAAGACGGTCAACCGCTCAACATGATTTTGGATGACGGAGGCGACCTGACGAACATGGTTTTGGATAAGTATCCTGAACTTGTGCCGGGCATTCGCGGCTTGTCGGAAGAAACCACCACTGGCGTGCATCGGCTTTATGAGCGCGTCAAAAACGGCAAACTTCCGCTCCCTGCCATCAATGTGAATGATAGCGTTACGAAGTCTAAGTTCGATAACAAATACGGCTGCCGTGAGTCGCTTGTCGATGCGCTTCGTCGTGGAACAGACTTGATGCTTGCAGGTAAGGTTGCCGTTGTCGCTGGTTATGGCGATGTTGGAAAAGGTTCAGCTGAATCGCTCAGAAGCAACCACATGCGCGTGATTGTAACCGAAGTCGACCCGATTTGCGCCTTGCAAGCAGCAATGGAAGGCTATGAAGTCAAGAAAATGGAAAATGCCGTCAAAGAAGCCGATATTATTGTAACCGCAACCGGCAACGAAAAAATCATTACCGAAAAGCACTTCCGCTTAATGAAAGATAAAGCCGTTGTCTGCAACATCGGGCACTTCGACACGGAAATCGATATGGCGTGGCTGAACAAGCACTATGGGCACACCAAAGTTGAAATCAAGCCACAAGTCGACCTCTACAACATCGATGGCAAAGAAATCATTGTGCTGGCTGAAGGTCGGTTAGTCAATCTCGGCGTGGCAACGGGTCATCCTTCGTTTGTCATGTCAATGTCGTTTACCAATCAAGTGCTGGCGCAAATTGAACTGTGGCAGAACTACAAGAACTACGAAAACAAGGTTTATGTTTTGCCGAAGCATCTTGATGAAAAAGTTGCACGTTTGCACCTTGCTAAGCTTGGCGTTGAACTGGACGAACTGACCGAGTCGCAGGCGAAGTATATTGGCGTTCCACAGCACGGTCCGTTCAAATCTGAGCATTATCGCTATTAAGCGATTGATGTCGTGCCGCAGCATCAAGAAGGGCGGTTTCACCAAGAAATCGCCTTTTGCTTTTTATTTCTACACAAATTGCCTTGCTTTCTTTCTGCTCCTACTTATTTTTGCGCCCATTCAATTTTTCATAGCCATCCTAATATGCAACTTGCTGTTAATGTCGACCACATCGCAACCCTTCGCAACGCTCGAAAGGAACAAGAACCAGACCCAACAACGGCTGCCCATTTAGCCGAACTGGCAGGCGCAGTTGGCATTGTCTGCCATTTGCGCGAAGACCGCCGCCACATATGCGACCACGATTTGCTCTTGCTTCGCAAAACGGTTAAAACCAAACTCGACCTTGAAATGGCAGCGACCGAAGAAATGCTTCGCATTGCCATTCAAATCAAGCCTGACCTCGTTACGCTTGTGCCTGAACGTCGCGAAGAGCTTACCACTGAAGGTGGACTCGATGTAAAAGCCTTACATAATGCTCTTGCGCCATTTATTGCTGAACTTGCGCGGCACGAGATTCCCACCAGTTTGTTCATTGAAGCCGACCTCGAGCTCGTCCGACTTTCCGCTGAACTGGGTGCGACCCATATTGAACTTCATACGGGCACTTACTCACGGCTTCGAAAGGCTGACGAGATTCAACTCGAGCTTTTGCGCCTGCGCAAAGCCGCATCGCTCGGACGCGACTTAGGCTTGCGTGTAGTTGCTGGGCACGGTTTGAACTACACGAACATCATTGCGTTCAAGTCGCTTTCCGATGTGATTGAAGAAGTGAGCATCGGACATGCCATCATTGCCCGTGCTGCCCTTGTCGGAATTGACCGAGCCGTGCGCGATATGATTGAACTCTTGAGATGATGACGCTTGAAACTCTCTCAGGCTGGATTGGCATGGCATGCATTGTGCTTTGCTGGATTCCACAAACGATAGAAACCTTGCGCAAGCGGCGCTGCACCGTCAATCGTGGGTTTCTTGTGCTTACCACGATTGGCGCATGTTCGCTTACGATTCACGCTCTCTTTCTGCAAGATGTGCCGTTCATCATTCTCAACAGCGTCGCCACCGTCGGAAGCGGACTCAACTTGTTTTACTCGTTCTATCCGAGCCGCTTTTGAGCATGCTGTTAGATGTTAATGGCTTCGCCGTAAGCATCCGCGGCCGCTTCTTTGACGGCTTCCGAGAAAGTCGGGTGCGCGTGAATCGTTTTATGAATCCAATCAGCCGTGGCTTCCATTTTCTTTGCAAGGCACAGTTCGGCAATCATTTCGGTGGCTTCGTGTCCGACAATATGCGCACCTAAGAGCTCGCCGTATTTGGCATCGAAGATGAGTTTGACCATGCCTGCTGTTTCGCCTGCTGCCGTTGCCTTGCCTGATGCTTTGAACGGGAATCGTCCAATTTTCACTTCGTAGCCTTGCGCTTTGGCGGCTTTTTCCGTTAAGCCTACATGCGCTACTGAAGGTTGGCAATAAGTGCATGCTGGAATCTCGAGCGGGTTAATAGGCTGCGTCGGAAGTCCTGCAATCGTTTCAATGCAGTTAATCCCTTCGACGGAGGCTTTGTGTGCCAAGAGCATGCCGCCTGCCACATCGCCAATGGCGTAAATGCCTTCCACATTCGTGCGTCCAAAGCCATCGACTTTGATGAATCCCTTTTCGGTTTCTACGCCGACTTTCTCCAAGCCGAGATTTTCAATGTTGCCCGTTAAGCCGACCGCCACGAGGCAGTAGTCCGAAATCAGTTCTTTCTTGTTGCCGTTAGCGTCTGTAACAACGGTTTTCACTTGCTCACCTTCGACCGACGCCGACTCGACTTTCGCGCCCGTCATTACATCAATGCCTTGTTTTTTGTATTCGCGTGCCAGCCATGTGGAAATTTCCTCGTCCTCGTTGGGCAGAATTTGCGGCATGTATTCAACCAGCGTAACCTTTGTGCCGACCGCATTATAGAAGTAAGCAAATTCAACACCGATTGCGCCCGCGCCAATGATAGTGAGCGTTTTCGGCTTTTCGGGAAGAATCATCGCTTCGTAGCTTGTGATGATACGCTTTCTATCGACCGTTACATTTGGAAGCGATTTGGCTTTTGTGCCTGTGGCTAAAATCGTATGCAGTGCTGTAATCTTCTCAACTTTTCCATCGGATTCGATTTCAATTTCGTGCGCCGACGCCAATTTGCCGTAGCCTTTTTTGACCGTGATTTTATTTTTCCTCATCAAGTAATCGACGCCCTTTGCCATTTGTGCCGCAACGCTCCGACTGCGCTGAATAATCGCCGCAAAGTCAATTTCCATGTTGGGAATGTTAATGCCGAACTCTTTGGCGTGTTTCAAGGTGTGAATCACTTCGGCGTTTTTGAGAAGCGATTTTGTCGGAATGCAGCCCCAGTTCAGACACACGCCGCCAAGCGTTGGCTCTTTTTCAACGATGCACACTTTGTAGCCGAGTTGCGAGGCGCGAATAGCAGTTTCGTATCCGCCCGGTCCTGAACCAATAATTGCAACATCAAAATCGTAGGAGTGGGTGAATTTCTTACCTTCTTGTTTGGACATACTTCGAGTGAGATTTGAATTGAATGGAATGCTAAACGCATGCGGCAAATATACGCAATTTCACGCGACGCGCTCCTCGACTTTCAAGGCGTTCAAGTCGCAAGTTTTCTTTTGCTTTTTGAGCATTGCCAGATAAACGAAACTTGACAGCGCGTAAAAGCCAATCGTAACGAGGAAGAGTGGCTTATAGCCGAAATGTTCAATCACCGTGCCCGCAATTGCCGGCGTAATTGCCCAACTTAAATTCCAAAAGAAAATATCGAGGCTTGCGGTGAACTCGCGCTCTTCATCGCGCACATGCTCCATGTTGTATTGCTCTACAAACGGACCCGACATGTTCATCAATACATTGCGCAAGAGAAATGCGACGGTAACAATCACAAGGCTTGAACTAAACCCCATAATCGCCATAAACGGAAGCGAGGCAAATTGCACGATGATAATGCTTTTGAGCACGCCGAGCCGCCTTGAAATCATCGGCGAGAGCAAATAACCAACCACCACTGCCGACTGCACAAGGCTCATCGTGCTACCAATTTCCGCCGAACTTGCGCCGAACGTTTGATGCAAATACAGCGGAATAAACGGAATCACCGCGCCTGCGCCAACGCCAACAATGATGTGCGGTGTAATGACTTTGAAAATATGTTTGAGCCGCGCACGCGAGAGAATCTGCGAAAGAAATTCTTCCACCAGCGAGACTGTCGACGGCAAGATTGTTTCCGACGGCGAAAGTTTGGCATAAAACAACACCGAAACCATCATCACAAGCGCGCCAATACACAAACTGACTTGATAGGCATCGTCGAGCGAAATCGTCGCGCCGAACATCGATGCACTCATCGTGAGCACATTTGGCAAGTGCCCGCCGACATAATTGCCGAGCATAATGCCGAACATCGAGAGTGCCGCGTTAAAGCCAAAAACGAACGCACGCTCTTCGGGACGCGATAGCCGCATCAACAGCACGGCAGGAATTACCCGCGCCGCGCTCACAGCAAGCCCTAAAACAAGGTTGAAGAACGGCACTAAAAACTCATTCGGAAAAATCGCACGCAAGAGTTGAAAGAGCGCGACGAGCGAAATGCTCACCAATAACATCGTTCGATGGGAATACTTCCGCGCCAAAAACGCCGCAGGAATGCAGAGCAACAGCACACCGAGCGAGTGTAGGCTAATCATTCCGCCAATGAACGAATCCGAATAGCCAAGCGAATTGAGGTAAAGGTTGTAGAGCAAATCGTTAATTGATGCGCCAATGTTGAATAGGAATGCGCCTGCAAGGTATCGGCGAATATCAATGTGAAAGGTAGAGAAGTTTGAAAAGTATTTCTGTATCATTTTGAGTTGAACATTACGGCGTGTTTCTTTTTGCCGTGAGCAAAGATACGCAAGTTCCTATAAAGCGTTTCAAAGTTGAAGATGAACGACAAGATTCATTTGTTTTCCCAAAGAACTTCGCTAAATTGAAACCATATCCTTCGCAATTCAGTTTGTTGTATTGCAGTGCTCTATCTTCAAACGCAAGTGCTTGCATCCGCGCAATCAGCATGCAGATTCTTTCATCGCTACACTCCGATGTTTGGCACAATCTCAAAGAGCCGGGCTCTTACGAGTGGTGGTATTTTGACGCCGTTACAGACGACAGCCGCTACTCGCTTGTCGCAATCTGGTTTTCAGGTTTTCCATTTTCGCCGTATTACCTTCAGCGACTTCGCGCTTGGAAACAAAACGGCTCGAAATCGAACGGTTCAAAATACGACTCACCGCTTCCCAGTCCGCTTGAACACACGGCGTTTAGTTTCAGCCTTTATGCCGACGGCGTAGAAATTTTGAACTTCATCAAAGAAGGTGACACGACCTTCTTTGAAGCCTCTTCAGAAAATCCGTTTGCACGCTTCGAGCAAAATCGTTTTTGTTATGATGAACTGCGCAACCGGTTCGTCTTGCATATTGACTTCGAGATGCCTGCTCGAAAAAAGCGCGTCAAAGCCGAACTTTACTTCACGCCCAAAGTGGAACTCGCTGAAGACTTCGGCGAACTCTCCTCTGGCGCAGGCGAGCACACATGGATTCTCGTCGCACCTTCCATGAATGTGGATGGCAAACTCAATGTTTGGGACGGACTTAAAGGTGAAATGCATAAAATCGCTTTTCAAGGTAACGGCTATCACGACCACAACTTCGGACGCGTGCCAATGGACACCGACATTGAAAATTGGTATTGGGGACGGGCACACTCCAAAA